>NZ_JBSXOD010000052.1:0-303051 GCF_056859255.1 Sulfitobacter sp. L-8
GAAATGGTCATGCCAGGCGACAACCTGCAATTCGACGTGGAACTGATCGCTCCAATCGCGATGGAAGACGGTCTGCGCTTTGCGATCCGCGAAGGCGGCCGCACCGTTGGCGCGGGCGTTGTGTCCAAGATCATCGAATAAGCCGCTTCGGTGAGACATCTCACCGCCGGTTGAAGATACGAAAGCCGTCCCCGAGAGGGGGCGGCTTTTCTGGTTATTGGTTTTGATTACGCGAAACGGTTAAGCGCCATTTTGGTGCGTATGCAGTGTTGCGGAAATCAGCCCGGGTTTATGCTTTCCCCCTTGCCATAGCCCGCGACTCCTCCTATAGAGCCCAAGTCTCAGCGGGGCGCGTTTTTACGTGCCCCGTTTGATTTACGACAAAACGCAATGAAGGGCCGTGATGAGGCGTCTCTTCCTCTTCGTTTCACCTCCCAATGAGGGATGATGACATATGGCACAAAGCCAAAACATCCGCATCCGGCTGAAGGCGTTTGATTATCGTGTGTTGGATGCGTCCACACAAGAGATCGTCAACACCGCAAAGCGTACCGGTGCCTCTGTTCGCGGCCCGATTCCGCTGCCGAACAAGATCGAAAAATTCACTGTTCTACGTGGCCCCCACGTTGACAAGAAATCCCGTGACCAGTTCGAAATCCGCACGCACAAGCGTCTGCTGGATATCGTTGATCCGACCCCCCAGACCGTGGATGCGCTGATGAAGCTCGACCTGGCCGCTGGTGTGGACGTCGAGATCAAGCTGCAGTCATAAGCGTAGGAGGGTAATAATATGTTGCGCTCAGGCGTTATTGCAAAAAAGATGGGCATGACCCGTTTGTTCATGGAAGACGGTAAGCAGATTCCTGTGACCGTTCTTCAGCTCGACAAACTTCAGGTTGTGGCTCAGCGTACCATCGAACGGGACGGCTACACAGCGGTTCAGCTCGGCGCGGGTACAGCCAAGGTTAAACGGACATCGGCACCTATGCGTGGTCACTTTGCTGCGGCAAAGGTTGAACCGAAGCGCAAGGTTGCGGAATTCCGCATTGACCCCGAAGCCATGTTGAATGTCGGCGAAGAAATCATCGCCGACCATTACTTTGCTGGTCAGTATGTTGACGTTGCAGGCACCTCCATCGGTAAAGGTTTTGCCGGTGCGATGAAACGCCACAACTTTGGCGGTCTGCGTGCGACACACGGTGTTTCGATCTCGCACCGTTCGCACGGTTCGACAGGTCAGTGTCAGGATCCAGGCAAGGTTTTCAAAGGCAAGAAAATGGCCGGTCACATGGGTGCTGCCCGTGTCACCACTCAGAACCTCGAAGTTGTCAAAACCGACAGCGCACGTGGTTTGATCATGGTCAAAGGTGCCGTACCTGGGTCGAAAGGTGGCTGGGTGACTGTTAAGGACGCGGTGAAGAAGCCGTTCCCAGACAGCGCAATCGTACCTGCCGCTCTGCGCTCCGCCGCCGAAAAAGCTTCCAAAGCCGCTGAAGAAGCCGCCGCCGCAGCAGCGGCAGAGGCCGAAGCAGAAGCCAAGCGTTTGGCTGAAGAGCAAGCCGCAACGGAAGCCGCAGCACTTGCGGAAGCCGAAGCATCCATTGACTCGGACAAAGCCGAAGCTGGTGATCAAAGCGAGACTTTGGACGAGACCAAGAAGGAAGGTGACGAATGAAACTTGATGTCATCAAACTCGACGGCGGCGCAGCCGGTTCGGTAGACCTGGACGAGGCCCTGTTCGGTCTTGAGCCACGCGCCGACATTCTGCACCGTGTCGTCCGCTGGCAGCGTAACAACGCGCAGCAGGGTACGCACAAGGTCAAGACACGGTCCGAGGTCAGCTATTCGACCAAGAAGATCTATCGCCAGAAAGGCACCGGCGGCGCACGCCACGGCGCACGTTCTGCACCGATCTTTCGTTCGGGTGGTATCTACAAGGGTCCAACCCCACGTAGCCACGGCCATGAACTGACCAAGAAGTTCCGCAAACTGGGTCTGCGCCACGCTTTGTCTTCGAAGGCAAAGACCGGCAACCTGGTTATCATCGACGATGTTACATCCGATGGGAAAACCGCAGCACTGGCCAAGCAGGTTAAAAACCTCGGCTGGAAACGCGCTTTGATCATTGACGGCGCGTCTGTGAACGAAAACTTCTTGCAAGCCGCGCGCAACATCGAAGGGCTGGATATCCTGCCAACGATGGGTGCAAACGTCTATGACATCCTCAAGCGTGATACACTTGTTATCACCAAGGCGGGGATCGAAGCACTGGAGGCCCGTTTGAAATGAGCACCAAGCACCAACATTACGATGTGATCCGCAAGCCGATCATCACCGAAAAAGCGACAATGGCGTCTGAACACAACGCCGTCGTTTTCGAAGTCACGATGGCGAGCAACAAGCCCATGATCAAAGAAGCTGTCGAGGCTCTCTTTGGCGTAAAGGTGAAGGCTGTGAACACCTCCATCACCAAGGGCAAGGCAAAGCGTTTCCGTGGCCAGATGGGCCGTCGGAAAGACGTCAAAAAGGCTTATGTCACGCTCGAAGAGGGTAACTCCATCGACGTGAGCACCGGGCTGTAAACCAACCCTGGATCGACCGAATTAGAAGGCCCTTCGCAACATGCGGGGGGCCTTTTTTCGTTTTGGTGTGTCTACGGTAATCAATGCACCGCCCTCGCGTCGCGCACCGGCGCAGACGCGGCCGCGGTTTCATTTACACGAGCTATATCCAAAGTATGGGGAACCATTCATGGCAAAACTGCGTTTGCTAAAAACGAACTTGTGACTTGAGACTGCGGCGTCACCTAGGGGCCCGTTGGTACTGGTCGGCTTTTCCAGATAGGGCGAACGATGACAAAAACCGACCGCAATGCAGCCGCCTCCCGATTCAAACATGCCAAGAACCTTGACGATGTTGATCCGCAGGACTTTGCCTGGGCCGTGCCGATCATGCGGGCGGGATACGCAGGCCGCTCTCTGGTCTATCTGGTTGTTGCCGGCGTGTCGCTTTGGTCCATCTTCAAAGGCGGTGAGGCCGAAGGCACCAAATCGGCCATGCAGTCTTTGGATGGTCCAGTTGGTGTAATAACGATAATCGTAATCGCCGTAGGGCTTTTCGCCTATGCCGTATGGCGCCTGATTGACAGCTTCTGGGATCTGGAGGCTTACGGCACGTCGGCAAAAGGTATCATCGCCCGAATTGGTATGGTGGTCACCGGGGTTGTACACGCGGCGATTGGGGTTATCGCGATCACCGCTTTGGGATATGCTTCCTCCGGATCTCAGGGGCAGAAACTCCTGTCTGATTTCATGCAAAGCACGTTGGGTTCGTGGGTAGTGACTATCGCTGGTCTGCTCACTGTCGCGACGGGAATATACTATTTTTACAAGGCAATATCGCAGAACTACCGTGACCACCTTCAGGCCAACCATTTTACGATGCACTGGAACTTTCTGTTGAGGGCGGGCTTGGCAGCGCAAGGCGCGGCGGTGATGATCATCGGCGGTCTGATCGCGTATTCCGGACTAAGCTCCAATTCGTCGGGGGCCGGGGGCCTTGGTACTGCGTTTGATTGGCTCAAAGACCAGGCATTCGGGAATATCCTGGTAATTTTGCTTTGTATCGGTCTGTTGGGGTTTGCTCTGTTTTGTATGGTGAACGCGTTCTACCGCATTATCCCAAAAGCTGCCGACCCGTCTGTCGAAAGCATGGCATACAAGGTGCGGCAACTGGCGTCATAGGCGTGCAGTGAGACTGCGGCACAGTAGCTTTTGACAGCGCGATAGCGGGCATTCACGGCGGGGTATTGCACGAACGGGCCATGCGCAGCGACTAATGCGGCCTAGCGCCTTGACGCTTGCCTCATCCTCCCCTAAACGACCCCATCGGCATCGCCCCGGATTCGTCCGGGGCTGTGTTGTTTTGCGGTACGGTCGATCATGTCGGCCTGACGCGCGCTGATGGGGCAGACGATAATCCGCCCGTATCAATATAATTTGGGACCTTCGGGGCCCTATAACCATCTCGGCGTCATCACAGCGACGTCGGGGCCAAGCAAAACGGAAGACAGAGAACATGGCACTCAAGTCGTATAAACCGACGACGCCAGGCCAGCGCGGGCTGGTACTGATCGACCGTTCGGAGCTTTGGAAAGGTCGCCCAGTCAAGGCCCTCACAGAGGGTCTTAGCAAATCGGGCGGACGGAACAACACCGGACGGATCACAATGCGTCGCACAGGCGGTGGGGCAAAGCGCCTTTACCGTATCGTCGATTTCAAGCGCAACAAGCTGGACATGTCCGCGGTTGTCGCACGGATCGAATATGACCCTAACCGGACCGCATTCATCGCACTGATCCAGTACGAAGATGGCGAACAGGCGTACATCCTTGCACCGCAGCGTATTGCTGTCGGCGACAAGGTCATTGCTTCGGCCAAGGCCGATATCAAGCCTGGTAACGCTATGCCATTCTCGGGCATGCCTATCGGTACAATCGTTCACAACATCGAAATGAAGCCAGGCAAGGGCGGCCAGATCGCACGCGCCGCCGGTACCTATGCACAGTTCGTAGGCCGTGATGGTGGATACGCTCAGATCCGTTTGTCCTCGGGCGAACTGCGTCTGGTGCGTCAGGAATGTATGGCCACCGTTGGTGCCGTATCGAACCCTGACAACTCCAACCAGAATTACGGTAAAGCGGGCCGCATGCGTCACAAGGGCATCCGCCCTTCGGTACGTGGTGTTGTTATGAACCCGATCGATCACCCACATGGTGGTGGTGAAGGCCGTACATCGGGTGGTCGCCACCCTGTTACGCCTTGGGGCAAGCCGACTAAGGGTGCAAAAACCCGGAACAAGAACAAAGCGTCCAGCAAGCTTATCCTACGCTCGCGCCACGCCAAGAAGAAGGGGCGTTAATAGATGTCTCGTTCAGTATGGAAAGGTCCTTTTGTTGACTCTTATGTCCTCAAGAAGGCCGAAGCCTCCCGCGAAAGCGGTCGTAGCGAAGTGATCAAGATCTGGTCGCGCCGTTCAACGATCCTGCCACAGTTTGTTGGCTTGACGTTCGGTGTGTACAATGGTCACAAGCATATCCCAGTAAACGTCAGCGAAGAAATGATCGGTCAGAAGTTTGGTGAATATTCGCCAACTCGCACCTATTATGGTCACGCAGCCGACAAAAAAGCGAAGCGGAAATAAGCCATGAGCAAGGATAAAAATCCCCGCCGCGTGGCCGACAACGAAGCCCGTGCAAAACTGCGCATGCTTCGCACAAGCCCGCAGAAACTGAACCTCGTCGCCGCAATGATCCGTGGCAAGAAGGTAGAAAAGGCCCTGACGGACCTGACCTTCTCGAAAAAGCGGGTCGCACAGGATGTGAAGAAGTGCCTTCAGTCCGCCATTGCGAACGGCGAAAACAACCACAACCTTGACGTGGATGAACTGGTCGTTGCCGAAGCTTACGTTGGCAAGAACCTGATCATGAAGCGTGGTCGTCCACGTGCGCGTGGCCGTTTCGGCAAGATCATCAAGCCGTTTTCGGAAATCACGATCGTCGTGCGTCAAGTTGAGGAGCAAGCATAATGGGTAATAAAGTTAACCCGATCGGTATGCGTCTTCAGGTCAACCGCACCTGGGACAGCCGCTGGTACGCCGATACGAAGGATTATGGTGATCTTCTTCTCGAAGACCTTGCCATCCGTGCCTTCATCAAGAAAGAATGTGCACAGGCCGGTATCGCCCGTGTGATCATCGAACGCCCACACAAGAAGTGCCGTGTCACGATCCACACAGCACGCCCCGGTGTGATCATTGGTAAAAAAGGTGCAGACATCGAAGGTCTGCGTCAGAAAATCGCCAAGATCACCAAGTCTGACCTGCACCTCAACATCGTTGAAGTTCGCAAGCCAGAACTGGACGCAGCCCTTGTTGGTGAATCCATCGCACAGCAGCTGGAACGCCGGGTCTCTTTCCGTCGCGCCATGAAGCGTGCGGTTCAGAACGCCATGCGTATGGGTGCCCTTGGTATCCGTGTAAACGTTGCTGGCCGTCTGGGTGGTGCAGAAATCGCGCGTACCGAATGGTACCGTGAAGGCCGCGTGCCGCTTCACACTCTGCGTGCCGACATCGATTATGCGCACGTTGAAGCGTCAACTGCTTACGGCATCATCGGGATCAAGACCTGGATCTTCAAAGGCGAGATCATGGAACATGACCCGGCTGCACGTGACCGCAAGGCACAAGAAATGCAAGACGGACCAGCACCACGCGGTGCCGGCGGTCGGCGTTAAAGGGGGAATGAAAGATGCTACAACCAAAGCGTACGAAATTCCGCAAGCAGCACAAAGGCAAGATCAAGGGTCTGGCAAAGGGCGGGTCTGACCTGAACTTTGGTACATTTGGCCTGAAAGCGTTGGAGCCCGAGCGGGTTACAGCACGTCAGATCGAAGCCGCACGTCGTGCCATGACGCGTCACATGAAGCGTCAAGGTCGTGTCTGGATTCGGATTTTCCCGGATCTGCCAGTCACATCGAAGCCTACCGAAGTCCGTATGGGTAAAGGTAAAGGTTCCGTTGATTACTGGGCATGCCGCGTGAAGCCGGGCCGTGTGATGTTCGAAATCGACGGTGTCGGTGAAGACGTTGCGCACGAAGCCCTGCGTCTGGCCGCGATGAAGCTGCCAATCAAAACACGGGTAGTGGTCCGCGAGGACTGGTAACCAACGCTCCGGCCAAAGCCGGAACAGTTGTCACGGAACCGAGATAGTTCAAAGAACTGCCTGTCCCGTCCCCGCGAAAAAGACCCCCCGCTGAGTGATCAGCGGGGGGTTTTCTACTTTTAGACGGAAATAGCAGTCGAAGTTTATGAACGCCAATTTTCAGGGGTTATCTTGAACATGAAAAATTGTGGCTTTCAAAAATAGCACGACAAGCCTTCTCAAACGGCGTGACCTATGGGGTGCGAATAAAGCGTGCGAAGATAGTCCAATGCCCAAAGCGGGTTGTTTGAGACATGCGGGGGCTTTCGATCAAACTAAATGGTCGAGCGTTTTCCTTCTGAAACTGCCATTGCCGTTTCAAAAGTCAGAGTTCTGGACGTCGGCGCGCCGAGGAAGACTTTTTCACTCACCCTTTGATCGGGTCGCGACGAACCGAGCAGGCTGTCGCGCTTACTGGCCAAGGCAGGTCAGTGGGTCTAAGGTGATGGGAAGACCACCCCCCAGACAAAGGTCACCCCCATGAAGCAAGTGCCTAAGCCCACCACCGACCAAGATCTCATTCAACAGTTCCTTAACAAAGGTGGCACCATCAAGAAGGGCAAGACCAAGCCGATGCCGGATGATCTGGGTCTGTCCAACAATCAGTGGGGCAATAAGCTGACCAAAGAGGAAAAGGCCGCGATCAAAGAGCAAGAGGCGGCGCGCAAGGCAACGCCGCCCAAACGGGGTTAACCCCAGGCGTAGTTGAACGACACCGAGATGCGGTCCTCTTCGGCCATGTTCATCGGTACTTCGTGGCGCAGCCAGCTTTCCCACAGCAACACATCCCCGACGACCGGCTTGGCATAGACGAACTGACGCATTTCTTTCGGAGCGTCTTTCAAACGGCCGGGGGCTGCCATCATCATCGGCAGGCGCGGGTCTTCGAACTTGAGCGCACTGGTGCCTTCGGGCATCGCCACATAGGTCGTGCCGGAAATTACCGAATGCGGGTGAATATGCGCGGTGTGGATACCGCCTTCGGGAAGGATGTTTATCCAGATGTCCTCTAGCTTCAACTTTCGACCGTCCAGATCAAATGCCAAGTCCTTGGCAAAGGCTTGGACGTGTTTGTCCAGCGACTTTTTCACCGTCTTGAAGATGGGAAAGCGCCAAGGTAGGTCGGTAAGCGACGCATAGCTTGTATAGCCGGGGAAATCGTTTTGGTCGCACCATTCCTGTCCGGCCTCGTCATCTTCGGCGATGGACAGGCACGCGGCCGAAAGCTCTGACGGATCGACGGGCTTGCCGTGTTCGGACAAGGGCGCGCGGTACAGGCGGGTGACGAAAAGGGAATCTATTTGTGACATGTGGCATCTCTTACAGGAGGCGGGACAGGGTGGCGATAGGTTTTGCGCAAAGGTTACTTGCCATTCGTGTGCTACGGCTATAGAGGAACCTTTCACATGAACTCCACCAGAATCATGGTCACCCATAAGGGGCCTACTGGTGATGTCGAAAGGAACAGGCGATGAACGCCAAGGAACTGCACGACAAGACGCCGGATCAACTCCGCGATGAGCTTGTTAACCTGAAAAAAGAATCCTTCAACCTGCGCTTTCAGCAAGCCACCGGCCAGTTGGAAAACCCTGCGCGTTTGAAGACCGTCAAGCGTGACGTCGCACGTGTTAAAACCGTTCTCAATCAGAAAGCCGCTGCTGCGGCTTCTGCTGAATAATAGGAGCCTGAGAGTATGCCCAAACGTATCCTGACAGGCACCGTGACAAGCGATGCCAACGAGCAAACAGTAACCGTTTCCGTAGAGCGTCGCTTTACACACCCGGTTCTGAAGAAAACCATCCGTAAGTCCAAGAAATACCGGGCGCACGATGAGAACAACACATTCAAGGTGGGCGACAGCGTTCGCATCATCGAATGTGCACCAAAGTCGAAAACCAAGCGTTGGGAAGTACTGCAAGCCGCCGAGGCTTAAGGTACAACTTGGACGCGCCGATACCTCTTTCCCTTGACTCTAGCGGGGAGAGGGGTCAAAGGCACGGACGAGAAGCTGATTATCAGCTGACCAATATAATCGAAACCCTGGGGTACGGGCACGCATCGCCCCCCAGAAGGTCGGGAGAAACCAAATGATCCAGATGCAGACCAACCTGGATGTTGCTGACAACAGCGGCGCGCGCCGTGTTCAGTGCATCAAGGTACTGGGTGGTTCCAAGCGTAAATACGCATCCGTCGGCGACATCATCGTCGTGTCGGTCAAGGAAGCCATCCCTCGCGGTCGTGTGAAAAAGGGTGACGTGCGTAAAGCCGTCGTCGTTCGCACTGCCAAGGAAGTTCGTCGTGATGATGGCACAGCCATCCGTTTCGATCGTAACGCCGCCGTAATCCTGAACAACAACAACGAGCCCGTAGGTACACGTATCTTCGGACCAGTTGTTCGCGAACTGCGCGCCAAAAACTTCATGAAGATTATTTCGCTTGCGCCGGAGGTGCTGTAATGGCTGCTAAACTTCGCAAAGGTGACAAAGTCATCGTGCTTGCTGGCAAGGACAAGGGCAAGACGGGATCGATCTCGTCCGTTGACCCTAAGGCCAACAAAGCAATCGTAGATGGTATCAACATGGCAATCCGCGCCACGCGTCAGTCCCAGACGTCGCAGGGCGGTCGTATTCCCAAGGCGATGCCGATCGACCTGAGCAACCTGTCGCTGGTTGATGCCAACGGCAAAGCAACACGTGTCGGATTCAAGGTTGAGGGCGACAAGAAAGTCCGCTTCGCAAAAACCACGGGGGACGTGATCGATGCTTGATAACGCAACTTACACACCCCGCCTGAAGGGCGTTTACAACGACACGATCCGTGCCGCTCTCAAGGAAGAGTTCAGCTACAAGAACGAAATGCAGATCCCTCGTCTGGACAAAATCGTTCTGAACATCGGCTGTGGTGCTGAAGCTGTCCGTGACAGCAAGAAAGCCAAATCCGCTCAGGAAGATCTGACAACGATTGCTGGTCAAAAGGCCATGACAACCATTGCCAAGAAATCCATTGCTGGTTTCCGCGTCCGCGAAGAAATGCCGTTGGGTGCGAAAGTAACCCTGCGCGGTGACCGGATGTATGAATTCCTGGATCGTCTGATCACGATTGCAATGCCTCGTATCCGCGACTTCCGCGGCATCAACGGCAAGAGCTTCGACGGCCGTGGCAACTATGCCATGGGCTTGAAAGAGCACATCGTGTTCCCGGAAATCGACTTTGATAAAGTGGATGAAACCTGGGGAATGGACATCGTGATCGCCACCACGGCGAAAACCGACGCTGAAGCGAAGGCATTGTTGAAAGCATTCAACATGCCCTTCAACTCATAAGCGCGGGAAGGATTTAGATATGGCTAAGAAATCCATGATCGAGCGCGAAAAGAAGCGCGAAGCACTGGTCAAGAAGTACGCTGCAAAGCGTGCCGCCTTGAAAGAGATCGTAAGCGACGAATCCAAGCCGATGGAAGAGCGTTTCCGCGCTTCCCTGAAGCTGGCAAAGCTGCCTCGCAACTCCAGCGCTGTGCGTCTGCACAACCGCTGCCAGCTGACAGGCCGCCCACACGCTTATTATCGTAAACTGAAAATTTCGCGGATCGCGTTGCGGGATCTTGGCTCAAGCGGCCAAATCCCCGGCATGGTCAAGTCGAGCTGGTAAGGAGCGCATCACATGAACGATCCTATCGCAGATATGCTGACACGCATCCGTAACTCTTCGATGCGCGGTAAATCCACAGTCATGACCCCAGCCTCCAAGCTGCGTGCATGGGTGCTGGATGTGCTTGCGGACGAAGGTTACATCCGTGGCTATGAAAAGGTCACGGGCACCGACGGCCATCCCGCACTCGAAATCAGCCTCAAGTACTACGAGGGCGAACCTGTAATTCGTGAGTTGAAGCGGGTTTCCAAGCCCGGTCGTCGCGTTTACATGGGCGTACATGACATTCCCGTTGTCCGTCAGGGCCTCGGTGTGTCGATTGTCTCCACCCCGAAGGGTGTGATGTCGGATCAGAATGCACGGCACGCCAACGTTGGCGGCGAAGTGCTCTGCACCGTATTCTAAGGAGAGCAAAATGTCTCGTATTGGTAAAAAACCGGTCGACCTGCCAAGCGGTGTTTCAGCATCCGTCAGCGGCCAGACCATCGAAGTCAAAGGCCCGAAGGGAACCCGTTCCTTCAAAGCCACTGATGACGTTACATTGACCGTTGAAGACAACGTGGTCACCATCACACCACGCGGTAAATCCAAGCGCGCGCGTCAGCAGTGGGGCATGAGCCGCACCATGGTGCGTAACCTGGTTACCGGCGTCAGCGACGGTTTCAAGAAAGAGCTTGAGATCCAGGGTGTTGGTTATCGTGCTGCCATGAACGGCAACACTTTGAAACTGAACCTGGGTCTATCGCATGACGTTGACTATGTCCCGCCAGCCGGTGTGACAGTCACAGCACCGAAACAGACCGAGATTGTGGTTGAAGGCATTGACGAACAGCTTGTTGGTCAAGTCGCTGCGAACATTCGCGCTTGGCGTAAACCAGAGCCCTACAAGGGCAAAGGCATCCGCTATAAGGGTGAGTTCATCTTCCGCAAAGAAGGCAAGAAGAAGTAAGGATAGCTCAGATGGCAAACAGCAAAAGACAACTGTTTCTGAAACGCCGCCTGCGCGTTCGGAACAAACTTCGCCGGGTCAACGCAGGGCGTCTTCGCCTTTCCGTTCACCGTTCGAACAAAAACATCAGCGCCCAGCTGATCGACGACGTAAACGGGGTCACTTTGGCTTCTGCTTCGTCGCTCGAAAAAGATCTGGGTGTTGTTGGAAAGAACAACGTCGAAGCAGCGGCTAAAGTCGGGACGGCAATTGCCGATCGCGCGATCAAAGCCGGTGTGACCGAGGCGTACTTTGACCGGGGCGGCTTTCTGTTCCACGGCAAGGTCAAAGCTTTGGCAAACGCAGCCCGCGAAGGCGGCCTGAAGATCTAACTTAGAGCAGGCGGCGCCGATTACGTGCCGCCTCGATGATCCGGGGGCCTTCAGGGGACCCACCAGGATTGACAAAATGACGCGCGCAAGCGCCGAACCCAAAAGGATGATGCCGCATGGCAAGAGATGACAACCGAGGTGGTAACCGCCGCAACCAACGCGACGAAACCCCTGAATTCGCCGACCGCCTAGTCGCGATCAACCGCGTTTCCAAGACCGTTAAGGGTGGTAAGCGCTTTGGCTTCGCCGCACTCGTCGTCGTTGGCGACCAGAAAGGCCGCGTAGGCTTTGGCAAAGGTAAAGCGAAAGAGGTTCCTGAAGCCATTCGCAAAGCCACAGAGCAGGCCAAGCGCCAGATGATCCGCGTTCAGCTGCGCGAAGGCCGGACACTTCACCACGACATGGAAGGCCGCCATGGTGCCGGTAAAGTGGTTATGCGGACAGCGCCAGAAGGTACCGGTATCATCGCCGGTGGTCCAATGCGTGCCGTTTTCGAAATGCTGGGCATCAAGGACGTTGTGTCCAAGTCCATCGGTTCGCAGAACCCATACAACATGATCCGCGCCACAATGGACGGCTTGAAGAAAGAATCTTCCCCACGCGCTGTCGCTCAGCGTCGCGGTAAGAAGGTTGCCGACATCCTGCCAAAGCGTGACGACCATGTTGAATCGTCCGCACAATTGGCTGAGGAGGCGTAATCATGGCCAAGACTATCGTGATCAAGCAGGTTGGTTCGCCAATCCGTCGCCCCGCCAAACAGCGTGCTACGCTGATCGGCTTGGGCCTTAACAAAATGCACCGTGTACGCGAGCTGGAAGACACACCTTCCGTCCGCGGCATGATCCGCTCGATCTCTCACATGGTGGAGATCGTTGAGGAAAAAGGCTAAACGGCCGTTGCCTTAGCACAGGGTTCGATTTTTTGTAATTCGGGCAATTAGATTAAACGCCTCGCAGGAAACTGCGGGGCGTTTTGTTGAGGGAGATGCTTTGACTTCAGTTAACATCGCTTTAACCTATAGGTTGTGTTGCAATATGCATTCACACTTATAAGCAAGGAATGTAGGTGATGAGAATCGCATTTGGCTCTTTTTCTTTCTTTGTTCTGATCAACATGGTTGGCCTTCCCGTGAATGCTGCCTCATCAATGATGATTTCCAATCCCGCCACGAACATTGAACATGGCGGGGGATGTAGAAAATCATCACCCCCCGGCAAGTGCTGCCATGGTGGATCTCAGCCGGTCCACTGTCACTGATACCTCTTTTACAAGCCTGATGACCCGACCGCTTTGGGGGAACGGCGGACCGGTGTGGCTCACGACACCTTCACGGCTTGATTACTTCGCTGGGGATGGCTATACGCCCCCAGTGGCCAGTAATTGCCACAAGAATCATGAAACGCCGCGTTTGACCACTCCCGTCGCTGGGGGTCACATCCGGCAAAAGGAGAAGCGACATGAAACTGCATGAACTGTCTGATAACGAAGGTGCCACCAAGAAGCGCAAGCGCGTTGGCCGTGGTCCGGGTTCCGGCACCGGTAAAATGGGTGGCCGTGGTATCAAAGGTCAGAAATCCCGTTCGGGTGTGGCGATCAACGGCTACGAAGGCGGTCAGATGCCCTTGTACCAGCGTCTGCCCAAGCGTGGCTTTACCAAGCCGAACCGTAAATCCTACGCCGTTGTAAACCTGGGCCTGATCCAGAAATTCATCGACGCGAAAAAGATCGATGGTTCTGCCGCGATTACTGAAGATGCCTTGATTGCATCCGGTCTTGTGCGCCGCAAACTGGACGGTATCCGCGTTCTGGCAAAGGGCGACTTTTCCGCCAAAGTCGACTTGCAGGTTTCCGGCGCATCCAAGTCAGCGATCGAGGCAGTAGAAAAGGCCGGCGGCAAGCTGACTGTTTCTACACCTGTGGCGGCTGACGCAAACGCGTAACCTTAGCCTTTTGGCTTGTGAGCGGGCGACGACCCGCTTACATAGACAATCGAGTTTTCCCAAATGCCGCCCGCCGGAAAACGGCTCGGGCGGCGTTTTTGCAAAGAAAGAGCCTCTACAATGGTATCAGCCGTCGAAAGTATGGCCGCCAACACCAGTTGGTCCGCGTTGGGTAAGGCGACAGACCTGCGCAACCGGATTTTGTTTACACTGGGTTTGTTGATCGTTTATCGCCTTGGCACCTTCATTCCGGTCCCCGGAATTGACGGCACCGCCCTTCGCCAGTTTATGGAAAGTGCAGGGCAGGGCATCGGCGGCATGGTTTCCATGTTCACGGGTGGCGCGTTGGGGCGGATGGGCATTTTCGCCCTTGGTATCATGCCCTACATCTCGGCCTCTATTATCATTCAGCTTATGACCTCGATGGTGCCTTCGCTTGAGCAGCTCAAGAAAGAAGGCGAGCAGGGCCGCAAGAAGATCAACCAATATACGCGTTATGGTACCGTGGCTCTGGCTACGCTACAGGCTTATGGTCTGGCCGTTTCGCTGGAAGCAGGCGATATCGCCGCCGATCCGGGGATGTATTTCCGAATCGCAAGCATGATCACGCTCGTTGGCGGGACCATGTTCCTGATGTGGCTGGGTGAACAGATTACCGCCCGCGGTATCGGCAACGGCATTTCTCTTATCATCTTCGTCGGCATCATCGCGGAAGTTCCGGCCGCAATCGCGCAGTTCTTCTCATCCGGGCGTTCCGGGGCGATCAGCCCCGCTGTGATTGTCGGCGTTCTGGTCATGGTGATCGTGACGATCATGTTCGTGGTCTTCATGGAGCGCGCGCTGCGAAAGATTCACATTCAATACCCACGCCGCCAGGTTGGGCAAAAGATGTACGACGGCGGGTCGTCCCACTTGCCGATCAAGGTCAACCCGGCGGGCGTTATCCCGGCTATTTTCGCCAGCTCTTTGTTGCTCTTGCCGATTACGATCAGCACCTTTTCGGGGAATTCTACCGGTCCGATCATGTCGATCGTGCTTGCCAATTTTGGACCCGGACAACCGTTGTATCTGCTGTTCTTCGTATTGATGATCGTGTTTTTTGCCTATTTCTATACGTTCAACGTCAGCTTCAAGCCTGAAGAAGTGGCCGACAACCTCAAGAACCAGAATGGTTTTGTTCCCGGTATTCGCCCCGGTAAGAAAACCGCTGATTATCTGGAATACGTTGTGAACAGGGTGTTGGTGCTGGGTTCGGCGTATCTGGTAGCAGTGATGCTGTTGCCCGAGATCCTGCGAGGCCAGTTTGCGATCCCGTTCTACTTCGGCGGTACTTCTGTTTTGATCGTGGTTTCGGTCACCATGGACACCATCCAGCAGGTACAAAGTCATTTGCTTGCCCACCAGTATGAAGGTCTGCTGGAAAGATCACAGCTGCGGGGTAAGTCTGGAAAACCACGCAAAAAACGGAGCCCGGTACGTCGATGAACATTATTCTTCTAGGCCCCCCCGGCGCGGGTAAGGGAACTCAGGCGCGTCATTTGGTCGAGACGCGCAACATGGTTCAGCTTTCAACCGGCGATATGCTGCGCGAAGCCAAAGACAGCGGCACCGAGATGGGTAAAATGGTCGCAGACGTCATGGCGCGTGGCGACTTGGTCACCGACGAGATCGTCATCGGCTTGATCCGCGAGAAGCTGGAAGACCAGACCGATCATGGCGGCTTCATTTTTGACGGGTTCCCCCGGACGTTGGCGCAGGCCACTGCGCTGGATGAATTGCTAAAGGCGGCCGGAAAACCGTTGGATCACGTGATTGAACTTGGCGTCAACGACGAGGCGTTGGTCGCGCGCATCGCCGGACGGTCGACATGTGGCAATTGTGGTGAAGTCTATCACGACGTGACCAAGCCTCAGCCTGCAGATGGCAAATGCGTGAAATGTGGGTCGACCGAGTTCAAGCGCCGCGCTGATGACAACGAAGAAAGCCTGCGCAACCGTCTTATGGAATACTATAAGAAGACGTCGCCGTTGCTTGGTTACTATTATGCGCACGAGCTTCTGAGACGGGTGGATGGGCTTGCCGAAATCGACGACGTACAGGGCGATATCGCAGCCATTCTGGATGATCCAAAATAGACAAGGCTGTATTTTGGACATGAAATTGTTAAGACGTGGCCTCGGACAGGCCGCGTCTTTTCCTTAGCCCAAGTGATATGCGGATTATGGCAAATAATGTGCTGGCAGCTTTGGCAGCTTATCCCGGCCGATAAAATGCCGCAGGATAGACGGGTGTGGGTTGACGCTTCGGCGAAATACTCATAACCAGCCGTATCTCATTTGAGAATCGAATTGCAAAGGGTCACGATCAAGCCCGCGCATGAACACCTGATCAGCTGTAGCCCGATGGTATTAACGCCTCGGGCTTCACGTTGTGAAAAAAGGGTCTGGAGCAACGGACCCGCAACGAAAAAGGAAGATAACACGTGGCACGTATTGCCGGCGTAAACATCCCGACTGCAAAGCGGGTTCCAATCGCCCTCACTTATATCACCGGTATCGGCAATTCTTCGGCAGAGACGATCTGCGAAGCTGTCGGAATCGATTCCTCCCGTCGTATCAACGAACTTTCGGACGCCGAGATCCTGAAGATCCGCGAGTATATCGACGAGAATTTCACCGTAGAAGGTGATCTGCGTCGTGACACGCAGATGAACATCAAGCGTCTGATGGACCTTGGGTGCTACCGTGGCCTGCGCCACCGTCGTAACCTGCCGGTTCGTGGTCAGCGTACCCACACCAACGCTCGCACCCGCAAAGGCCCCGCTAAGGCCATTGCCGGCAAGAAGAAGTAAGGGAGGGTCTGACCAATGGCACGCGAAAAGACAAAGACGAAGCGTAAGGTTTCCAAGAACATCGCCGCAGGCGTTGCGCACGTTAACTCGAGCTTCAACAACACGAAGATCCTGATCTCTGACGTTCAGGGCAATGCAATCGCATGGTCTTCGGCTGGCACGATGGGTTTCAAAGGGTCGCGTAAATCGACACCTTATGCTGCTCAGATGGCTGCGGAAGATGTGGGCCGCAAAGCACAAGACCACGGCGTGAAAACGCTCGAGGTCGAAGTGCAGGGTCCCGGTTCAGGCCGTGAAAGCGCATTGCGCGCGTTGGCTGCTGCTGGGTTCAACATCACGTCGATCCGTGACGTGACGCCCATGGCCCACAACGGTGTTCGCCCTCCTAAGCGCCGCCGCGTCTAAGGAAATAGGTTATCGGTGGGGTCGCGTGTCAGCGCGCGGCCCCATACTGCTTTTTTGAAACCTCGGGAGTCTTTCGCCATTTGGACATGGGGCGCAGGACAGGAATGGAGGGACGTATGATCCACAAAAATTGGGCTGAATTGATCAAACCACAGCAACTGGACGTAAAACCGGGCAACGATCCGGCACGCCAGGCGACAGTGATTGCTGAACCGCTTGAGCGGGGCTTTGGTTTGACAATGGGCAACGCGCTGCGCCGCGTACTGATGTCGTCGCTTCAGGGTGCCGCCATCACTTCCGTGCAAATTGACAACGTTTTGCACGAATTTTCAAGCGTTTCGGGCGTCCGCGAAGACGTTACCGACATTGTCCTGAACCTCAAGGGTGTTTCCCTGCGCATGGAAGTTGAAGGGCCCAAGCGCCTGTCGATTTCGGCGAAGGGCCCGGGCGTTGTGACGGCAGGGGATATTTCTGAAAGCGCCGGTATCGAGATACTGAACCGCGATCACGTGATTTGTCACCTCGACGATAATGCCGACGTGTATATGGAGCTGACCGTAAACACTGGCAAAGGTTATGTCGCCGCAGACAAGAACAAGCCAGAGGATGCGCCTATTGGTTTGATCCCGATCGACGCGATCTATTCGCCGGTCAAAAAGGTTTCTTATGATGTGCAGCCTACCCGTGAGGGCCAGGTGCTGGATTATGATAAGCTGACCATGAAGATCGACACCGACGGGTCGATCACGCCGGAAGATGCAGTCGCCTTTGCGGCCCGCATCCTGCAAGATCAGTTGGGTATCTTCGTTAACTTTGACGAGCCTGAATCCGCGTCCCGTCAGGATGATGACGACGGTCTGGAATTCAACCCGCTGCTGCTCAAGAAAGTCGACGAGCTCGAGCTTTCGGTGCGTTCCGCAAATTGCCTCAAGAACGACAACATCGTTTATATCGGCGATCTGATCCAGAAGACCGAAGCCGAGATGCTGCGCACGCCGAACTTTGGTCGCAAGTCCTTGAACGAGATC
Organism: Sulfitobacter sp. L-8; assembly: GCF_056859255.1. Taxonomy (NCBI): domain Bacteria; kingdom Pseudomonadati; phylum Pseudomonadota; class Alphaproteobacteria; order Rhodobacterales; family Roseobacteraceae; genus Sulfitobacter; species Sulfitobacter sp. L-8. The sequence goes on from NZ_JBSXOD010000052.1 coordinate 17,953, forward strand.
AAGGAAGTGCTGTCGGGAATGGGACTGCACCTTGGCATGGACGTCGAGGACTGGCCACCCGACAACATCGAAGACCTTGCCAAGAAGTTCGAGGATTCGTTCTAAGCAATCGTGCGGTGGGGTGAAAACCCCACCCTGCGCAAGACTGGGCCACGGGGGCCCCAAGGAGAGTTGGCGCTACGCACGCCAGCCGGACAAAGTAAAACCGCCCGTAGAGGGCATTAAGTTGGAGTAAAAAAATGCGTCACGCACGTGGTTACCGCCGCCTAAACCGTACACACGAACACCGCAAGGCGTTGTTCTCGAACATGGCGGGCTCGCTCATTGAACATGAGCAGATCAAAACAACCTTGCCCAAGGCAAAAGAATTGAAGCCGATCATCGAAAAGATGATCACATTGGCGAAACGCGGCGACCTGCACGCCCGCCGTCAGGCCGCTTCCAAGCTGAAACAAGACCAGTATGTTGCTAAATTGTTCGACATTCTGGGCCCACGGTACAAAGACCGCCAGGGTGGCTATGTCCGTGTTCTGAAAGCGGGCTTCCGTTATGGTGACATGGCCCCCATGGCCATCATTGAATTCGTCGACCGTGATCGGGACGCGAAAGGCGCAAATGACAAGGCGCGCGTTGCGGCCTATGAAGTTGCCGACGACTGAAGCAACGGACCTTGATTGATTTATAAAAAGCCCCTGCATTGGCAGGGGCTTTTTGCTTTTATGCCTTCGGCGAGGATTTTTTACCATTTGGAATATGGGTGTTGCGTTGACGATAAGGGCTGCTCATATCTAGGGCATGAAACATATTCTATTCGCCCTGTCCTTGATCGCGCTGCCAGCCTATGCAGAGACCGTGCCCGGTTCGGTGGCGCAAATGCAGTTGAGTTTTGCGCCTTTGGTGCGACAGGCCGCCCCGGCCGTCGTCAACATTTATGCCCGTTCGATCGTGCAAGACAGGCGTACTCCGTTTCAATCTGACCCGTTCTTCGAACGGTTTTTTCGCAACCCCAACGCAGACCGCCCGCAAGTTCAGAATTCGCTTGGTTCGGGGGTGATCTTGTCGGGTGACGGGATGGTGGTCTCCAACTATCATGTGGTGGGCGTTTCGACAGATATCCGTGTGGTGCTGTCGGACCGGCGGGAATTTTCCGCACATGTTGTCTTGAGTGATGCCGAGAGCGATCTGGCGATATTGAAGATCGACGATGTCGAGGGACTGTCGTTTTTGCCCTTGCGTGACAGCGATGAGGTGGAGGTCGGGGAGTTGGCCCTGGCGATCGGCAATCCTTTCGGTGTCGGACAGACGGTAAGCAGCGGAATTGTGTCCGGGCTGGCCCGATCAGGCGGGATGAATGGCGACGGTCAGGGGTATTTCATTCAGACGGATGCACCAATCAACCCGGGAAATTCGGGTGGGGCACTGATTGACATGCAAGGAGCGCTGATGGGGATCAACACCTCGATCCTGACCAGATCAGGTGGGTCCAATGGGATCGGATTTGCAATTCCCGCCAACTTGATTTCTGCGTTCCTGGAGCAGGCGCGGGCAGGTGCCGACCGGTTCGTGCGCCCCTGGGCCGGGATGAGCGGACAGCCCGTCGGTGCCGATATGGCCGCCCCATTGGGGTTGGACCGGCCCGGCGGGATCATCGTTTCGGGGATGCATCGGGCCAGCCCTTTTGCGGCCGCAGGTCTGGCTGTGGGCGACGTCATTACCGCGGTGAATGGTAAGGAAGTGCACACGCCGGCGGAAATGATATACCGGATGAGCGTTACCGGCCTTGGCCGTGAGGCGGTGGTGACGCGGTTGCGAGACGGTGTTTCCGCCCAGCTAAGCGTGGCGTTGATTGCGGCACCTGAGCAGCCAGCCCGTGAAGCGTTGGTTCTGGACGACCGCAGTTTATTACCCGGATTGGCGCTGGCGCGCATTAATCCGGCCGTATTGCAGGAATTGGGACTGCCGTTGGAAGTGGAGGGCGTAGCGATCACGGACAATGGCCCGTTCGGAATGCGGATCGGTTTGCAGCGCGGGGATGTGATTTTGGTCGTGAACGGGAGCGAGGTGCAGTCCCCTTCGGACGTCCGCGAGCATTTGACAAGAGCCCATCAGGTTTCGATGATCGTTCAGCGCGGGGTGCAGCGCCTGTCTTTCCAGTTCAGGCCCTGATCGGATGGCCGATTTATTCGACGCTGACGCTGCTGCGTTGCCAAAGGCCGGGTTTCGCCCTCTCGCCGATCGGTTGCGCCCCAGGGCATTGAGTGAGGTGATAGGTCAGGGCCAGATTTTGGGACCTGATGGGCCATTGACCGTGATGTTGGCATCAGGGTCGCTTGGGTCGTTGATATTCTGGGGGCCGCCCGGCGTCGGAAAAACGACCATCGCACGGTTGTTGGCCGATGAGACTGATCTGCACTTCGTTCAGATCAGCGCAATTTTCAGCGGCGTCCCTGAACTGCGCAAAGTCTTTGAAGCGGCCAAGATACGGCACCGGAACGGGCAGGGGACTTTGCTGTTCGTCGACGAGATCCATCGGTTTAACAAGGCGCAGCAGGACGGTTTTTTGCCTCATATGGAAGATGGCACGATACTGCTGGTTGGTGCCACGACCGAAAACCCGTCGTTTGAACTGAATGCGGCCTTGTTGAGCCGGTCACAGGTTTTGGTCTTGGAACGCTTGCCGCTTTCGGATCTTGAACGCTTGGCGCAACGGGCCGAGCAAGAACTGGACCGCCCCTTGCCGCTGGATGGTGCGGCCCGCGCAAGCCTGCTTGAAATGGCGGACGGGGATGGCCGGGCGTTGTTGAACCTGATCGAACAGGTTGCCGCGTGGAAGCTGGACACACCGCTTGACGGAAAGTCACTTGCTGCAAGGTTGATGCGCAGGGCAGCGCAATATGACAAGGGCGGCGACGCGCATTACAACTTGATCTCAGCATTGCATAAATCGGTTCGAGGGTCGGACCCTGACGCGGCGCTGTATTGGCTGGCGCGAATGCTGGAAGGCGGTGAAGACCCGCGCTATCTGATGCGCCGCATCACGCGTATGGCGGTAGAAGACATCGGACTTGCGGATCCGCAAGCTCAAGTGATCTGTCTGCAATCGTGGGAAACCTACGAAAGGCTTGGGTCCCCCGAGGGTGAGCTTGCGCTTGCCCAGGCGTTGACGTATCTGGCGCTCGCACCGAAATCGAATGCGACCTATGTGGCGTATAAGACGGCGCGAAAAGCCGCCAAGCATACCGGGTCGGCACCGCCCCCCAAACATATTCTGAACGCACCAACCAAGATGATGCAGGAACAAGGGTACGGTGCCGGTTATGCTTATGATCATGACGCCGAGGATGGGTTTTCAGGTCAGAACTATTTTCCCGACGGGATGGAGAGACCCCGATACTATCAACCGGTTGAACGCGGATTCGAGCGCGATCTGAAAAAACGACTGGAATATTTCGAAAAGCTTCGAGCGGCCCGTAAAACTTGACATTTCCTGCGCGACGCGTGAGAGACCGCACATGATTTCAACCCTGTCTCTTGTTGCAGCGGGGGGCGCGTTGGGCGCGTCCTTGCGCTATCTGTCCGGTGTCGCGATAACGCGCGTCTTCGGATTTCTGGAGTTTCCGGTCGCGGTGCTCGCGGTGAATATCCTTGGATCATTCATCATGGGGCTGTTTGTGGTAACAGCGGCGCACAAGGGACTGGCCCATCTCAATCCGTTTGTCGCAACCGGAATCTTGGGTGGGTTCACGACGTTTTCGTCGTTTTCACTGGAAACAGTGACATTGATAGAGCGCGGCCAAATCTGGTCCGCTGGGATATATGTGGCACTGTCCGTTGGATTGTCGGTGCTGGGATTGATGCTGGGCCTGTTAGTGGCCAGAGGGGTATTTGCATGAGCCGGGTTCAACATTTGGTCGTCGAAGAGGGCGATGGAGAACAGCGGCTGGACCGGTGGTTCAAGCGCAAGTTTCCACTTATCGGACAAGGGCTTATCGAAAAGATGTGCCGCAAGGGCGATCTTCGGGTCGATGGCGGGCGGGTCAAGGCTTCGACGCGTTTAGAGGTGGGGCAAACGATTAGAATTCCTCCGTTACCCGACGCCGAGGCACCGCCGCCGCCCAAACGCACACGCATTTCCGACGCAGATGCCAAGTTCATCCGCGAGTGCGTGATCTACCGCGACGACCATATCATCGCGTTGAACAAACCGCCCGGTTTGCCGGTTCAAGGCGGGTCGGGGCAATCGGACCGTCACGTTGACGCCTTGGCCGATGCGTTGATGTTCGACCTGGACGAAAAACCCCGGCTTGTGCATCGTCTGGACAAGGACACTTCAGGTGTTCTGATCATGGCTCGAACCCGCGCGATAGCCGCTGATCTGACCGCGTCGTTCCGGCACCGTCAGACGCGTAAGATCTATTGGGCCGCAGTCGCCGGGGTGCCACACCCCAGGAACGGTACAATCAAGTTCGGCCTGGTCAAGGCCTTTGGTCACGGAGCACGCGGCGAAGGCGAAAAAATGTACTGCGTTCACCCCAGAGACATGGAAACCACCGAGGGCGCGAAACGGGCCACGACGGATTACGCGACCTTGGCCCAAGCGGGTAAACGCACCTGTTGGATGGCTCTGATCCCGGTGACCGGGCGCACCCACCAGTTGCGGGCTCACATGGCTGAAATCGGCCATCCGATCGTGGGCGACGGTAAATATGGTGGTTCAGGGCAGGAAAACATGGGCGATGGCTGGGGCGCGCAACTGGGGGGCGACATCTCGAAAAAGCTGCACTTGCACGCCCGATCCCTGACGCTGGAACACCCGGTGACCAAGGCGCGTCTGAACCTTACCGCGCCGCTGCCCGATCACATGCTGCGCACATGGGATACCTTTCAATGGGTACCATCAGATGTGCCCGCCGACCCGTTCGAGGAGGATTGGGCGTGAGCGAGTGGAAGGCAAAGAGGTTTTGGACCGAAGCCAAGGTCGTGGAAGCGGATGGCGGTTTCGCCGTAGAGCTTGACGGAAGACCGATCAAGACGCCGGCCAAGCGTCCGTTGGTTGTGCCGACGCACGAAATGGCCACGGTTATCGCGACTGAATGGCAGGCGCAGGAAGGGGTGATCAACCCCGCGACGATGCCATGCACAAAGACGGCAAATGCAGCCATCGACAAGGTGGCGATACAACATGCCGAGGTTGCCGATATGCTGGCAGCCTACGGAGATTGCGATTTGCTTTGTTACCGGGCGGATGCGCCACAAGAGCTTGTAGAGCGACAACGCGTCCACTGGGATCCGTATCTGGATTGGGCGACAGCCGAGTTGGACGCCCGGTTGCAGCCGCGCACCGGCGTTATCCATGTTCCTCAGGCCGCCGGGGCCGTCGAAAAACTGACGGCGCGCACCCATGCGCTGAATGATTTCCAACTGGCGGCTTTCCACGATCTGGTAAGTCTGTCCGGGTCATTGGTGTTGGGATTTGCGGCTGCTTACGATGCGCGCCCGATGGAATCGGTATGGGACGCCTCTCGATTGGACGAGATATGGCAGGCCGAGCAGTGGGGACTGGATGATGATGCAGAAGCCCTGAGCGCAGTGAAAAAGGCTAGCTTTCTTCACGCTAAGTTCATGTTTGACCTGAGCACGCCCAAATAAATTTCTAAGCATACGCCAACCCGAGAATTACGAGCGTTTTTTGGGCAGTTTGACTTGACCTTCGAGCTTAAATCCGCCCAAACTCCGTTCCACTGACGGGGATAACCCCATCAAAACATCTCCGACCCAAAAGGTGTCGGGTGAACCGCCCAAAAACGTGGCGGAAAATCAGGAAGAGGTAACAATGAACAAATCCGTATTTTTTGGTGCGCTAACAGTTGCTGGCCTAGCAGCCGGCGCAGCGGCCGCATCGACGCTTGACGATGTCAAAGCGCGTGGCAAGCTAAACTGTGGCGTAACAACTGGCCTGGTGGGCTTTGCCGCACCCAACGCCAATGGTGAATGGGAAGGTTTCGACGTCGCAGTATGCCGCGCTGTCGCCGCCGCTATCTTTGCTGATCCCAATGCTGTCGAATTCATCCCTACAACAGGTAAAACACGCTTTACCGCGTTGGCCTCTGGCGAAATCGACTTTCTTGCGCGCAACACCACCTGGACGTTCTCCCGTGACGTCGATCTGAAGTTCGATTTCATCGGTGTGAACTACTACGATGGTCAAGGCTTCATGGTGCCAAAGGCATTGGGCGTTTCGTCGGCCAAGGACCTGGACGGTGCGACCGTCTGCATTCAGACCGGTACCACCACAGAGCTTAACCTCGCCGATTTCTTCCGCGCGAACAACATCTCGTATGAGCCGGTACCAATCGAGACAAACGCAGAAGGTCAGCAGCAGTACCTTGCAGGTGCGTGTGACACATACACCACCGACGCGTCCGGTCTTGCCGCTACGCGCGCGACATTTGAAACTCCTGGTGATCACATCATTTTGCCGGAAATCATTTCCAAAGAGCCTTTGGGCCCGTTGGTTCGTCACGGCGACAACGACTGGGGTGATTTGACCCGTTGGGTTCTTTACGCGCTGATCGCAGCAGAAGAGCTGGGCGTGACATCGGCAAACGTAGAAGAGATGGCAACAAACACAACCAACCCAGAGGTTGCCCGTCTGTTGGGTGCCGAAGGTACGTTGGGCGAGATGCTGGGTCTCGACGCTGCCTGGGCAAAGAATGCCATCGCTTCGCAGGGTAACTATGGCGAAATCTTTGCCAAGAACATCGGCGAAGAAACCCCGATCGGTCTGGCACGCGGCCTGAACGCTCAGTGGACAGATGGCGGCCTGATGTACGCGCCTCCTTTCCGTTAAATCAATTCAAAAGGCGCGGAGTATCTCCGCGCCTTTTATTCTTACCGCGACAAATAAAATAACCGGACAAGCGACGCCGATTGTCGCGCTCTGACAGGTCCGGAACACAGGGATAATCAGATGACGACAATGTCCGACCCTCAACAGGGTTCGTTCCGGCTGTCGATGTTGCTAAACGACACCCGCTATAGATCCTATACATTCCAGTTTATCGCGCTGATGCTTTTGATCGCGCTGATGGCTTTCTTGGGCATTAACCTGGTGCGTAACCTTGCAGAGGCTGGGTTGAATATTTCGTACAGTTTTCTGTACGTACCTGCCGGATATGACATCAACCAGACGCTGATCGACTACAACAGCCAATCCACAAACCTGCGGGCCGCTGTTGTCGGAATTCTCAACACGCTCTTGGTCGCCTTCCTCGCATGCGTCACCGCAACTATCCTGGGGGTCATCGCCGGGGTGGCACGTCTGTCTAACAACTGGCTCGTTTCCAAAATGATGTCGGTTTACGTCGAAATTTTCCGCAATATACCGGTGCTGATCTGGATCTTGATGATCTACACGCTGATGACCGCCGTATTGCCGGCACCGAATGCATTCCGAGGTGACAACGCGACGTCGAGCATGTTGTTCGATGCATTTGCATTCACTAACCGTGGCATCTATGTCCCCGCACCTGTCTGGGGTCCCGGGTCGATGATCGTTGTCGCGACCTTCGTGTTATCCATCGTTGCCGCTGTCGCTTACCGCAAATACGCGGTCAGTCTGCTGTTTCGCACCGGCAAACTGCTTCCGACCGGCTGGCCGACGCTGGCTATCCTGCTGGTTCCGACCCTCCTGGTTTTCTTCGTGATGGGCAGCCCCATCGGGTTGGATTACCCTGCGCTGAAAGGCTTCAACTTCCGGGGTGGTCTGCAAATCGGGGCCCCGCTGATCGCGCTTTGGCTCGCCCTGTCCGTGTATACAGGTGCCTTCATCGCAGAGAACGTGCGTGCAGGTATTCAGGCTGTTTCAAAAGGTCAGACCGAAGCGGCGGCATCGCTGGGTTTGCGGCCCAAACGCATCATGAATCTGGTGGTACTGCCGCAGGCATTGCGAGTCATTATTCCGCCGCTCATTTCGCAATATCTCAACATCACCAAAAACTCATCGCTCGCCATCGCGGTCGGGTACGCCGATATCACGGCGACGCTGGGGGGGATCACATTGAACCAGACAGGCCGAGCCATTGAATGCGTGCTCTTGCTTATGCTGTTTTATCTCACGATCTCGTTGTCGATTTCTGCGATCATGAACGTTTACAATAACGCTGTCAGCTTGAAGGAACGGTAAGATGTCCGATACACACGCCGCCTCCGTACCCTATGTCAGAGAAACCATGCTGCCGCAGGTCGAGCCGCCGTCGACGGCAACGGGGCCCGTCAAGTGGGTCCACCAAAGTCTGTTCTCTTCGATCCCCTATACCATTCTGACGCTTGTTGCGCTGTATGTGATATTCGTCATTTTGTCCGGTCTCCTGCCTTGGTTGCTGGGTGGGGTCTGGAACACCGGCAATATCCGGGAATGTCGCGAGGTACTGGACGGTGCCCAGGGTGGCTGTTTCTCGGTTCTGACCGAACGCTGGAACCAGCTGCTGTTCGGGATCGCCTATCCTCAGGATGGGTACTGGCGCCCGACATTGGCATTCATTTTGCTGTTTGTCGCGGCGGCACCGGTGCTGTTTGGAGCGGTCCCGCGCCAGTTGTTGATTGTCACGGTGCTTTATCCCTTCTTGGCGTTCTGGCTGATCTGGGGCGGGTCGCTGTTGGTACCACTGGCGGCATTGTTCAGTTTTGCGATTGGCTATGTCGTCTACAGCAGGTTGGTAAAGTCCAGCTTCGCGGGTGGCCTGTTCGCCGGTATTGTCGTGGGTGTCGTGGTTTGGTTCGTCGCCGGGTTCATCACATCCAATCTAACCAATGTTCTGGCATTGGAAGAAGTCGCCTCGCGGAATATGGGGGGCTTCATGCTCAACATGATTTTGGGCGTCATCTGCGTTTCGCTTTCATTACCCCTTGGCATCGTGCTGGCCCTGGGGCGGCAATCGAACCTTCCGATCATCAGGTTGATCTGCGTTGTTTTCATTGAATTCATCCGTGGGGTGCCTTTGATTACCTTGCTGTTCGTCGCAAACGTAGTCTTGGCGTACTTCCTGCCGCCCGGTACGAACTTTGACCTCATCTTGCGTGTGATCATCATGATCACCATGTTCGCCTCGGCCTATATTGCCGAAGTGATACGCGGCGGGTTGGCAGCGTTGCCTCGTGGCCAATATGAAGCAGCAGACAGCCTTGGCCTTGATTACGCTCAGGCCATGCGGTTGATCATCCTGCCTCAGGCATTGAAAATATCGATCCCGGGCATCGTCAACGTCGCCGTGGGTCTGTTCAAGGATACCACGCTGGTGTCGATCATTTCGATGTTTGATCTGGTCGGGATGATCCGCGGGCCGATCCTCGCGTCTACCGACTGGAACGGCGTTTACTGGGAGCTATGGGGCTTTGCCGCCTTGCTGTTCTTTGTCGTCTGCTATGGCATCTCGCAATATTCACAATGGCTGGAACGTCAACTCCAGACCGACCACCATTAACGAAAGGCTGTAATCATGGCTGAACTATCCCAAGCACTGAACGTCTCGAACGAGGTCGCGATCAGCATTGAGAACATGAACAAGTGGTATGGTACATTCCACGTGTTGCGCGACATCGACTTGACGGTGTATCGCGGTGAACGGATCGTCATTGCAGGGCCTTCGGGGTCGGGTAAATCGACGCTGATCCGCTGCATCAATGCGTTGGAAGAACATCAGAAGGGGCGCATCGAAGTCGATGGCACCGTGTTGTCTTCGGACGTCAAGAACATCGACAAAATTCGATCAGAGGTCGGGATGTGTTTTCAACACTTCAACCTGTTCCCGCATCTGACGATCCTGGAAAACTGTACCTTGGCTCCGATCTGGGTCCGCAAAATTCCCAAAAGAGAAGCCGAAGAAACCGCGATGCATTTCCTGGAAAAGGTGAAAATCCCGGATCAGGCCAACAAGTATCCCGGCCAACTTTCGGGTGGACAACAGCAGCGCGTGGCGATCGCACGCAGTCTGTGCATGCGGCCGCGTATCATGCTGTTTGACGAACCTACGTCGGCTCTTGACCCTGAAATGATCAAAGAGGTTCTGGATACGATGGTGGAGCTTGCCGAAGAAGGCATGACGATGTTGTGCGTGACACATGAAATGGGTTTTGCCCGTCAGGTGGCAAACCGCGTTATCTTTATGGACGAGGGCCAGATTGTTGAGCAAAACGAGCCGGAAGAGTTCTTCAACAATCCACAAAGCCCAAGAACGAAACTGTTCCTGAGCCAAATTCTGGGTCATTAAGATCATCAGGGCGGGGCACCCCCCCGTCCTTTTCATTCGTACTGGGGCAATTCACGTGGCACGATAAACTCTGTCATCTGACCCAAGCCCAACGCGACGGTTTCCCACGTTGATATGTTGAACGTCGCCACCATCGTCGCGCCCGTAGGATAGTGGCATAGGTCGCTTGAACCTGCCGCCGGCGTCAGTATCGCTGAGGCAAGCACACCGATGCCGGGGTTGTGTGCGACTATCAATATGGTATCACCCTTGGCCGCACGCAGCGCGGTCAACAAGGTCTCGGCACTGGCGAGGTACAGGTTACGGTGAAATGTTACGCTGGTGTATGGCGGCAGATCCAGCAGATCGAGCGTTTGTCGGGCCCGCGTGGCGGTAGAACACAAGGCGGCATCGGGTATCAATGACCTTTGGGCCAGCCAGTGTCCCAAAGACACCGCATTTTGGCGTCCACGTTCGTTCAGAACCCGGTCATGGTCGGATGTGCCCGCACTGGACCAATCAGATTTGGCGTGCCGCATCAGGATAAGGCGCTTCATGGTCCGGTCCTCAAAAACTCGCTCATGTGATAGGCGGAGTGTGCTGGGCGGCGGCCAGCGTTCAAGCTGGCAGGGCATGCCCGCCGCACTGCGCACCCTTGCGTAAGGCAACCGTGCCCGTCACTAGAGCGTACATGAGCACGGCAAGCGTCGTCACTGTATTCGTGGTCGCCCATGGCGTCTACGGGACAGGCCGCAAGGCAGGGCTTCGTCGCGCATGAGATGCAGGGGGATGGAACAGCGGCTGGCAGGTCGATCCTGTGGGGCAGGGAAAGCGCACCCCGAAACGAGACAAAGAGACCATGGTCGTGGCTGACCAGTAGCCTGACGGGCGATATGTGGATATTCTGCGTACGTAATGCCCATTGGTAAAACGGTAGATAGGGGGCGTTACCAAACGGGTACAGGGCCCGAGCGCCGGCGATGGTCGCCAGATCGCCGACGACGCGGATCGACCAACGGTCCACCGGGTCCGGACGACCATCAAGATATTCATCAGAACGCAGGAAACGAGCCCAGAAATGACGTTCGTCCGGCCCCACCATCAACAGGGTTCGACATTCTTCCAATCCGACCTCATCCTTATCAGGATGAAATCCGCCCAACAAAGTCAGGCTTCTTTGGGATGCTGCGGATTGCAGATCATCGTAGCTGATGCAGGTCATTGGGCCCGGATGATACTGCCCGCGCCATGTTCGGTGAAAAGCTCCAGCAGGCAGGCATTGGGGGCGCGCCCGTCCAGAATAACGGCGGCACGTACGCCTCCGTCGATCGCGTCCAGCGCTGTCTGGGTCTTGGGTATCATGCCGCCGGCAATGGTTCCATTTGCCACCATCTCGCGAATCTGAGCCGCGGTCAGCTCGGTCAATACCTCGCCTTCGGCGTTCTTCACCCCCGCTACATCGGTCAGCAGCAGCAGCCGGTCGGCCTTTAGTGCGGCGGCAATGGCACCGGCTGCCGTGTCCCCGTTGATGTTGAAAGTTTCGCCGTTCCGACCCATGCCAAGAGGCGCGATCACCGGGATGATGCCCTTGTCTGCAAGATCGCGCAGCAATCTGGGGTTCACCTCGGTAGGTGCACCGACAAGGCCAAGTTCAGGGTCTTCTTGGTCGCAGATGATCAGCCCGCTATCCTTGCCCGAAACACCCACACAGCGCCCGCCCTGCGCGGTGATGGCTTGGACTATGCGTGCGTTGACCAAGCCGGAAAGAACCATCTCGACCACTTCCATGGTGGCCTGATCGGTCACGCGTTTGCCATTTACAAACTCAGACTGGATGTTCAATCGCTTGAGCATGTCGTTGATCATCGGCCCGCCGCCGTGAACGATGACGGGGTTCACACCGACCTGGCGCATCAAGGCGACATCGCGGGCAAATTCTTCCATCGCGTCATCGCTGCCCATCGCATGACCACCAAGCTTGATCACAACCGTGGCGTCAGCGTAGCGCTGTAAATAAGGTAAAGCCTGGCTTAACGTACGGGCGGTGGCGATCCAGTCGCGGTTCATGTCTTGTTTTCTCATTCTTTGCCTCGGTGAAACGCTGAAGAAGTCTATTCCAGCGTGGCGATAATGGCACGGAGCGTGGGAATGCCCCAGCCCTTTTCCGACGATGTCACCACAATTTCGGGGAAGGCTGCCGGATGCTTGGCTAACGCTGTGCGCACTTGGTCAAGAACCCTGGATCGTTCCACCTCTTTTACCTTGTCCGATTTGGTCAGCACGCATTGAAACGTCACGGCCGAACTGTCCAACAGTGCCATGATTTCATCGTCGACTTTCTTGACCCCATGGCGCGCGTCAATCAACACAAATGCGCGGCGGAGCGTTTGGCGGCCCGACAGATATTGTTTCAGCAATTTTTGCCATTTTTCGACAACCGGCAGCGGCGCATTTGCGTATCCATAGCCCGGCAGATCGACCAGGTAATGATCACCTCCCGCGGTGAAGTAGTTGATTTCCTGGGTGCGGCCGGGGGTGTTTGAGGCACGGGCCAGCGCCTTCATCCCGGTCAATGCGTTGATCAACGTCGATTTTCCGACGTTCGAGCGTCCGGCAAAGCAGACCTCCATACGGTCGGCAGGGGGCAGGCCATCCATTGCGACGACACCTTTGACGAATTCGGTGTCGCCAGCGAAAAGCATACGACCCTTTTCAGCGGTTGCTTTGTCAGGCTCTTCGGCGATGCTGAATTGAATTTGCATTGTTTACAGTACCTCTACAGGATCATTGATTGCCACGGGCCCCGACTGAATAACTTCGGCGTATACACCGAAATCCTGATGCTCCCATGTATTCAATATCTTGAGCGTATCAATGTCACGTTTTCCCGTCTTGGGGCTGGCCATGGTCGCACGGCATCGGACGATCCGTTCCCTGACCCGCAGCACAGCTCCACCAATCGCCACGTCTTTACCCAGCCAATCGAATTCGGCCCACGGGTGTTCGGCGTCAAACCAGATATTGCCGCGCCATCTTTGCACTGACAGCGAAGCGCCGGCTTTCGCTGACACATCCCGGTGCGAGGCCATGTTGCACAGGCTTACTGACGGGTAGGGGGTGTCGGTAAAGCCGCGCCCCTCAAGCCTTAATATCCGCGCGGGGAGCGCCCGATTTTCCGGAACCAGCGGGCGCACCCATTCAAGAAAAGCATCCTGGTCCCTGTCCGGGTTGAACGCGAGCGTCGGACGTTCGGGGTGGGACAGGGTCAATACCTGCGCTGTGTCATCCCAGCGGGCGTTGATGGCCATCAAGGCAGGTGCCTTGGACCCAATGCTAAAGTTGGCGCATGCCACCCATTTTGACCCGTCCGCTTTTGAACGGTCGTGGGCAACTGCCCAAACACGATCCCACGGCACGGGTTGCCCGGCCGTGAGAAAAACTTCCCCCAGCTCCTCGCGCCCGTGACTTTTGAGCGGGTGGCGAAATAGCTGGGTTACCGAGGTCATTTCTTAGGGTCGGATTTCCGGCCAAACCTTAGCCCGCCTTTAATGTTGCCCAAGACGTCGGGCTTATAGCCCTGGCTGCGCATGATCAGGTATTGCTGGGTGAAGGTGATCGTGTTGTTGGCGATCCAGTACACCACCAGACCCGACGCGAAACCACCGAGCATGAACATGAACACCCAAGGCATCCACGCAAAAATCATCTGCTGGGTAGGATCGGCGGGGGCGGGGTTAAGCTTTTGCTGCAAGAACATCGAGATGCCCAGCAACAAAGGCAGAATGCCGATGAATACCAGTGCCAGCACCGTTCCCGGCTCGGGTGCCGCCCAAGGCAACAGGCCATACAGGTTATAAAGTGAGGTAGGATCGGGTGCGCTCAAATCCTGGAACGGACCAAAGAATGGTGCGTGTCGCAGTTCGAGCGTGACAAAGATCACCTTGTAAAGAGAGAAGAAAATCGGAATTTGCATCAGGATCGGCAGGCAGCCAGCGGCGGGGTTAACTTTTTCTCGCTTGTAAAGCTCCATCATGTTGCGTTGCAGCTTCTGACGGTCATCGCCTGCATCTTTCTTGAGCTGCTCCATCTGGGGCTGAAGCTCTTTCATCTTGGCCATGGACACATAGGATTTATACGCCAAGGGGAACAGCAACGCCTTGATCAGCAGGGTCAATCCGATGATCGCGATGCCCATGTTACCGATAAGGATATTCAAATGATGCAGTACCCAGAAGATCGGTTTTGTCAGGAAAAAGAACCAGCCCCAATCGATGGAATCGATAAACTTGTAGACGCCCTTAGCCTCGTATTCACGCAAAGTTTCCCACTCTTTGGCACCGGCAAACAACTGGGTTGACACCGTTGCGGTTTCGCCTGTCGCCACAGTCTGCGTAGGAAGTACAGCTTCTGTTTGATAGATGTCTGTCTTGGGCAAAAATTTGACAGTCAGGCGCGTAGGCTGGGCGGGATCTGGAATGAGATTGGTCATGAAGTAATGACCGGTAAAGCCTATCCAGCCGTTGGTGACGCCTTCAATGCGTTCAGAGGGGACACCGTTCACCGCGTCCAGATCCGGAATTTTGTCCCATTTGGTTTCTATCAACTCGCCATTGTTCATGGCGACCATCCCCTCGTGAAGGATAAAGAAATTCTGGGCATCCGATGGCACACCATGACGGGCAATGATGCCATAGGGGGCCAGGGATATAGAAGTGTCGGCGGTATTTGTGACGGACTGATCTATCTTGAACATGAAGTTTTCATCGACCGAAATAGTCCGCGTGTATAACTGGCCGGCGTTGTTATCCCACGTCAGAGTAACCGGGCTACCTACAGAAAGGCGTTCGCCTTGCGCCAATGTCCACAATGTATTCGGCCCGGGCACCTGTTCGGGCGCAATTCCCGAACCGGCGGCCCAACCGTAGAGCGCGTAATAGGCGTCATCGGTGCCGGCAGGTGCCAGGAGTGTTACATTCGGCGCGGCTTTTTCAATAGTGGTGCGGTAATCCCTTAGGATCAGGTCATCAATTCGCCCACCGAGCAGAGAGATTGAACCGGAAAGCCGGGCGGTTTCGACGGGTACGCGCGGTGCCTGATCAAGCGCCGCAGTCTGCGTTTCCGCGGGTTCGGCACTTGTGGCAGGCGCGGCCGTGCCCGAAGGCGCGACCACGTCGGGCGCGGGTGCTTGAACGGTGGTGGCAACAGGTGGTTCGGCTATGGTGTCGGTTTCTGGTGGTGGAAAGAGGACAAACCAGCCTAGAATCACTATGAAGCTTAGAACCGTAGCGAAAATAAGATTCTTGTTTTGATCGTCCATGGGGCCGTCACCTGATGTCTGTGATATCAGCGTGGGTTCAACAGAGTGCAGCACCAAAGGTCAAGCAGATTCGGTCCGATCAGCCTGCGCCGAAGACAACGTGAGCATGATGAAGCTACCGAATTCCTCCTACCAGCTTTGGCACGTGCTGAATTTTTGCGGTGTTTTGTGGTATCCATTGCAGCGTTTGTTCAAAGGGCATCGCACTCGCAATTCCGAATCCTTGCACATGGTCGCACCCCAGTTGCGCCAGAGTGGTATGTTCTCCCACAGTTTCCACACCTTCTGCCAGAGTTTCGACCCCAAAGTGTTCCGCCATGGCGAGGATCGCATTTATAACCTGTTTTTGTTTTGAACACCTGTCGGCTCTTGCGACAAAAGAACGGTCTATTTTAATGCGGGTCACGCCAAATTGATGGATCGCCCCGATCGAAGCTTGGCCAGTTCCAAAATCATCAAGATCAATTCTGCACCCGAGCTGCTCTAACTGATGAATGTTTTTTGTGATAATGTCGTCATCGACGTTTGACACGACCGTTTCCAGAATCTCAATGACCAGGCGGTCAGGGTTCAGGTCAAAGTGATCCAATTCCCATTTGATTTTTTCGATGAGCGCGGGGTTGCTTAGCTCGGGTCCCGAAAAATTCACCGCTATAGCCGGGACGTCGAAACCGGCGTTGTCCCAGGCCTTCAGCGCCGCAAAACCACCGCGCATCATTGTCTCTGCCAGCTGTTCGAAAAGATCAGCTTGGTCCACCAAGGGAAGGAAATCCGACGGGAGAATAATGCCCTTGGTCGGGTGTACCCAACGCGCGAGCGCCTCAAACCCGCTTATTTCCCCGGTGTGTGTCGAGATTTGAGGCTGAAACCAGGGTTGAATCTGGCCGGACCGAAGAGCCTGTCGGATTTCCTCACGTCGGTCTGGCGAACTGGGAGGCACGGCAGGCGGCTTGACAGGCAGCCGTTCGATCGCGGAGGGCCCTTGTTCGCGAGCCTTGGCAAGTGCGGATACTGAACGTTCAAGCCACGCAGCGGCCGTGACTTCTGCGGCAGAGGAAATGAGGCAAAATCCGATGGAGACAGAAATTGGCACCCGTTCGCCGTCAATGTGAATGGTCTCTTGAAGAGTTTGCTGAAATCGATCTGCCATATCTCTGCATAGAACAGTGTTCAGATAACGTACCGGGGCTATACAAACTGCGAATTGCGCGTCGTTGCGCTGGCAAACCAAATCGATATCGCGCACAGAGGCGAGCAGCCGCTCACCGATGCTTTTGACCGTCTTTTGCATCGTACTGCGACCGTACTGGTCACAGAGGTCTTGAAAGTTGTCAATTTCAACGCAAAAGAGTGAAGACTTCAGGTCCTTGCTTGCGACGTGCGATATCACCTGTTCAATACCTTCCTCGAAGATATCATAGCCACGCATGACAGGTTCCGGATCAGGTGCTGTCAAAAGCCGATGAACAGAGCGCCTTAAATGACTTTGGTACAAATACAGCGCCGGAATGATTGAGAACAGCACCAACGTTACCCCCTTGAGGCCAAACCAAATCATCGCAAGACCCAAGGCAGGGATAAACGCCAACGCGGGCGGGCTGGTCACCCAATGAACAACCTGTCGGCGCCCTTGCAAGAGCTTGGTTTCGATCATTGACACCACGGAAAATCCCCCTTTGACTCCATCAGTCGGGTCACGGGGGCATTGTTAAACGGTGCCGGGTGTCGGAGATATTAATCGCGGCGATGCAAGCGCCTTTGAATACCGAAAAGTCTAGGTGTTTCTCAGTAGACCAGCGAAATCGAACAGCTTTGGGTCAAGCAAATGTGAGGGCCGAGCATTCATCAAGGCCCGAAACATGACTTGGCGCCGGCCGGGGCTATTGGCTTCCCACCCATCAAGGATGGCTTTGACCTGCTGTCGTTGTAACCCCTCTTGAGAGCCACATAAGTCACAAGGAATTATGGGATAATTCATCGCATTGGAGAATCTCTCGCAGTCGGCTTCGGCGACATGAGCAAGAGGGCGATACAGGAAAAGATCACCTTCCTCGTTGACCAGTTTCGGGGGCATCGTCGCCAGGCGCCCACCGTGGAAAAGATTCATGAAAAATGTTTCCAGAATATCGTCGCGATGATGCCCGAGAACAACGGCAGTGCACGATTCCTCGCGGGCGATCCGGTACAGGTGCCCACGGCGCAACCGGCTGCATAAGGCGCAAAACGTGCGACCGGCGGGAATTTTATCCATCACGATCGAATATGTGTCCTGATATTCGATTCGATGTTTTACCCCCATCTTTTCAAGAAAGGCGGGCAGCACCGTAGCAGGGAAATTCGGCTGACCCTGATCAAGGTTGCAGGCAAGAAGTTCGACAGGCAGCAAGCCACGCCATTTAAGCTCGTGGAGAATCGCTAGCAGAGTATAACTGTCCTTGCCTCCCGACAGACAAATCAGCCATTTGCCGCCCGGTTCGATCATCCCGTATTGTTCAATGGCTTCGCGGGTTTGCCGCACCAGCCGCTTGCGAAGCTTGCGGAATTCGGTGCTTTGGGGGGCACCGTGAAACAGGGGATGGATGTCATCTGGTTGATCAAGCATGAAGCTGGATTAGTCGAACCGCCCCGAGCGATCAAGCACAGGTTTCAGTGGCGTCATATCTGCATCCCGAGGTTAATGCAGATACCTTGAATTTAGCGAGGCACATCGTCGATGCCACTGCCGCCCCAAGGGTGACACCGTGCAATGCGACGAAGTGCCAACCACCCGCCCTTTAGGCCGCCGTGACGCTGCAACGCTTCAAGTGCATAAGCGCTGCAAGTGGGGTGATATCTGCAATTATGTCCCACCCACGGGCTGAAAAACAAACGGTACCCTTTGACCGGAACGGCAAGGATCCGCGCGAACAGCGTCATCGGACCTTGCCATGCAGAATGCCAAGCGCCTTTGAAAAATCGCGTTGCAGTTGGTCAAACGGCAGGTTTGCTGTCGCGTCTTTACGGCCGACAAGCACATAGTCCATGCCAACCAGCCCGGATTGGGGCAAAGCGAGGCGGGCGATTTCGCGCAACCGCCTTTTGGCGCGGTTGCGGGCAACCGCATTGCCGACTTTTTTGGAGCAGGTATAGCCTATTCTTATGCCTTCGGCCTCATTCTCGGCGCGCTGACGCATCTGTAGAATAAAGCCCGGCATTGCGACACGCGGCGCACCGGTTGCCCTTTGAAAGTCAGGTCTGTTTTTAAGGGTCTGCACGCGCACAGAAACCGCCGGGGGCTTATCCCCGTGGTTGGCGTTTGTGCCATCCATAGGTGCCTCCGACGGTGTCATATCTACCAACAACGAATGTCGCGAATTACGCGCTCAGTTCCTTACGGCCTTGTGCGCGGCGAGCGTTGATAATTTTGCGGCCCGCTTTTGTTGCCATGCGTGCACGAAAACCGTGACGCCGCTTGCGTACCAGGTTTGAAGGTTGAAAGGTGCGTTTCATCGCTCCGACTCCACTTAATATTTTAGTTGGCACCGGATTCGGCGCATCACTGTCAATTCAAGCCCTGCCTCTAAAGCTGCAATGCGCCCAAGTCAAACCCTAGGGGCTGGATTTTTACAGCTCTGCAATAAATTTCGCGTAATCCGAACGGAATGTTTCAATAATGCAAGAATGGCCGCGCCCTGCGGGATGTAAACCGCCTTTTTTATCAAGCAGATGTGAGGCCCCTATCTGCATCGGCATAAATAGCCCATTTATACGCTGACGGATAACATACCTCTATGTAAAGGCGACCAGCAGATATGGCATCAGGGACTAACCATAAACCCACTTGGTTTCGGTATTTGCCGATCATCGCCATCTTTATGGTAACTGTCGTGGGGTTCTTCACGGTGGGTGACTATCTGAATTTTGATACATTGCGTGACAACCACAAGGTTCTGATCGGATTCCGCGACGAGAATTTTCGCATTACCGTTATCGGTTTCATGACAATTTATATACTCATTGTCGGGTTTTCGCTGCCCGGTGCTACTCTCGCCACGATTACGGGCGGGTTCCTGTTCGGGACCCCTTGGGGGGTATTGATCAATGTTACGGGTGCAACCTTAGGCGCGGTGATGATCTTTCTTGCCGTGCGCATGGGCTTTGGCGAAAAACTGAAAGCCCGTATGGATGCCTCCGAGGGCAAGATACGCAGCATCAAGAACGGTATCGATGAAAACGAATGGTCGATGTTGTTTTTCCTGCGACTGGTTCCCGCTGTGCCCTTCTTCGTCGCCAACCTGATTCCTGCTTTGTTGGGGGTTTCTCTGCTCCGTTTCGTGGTGTCGACGTTTCTGGGGATTATCCCAGGTTCATTCGTCTTTACGTCGGTGGGCGCGGGGCTTGGCCTTGTGTTCGCGCGTGGCGAAACTCCGGACCTGGATATCATTTTCGAACCGCACATCCTTTTGCCGATCCTGGGCTTGTGCATCCTTTCGTTACTTCCGGTTTTGCTCAAGGCGATGACCGGTAAAAAGGAACTGTTGAAATGAACCGCATTAAAACCGACGTCCTTGTTATTGGGGCAGGGTCCGGGGGCTTGTCTGTTGCTGCGGGTGCGTCGCAAATGGGCGCTGATGTCGTGCTGCTGGAAGGCCACAAAATGGGTGGCGACTGTTTGAATTATGGTTGCGTCCCTTCAAAAGCGTTAATCATGTCTGGCAAGGCTGCACATGCTCAGCGGCACTCGGCGCAATACGGCGTGACCAACGCCCGGGGCGAGGTGGACTACGCCGCAGCCAAGGATTTCGTGTCTGACGTGATCGCGCAGATTGCGCCGGTCGATAGTCAAGAACGGTTCGAAGGGTTCGGCGTCAAGGTTATCCGGGCCTACGGGCGATTCATTTCGAATAACGAAGTCCAGGCAGGTGACACGGTGATAAAGGCACGCCGGATCGTGATCGCCACAGGGTCATCCCCGTTGATTCCGCCTATCCAGGGATTGGACAAAACCCCGTACGAAACCAATGAAACCCTGTTCGACCTGCGCGACAAGCCCGAACATCTGCTGATTATCGGTGGTGGGCCCGTGGGTATGGAGATGGCGCAAGCACATGTGCGCATGGGCTGCAAGGTAACGGTGATCGAGGGCGACAAGGCGCTGTCGAAGGACGACCCCGAACTGGCTGGCATTGCGCTGCAATCCTACAAGGATGAAGGCGTTGAAATTGCCGAAGGTGCATTGGCCGAGCAGATCAGCGGCACAGCGGGCGCTATTGAAGTTCGCGTCAAGGATGGCCGGGTATTCAAGGGTTCGCACCTACTGGTGGCTGTCGGGCGCTCCGCCAATATAGCCAATCTGGACCTGGAGAAAGCCGGCGTGGAAACCGAGAGGAATGGCATCAAGGTTGACGCGTCATTACGGACGCGTAACCGCAAGGTCTATGCTATCGGCGATGTCGCGGGGGGGCTTCAATTCACGCATGTGGCTGGGTACCACGCAGGTGTTGTGATCCGTGCGTTGATGTTTGCGATTCCGTCCAAGGCAAAAACGTCCCATATCCCTTGGGCGACCTATACCGACCCTGAACTGTCCCAAGTCGGACTGACTGAAGCACAAGCACGCAAAACCCATGGCGACAAGGTGGAGGTCGTGCGGTTTCAGTATAATCATAACGATCGCGCCATTGCAGAACGCAAAACCAAAGGTCTGATAAAGGTTATGGTGGTCAAGGGTCGACCGGTTGGGGCAGGCATTGTAGGGTATCAGGCAGGTGAATTAATCAACCTGTGGGCATTGGCGCTGGCAAATAACATGAAAATGAGCCAGATTGCGGGAATGGTTGCTCCGTACCCCACAATAGGCGAAATTAACAAGCGTGCGGCGGGCGCTTACTTCAGCCCGCGTTTGTTCGAGAGCGATCTCGTGAAATCCGTGGTTCGGGCTGTGCAGCGTTTCATTCCCTAGAGCAGCAAGATGTTCAGATCTCTTTCAGGCAGGCTACTCATCCTGACCACCATCTTTGTGATGTTGGCCGAGATATTGATTTTTGTGCCATCTATCGCCCGGTTCCGGGTGGAATACATGATGAACCGGCTTGAGCGGGCGCAAATCGCGTCACTGACCTTGCTTGCCAGCGAAATGATCGACCCGGCGCTTGAGGCTGAACTGTTGCGAACCGCGGAAGTCTTCAACGTTGTGTTGCGGCGCGACGAGATGCGACAATTGGTTTTGTCGTCGCCGATGCCGCAAGCGATCAAGGCAACGTATGATATTCGAGATGCATCTGCGATGATGTTGATACGCGATGCCTTTATTCAACTGGCCGACACCGATGATGGTGTCATCCGCGTGATCGGGGCCCCCGTGCAGGATGCGGGATTGTTGATTGAAATCACGATGGAAACCTCGGCGTTGCGCATGGCAATGATAGATTACGGCATTCGCATTCTGGCCCTTTCGGCGGCAATATCACTGATTACGGCATTCTTGTTGTTTCTGACGATGCGGGCGTTTTTGCTCAAGCCGATCAAATCGGTGGTCGGGCACATGCAAAACTATGCTCTGGCCCCCGAAGACGCCCGTCGGATTATCGCTCCCTCAGCCGGAGTTACCGAAATACGCGAGGCCGAAGAAGCATTGATGCGACTGGAAACCGAACTGACGCAGGCTTTGCGACAAAAGGAACGGCTTGCCCAACTGGGTCAGGCTGTCAGCAAGGTCAGCCATGATTTGCGCAATATCCTGACGTCCGCACAGCTATTCACAGACCGGATCGAGATGTCCGAGGACCCGACGGTCAAGCGAATGGCCCCCAAATTGGTGAGTTCGATTACCCGCGCCGTCCATCTATGCGAATCCACGTTGGCGTTTGGCCGCGCAGAGGAACCAAGCCCGACGCTGACGGTGGTTGCGTTGGACCAAATCATCGCCGATGTGATTGACGGTGAAAGGTTGGCGGTGGAAGGGGTGGACATCAGGTTTGATGTGCAAATTCCCAAAGGTCTGATGGTTCGCGCTGACCCGGAGCAGCTTTACCGGGTTCTGGCCAACCTGGTGCGCAATGCGCGGCAGGCGATTGTTGCGGCGGGAAGACCGGGCAAAATCACTGTGACCGCGATCTCTGACGACATCGCGTGGACGATCAAAGTCTGCGACGACGGCCCAGGTTTGCCGCCCAAGGCGCGCGAACATCTGTTCACGGCGTTCCGAGGCGGCGCGCGAAAGGGCGGCTCAGGATTGGGGCTGGCCATTGCTGCCGAACTGGTGCGCGGTCACGGAGGCAAGCTTGAACTAGGTACCACAGGCCCGTCTGGCACCATTTTCACAGTTACCTTACCCAAAGGCGACGGGACGTATTCATAAGAAATGCGGAAATTGCATTTGTTGTTAAAGAAGGGGTTGCAAACCCTCTCGCCCAGAACTAAACCCCGCCCTAACGGACCGATAGCTCAGCTGGATAGAGTACCTGACTACGAATCAGGGGGTCGGGGGTTCGAATCCTCCTCGGTCCGCCACTTCACATACATCAGATATGATACTTGGAAATGATCGTGAACTTCCGCCCCGTAGGGATGGATAAGTCGCCGGTTGTTTGCACGGCTGGCCTGTGCGCAGTGTCGCGGTGCGGACGGCGGAGATCGGCGCGCCTGACAGTGTCAGGCCCTGGATCTTCCGCCTTCCGATTGCGGGTCAGCTGATAGATTGATCCCACGTCATGTCAGTATCTCTGATTTTCACCCGTGTCGGCAGGCCGATGGTGTCAAGCAGGGCGAACAATGGCTTCGGGTCCAGCTCTTCGACGTTTAGCATGGTGCCCAGATCATAGGTGCCGTTGGCGATCAGCATGGCCATAGCGACCGGCGGTACGCCTGCGGTATAGGATATGCCCTGACTTCCGACTTCACGGTAAGCCTCTGCGTGGTCAGAGATGTTATAGACAAATACCTCGGTTTCCTGTCCTTCCTTGATACCTTTGACGAGGTCACCGATGCAGGTTTTGCCGGTATAGTTCGGGGCAAGAGTCGAAGGGTCGGGCAGCACGGCCTTGACCACTTTCAACGGTTCGACTTCCAAGCCTTCCGCGGTTGTGACCGGCTGCTCGGAGAGCAGTCCCAGATTTTGCAGCACCGTGAAAACATTGATATAGTGGTCGCCAAAGCCCATCCAGAACCGGACATCGGCCTGCGGATAATTGGCGGCCAGCGAATGCACCTCGTCATGCCCGGACATATAGGCGGTTTGCTTGCCAACGACGGGCAGGTCCCATTCCCGACCTACTTCAAACATCGCGTTCTCTTGCCATGCGCCTTGCTGCCAGCTGTATACCGTGCCGGTAAACTCGCGAAAGTTGATCTCTGGATCGAAGTTGGTTGAGAAATACTTGCCGTGGTCACCAGCATTGATGTCGACGATATCAATCGACTTTACCTCGTCCATAAACTCGTCAATGGCAAAGCGTGCAAAAGCGTTCACCATACCCGGATCAAAGCCTGCCCCGAGAATAGCGGTGACACCTGCCGCGGCGCAATCCTCGCGGCGTTTCCATTCGTAATTGCCATACCAAGGCGGCGTTTCGCAAATTTTCGCCGGGTCCTCGTGAATGGCAGTGTCGATATACGATGCACCCGTGCGGATACAGGCCTCGAGCACGGTCATATTCACGAACGGGGAGCCCACGTTGATCACGATTTGCACGCCGAGCTTTCTGATAAGCGCCTCGACGGCATCACTGTCCATAGCGTCGAGCTGATGCGCCTCAAATACGCCGCTCTGCTTCATCGCGCCCTTCGCATGCACGCTGGCGATAATGCTATCGCACTTGGAAACCGTGCGGCTGGCGATATGCAAATCACCCAGTACATCATTGTTTTGCGCCGTCTTATGCGCCACGACCTGAGCGACGCCACCGGCACCGATGATGAGAACATTGCGTTTCATTTGTTCAAAAGACCTCGTTTATTTGGGGAATTTAGGAGAGCGCGGATTTGAAATCTTCGTAATCGAAGTCGCGCACCATTGCGACCGTACCATCCAGTTCACGCACGGCGATCCCGGGCATTTTCACGCCGTTGAACCAGTTTTTCTTGACCATGGTATACCCTGCGGCGTCTTGAAAAGAAATCCGGTCGCCAGCCTTTAGCGGTGCATCAAAGCGGAACTCTCCGAAAATATCACCTGCAAGGCACGATTTCCCGCATATCATCCACTGGTGATCACCCCTGTCAGGGTAAACTTTGGCTGGCTCGCGATAGATCAACAGATCCAGCATGTGTGCCTCGATCGAACTGTCCACTATCGCCAGATTTTTGCCGTTGTGCAGCGTGTCCAGAACGGTGACTTCAAGCGTTGCCGCGCCTGTGATGGCGGCTTCGCCGGGCTCAAGATAGACCTGGACGTCAAATGTTTCAGCAAAGCGCTTCAGGCGCGTGGCCAAGCGGTCCAACGGGTAGTCCGGACCGGTGAAGTGAATACCGCCGCCCAGGCTGATCCAGCTCATCCGGTGGATTATGTCGCCAAACCGATTTTCGATCAGCGTCAGCATCTCGGAGAACCTGTCGAAATCATCGTTTTCACAGTTATTGTGAAACATCAGCCCGCTGATGCGGTCCGCTATGGTCGCGATCTCGGCCGGGTCATGTTCGCCCAGTCGGCTGAACGGACGGGCCGGGTCAGCGAGGTCAAATTCCGATGTCGACACCCCGGGGTTTACACGTAGGCCGCGCACATGGTTTTGCGCGGCGGTCTCGAATCTGTTGAGTTGGCTGATGGAGTTGAAAATGATCTTGTCACTGTTCGCCAAAACCTCTGCAATCTCCTCATCGTCATATGCCACTGAATATGCATGGGTTTCGCCGCCGAATTTCTCGTAGCCCAGCTTGACCTCATACAGCGACGAAGACGTCGAGCCATCCATATACTGCGCCATGAAGTCAAAGACCGTCCATGTCGCAAAGCATTTCAACGCCAGCAACGACTTGGCCCCCGACGTATCGCGTAGCCAGGCGATCTTTTCCATATTGGTCTGAAGGCGCGATTTATCGATAAGATAATACGGAGTTTTCACGGCAAAATCCTTTCGAGGAACACCACATGCAAATGCCGGTCCCGATTAGGGGATGTCACGCCGCAACGCAAACCATCAATCAACACTGGTGCCAGTCAGACAGATAGCCCCGGTTGTCCTATATCAAGTCGATGTTTGCGCTAGTTGGTTCGAAAGATCCGGGATTCGCCGATCATCTGTTCAAGTGTGGCGATGCGCTCGGCACTTTGATCCGAGCTTCGCGACTGAACCTCAGCCACCAACGCTTCGATCAGAAAATTGATCGCGAGGGTGGAATCCCAGCTCGAGGGTACTTCGACTGTGGCTCGAAAGCAGTGTTGCGCGTATTTCTCGATCGGAGAACCCCAGGCGTCGGTGAACAAAACGATGTTCGCACCCTGCTTGAGAGCGAGGTCGGCCAGTTTTTCCAGTTCTTTCTCGTACCGCCTGATATCAAAAACAATCAGCACAGCACCCGCGTCCATATCCAGCAGTGATTGCGGCCAGACGCTTGGCGATGAATCAAGCAGCGTGACCTGAGGCCGGATGATCTGTAAATGGTTGAAGAAATAATGCGCGTTTGACCGCGTTATCCTGCCCCCCAACAAATACAGCCGCCGCGTCGGATCAGACAAAAGCCCTGCAACCTGATCAAACTCGGCAAGGTCCAGTCGCTCCAGGGTGCGGTTGATGTTACTCGAGACCGCTTCAATGAAGCGTGAAACGATATGGTCACTACCGCCCACCGGCTTGCTGGCGTCCAACTTGGCCAAAGGTTGCTTCATCCGGGCTGCGATTTCGTCCCGGATAGCGTCCTGCAAGCTGGAAAATCCGTCGAAGCCCAGCTTGCGTGCCAGGCGGATGATTGTGGGGGATGACACATCGGCGAATTCGGCAAGGCGGTTAATGGATTGCAACCCCGTAAGAAGCTGTTCGTCCAGAAGAACAGCGGACACCTTGCGCTCAGCCGCCGTAAGTTCGGCCTGCTTTTCCTTTAACAAATCGCGAACCAATGTCTTTTTATGCAAGGATTGTTCCTTTTAGTACAGAAGGTCGCGCTTTGAAGTGAATATTACATAAATAATCTTGACAGGCTAGAAAATTCTGTAGTGATTGGTGTAGAGCAAGATGACAGGAGCCCCGTGATACATCGTGATTGGACATCGGCGCAGGTTGTGAACCCCAGGGGGCAGGGGGCTTGGTCATTGGTATGCGAACATGCGTCACGTCAGATACCTACCGATCTCTACGGGCTTGGCTTATCAGAGGCGGCCCGCCTGTCTCATGCTGCTTGGGACATCGGTGCGCTTGATGTGGCGCAGGCGATGTCCAAGATATTGGATGCCCCGTTGGTTGCGGGGGGTATTTCCCGCCTTGTGTACGACTGCAACCGTCCTCTGACTGCAGCAGACAGTATTCCGGTGCGCAGTGAAGTATATGATATTCCCGGCAACGCTGGTTTGACCGATACCCAGAAAAGCGAGCGTTACGATCTGGTTCACACGCCGTTTCACGATGCGATAGAACAGGTTCTTGACGGGCAGAATTCCCCTGTTTTGGTTACAATCCATAGTTTCACGCCCGTATACAACGGTGTGAAACGTGACGTCGAACTGGGTTTTCTATACCACCGAAACCCAGTCGCAGCACAGCGTGTTCTGGAGGTTGAACAGGCCAAAGGGCGTTTCCGGGTGGCACTGAACGAACCCTATGCAGCAAGCGACGGAGTGACCTATACCTTGGCAAAACACGGTGAGGCGCGGGGGTTGCATGCAATCATGCTGGAAATTCGCAACGACCTGATCGACACGCCGGTCAAAGCTCAGGAAATGGCGTGGCATTTGTGCCAGACCCTGACCCAGGCATTTTCCGCCCCCCAGAAAGAGGCCGCCGTATGAACGCGATGCGCAGATATATCGCCATAGTGGACAAGTTCAATTACGGGTTGGGCCGCATCATGATGTACGGCATCTTCGTCTTGATGGGCATACTGCTCTGGTCCTCATACAACAAAACTTTTGCATCCCCCCAGCTTTGGACGCTGGAGATGGCGCAGTTCGTGATGGTGGGCTACTACATTCTTGGTGGTCCCTATGCGATGCAGATGGGTGCCAACGTGCGCATGGATCTGTTTTATGCTGAGCTAACGCCGCGCAAAAAGGCCTGGACGGACTGTATCACCGTCGTGTTCTTGCTAGTCTATCTTGTGATCCTGCTGTGGGGTGGGATCGAATCCACGATGTATTCCTTCAAATACGGCGGCGAACGAAGTCCGACTGCATGGCGCCCTTATATGTGGCCGGTCAAAGTGACCATGTGCATCGGAATTTCTCTGATGTTGCTGCAAGCTGTCTCTGAACTGTTCAAGGACATCCTTTTCCTCAAATCCGGTGAGGACACCCGCGATGCCCTATGAATTGATCGCTGTCTTGATGTTTTCGACGATGATGCTGATGCTACTGACGGGCCAGCGGGTGTTCGGCGCCATCGGCTTTGTCGCCGTAATCGCCGCGCTGTTGTTATGGGGGGATCGCGGCGGCTATGACATCGGGTTCTCTGCCGCGATCAAGCTGATGCGCTGGTATCCGCTGCTGACCCTGCCGATGTTCATCTTCATGGGATACGTGTTGTCGGAAAGTAAGATCGCTGATGATCTCTATAAGATGTTCCATGTCTGGATGGGGGGCTTGCGGGGCGGTCTGGCCATCGGGACAATAGGGCTGATGGTGCTGATCTCGGCGATGAACGGCCTGTCGGTGGCGGGCATGGCAATCGGTGCGACGATCGCGCTGCCCGAGCTGTTGAAGCGCAACTATGACAAGCTGATGGTGACCGGTGTGATTCAGGCGGGGTCAAGTTTGGGCATCCTCGTGCCGCCTTCGGTTGTGCTTGTGCTTTATGCGATGATCGCGCGCCAACCGGTGGGGCAATTGTGGTTGGCGGGGGCCATACCCGGGTTGATGATGGCCGCGATGTTCATCATCTACATTGCAATACGGTGCCGCATAAATCCCGAACTAGGGCCGGTATTGTCACCTGAAGAAAGAGATGTCGGCTGGCCCGAAAAGCTGCGCCTGTTGCGCGCGGGGCTGCTGCCTGTGGTGATCTTTGCCGTGATGATGGTACCCTTTGTGAATGGTTGGACATCGCTTGTCGAAAGCTCCGCCATTGGTGCCATCGCGGCCTTTCTCGCTGCCGTGCTCAAGGGGCGTATGACCCGGGCGGTGTTTGAAACTTCCGTGCGCCAGACCCTGGCGATCACTTGCATGTTCATGTGGATCATCCTTGCAGCGCTGGCCTTTGGTGCGGTGTTCGACGGGCTTGGGGCGGTCAAGGCCATCGAAAACCTGTTCACCGAAAAGTGGGGTCTGAACCCGTGGGTGATCCTGATCCTGATGCAGCTGTCTTTCCTGGTTATGGGTACATTTTTGGACGACACGGCGATGCTGGTCATCGTGGCCCCGCTTTACGTGCCGCTGGTAGGGGCGCTCGGGTTCGATCTGGTGTGGTATGGTGTGCTTTATACGATCACATGTCAGATCGCCTATATGACGCCGCCGTTCGGCTATAACCTGTTTCTGATGCGCGCAATGGCCCCACCCGAGATCACGATTCGTGATATCTATCGGTCAATCGTTCCTTTTGTGGGGGTAATGGTGCTGGCCCTGGCAGTCGTCATGATCTTTCCTCAGATCGCGCTTTGGCTGCCAAATTACGTATACGGAAAGTAAATTATCAACAACCAGGCGGCCGGATCAACCGGCCCCATTCACCCGAAACCCGACAAGGAGTATTTGAGATGACCACCAGACGTAAGTTTTTAAAAGGGGCCGCAATCGCTGGTCCGGCAACCCTTGCCGCACCGTCGATCCTGCACGCGCAAGAACCGATCCGTTGGCGCTTTCAGACCTATGCAGGTTCCGCGCTGGGCGAAGAGGTGACAAAACCCGCGATCGACGCGATCAACGCTGCTGCCCAGGGTGAGCTTGAGATCGAGCTGTTTTATGCTGACCAGATCGTCCCCACGGGCGAGCTTTTCCAAGCACTTCAACGCGGCACCATCGACGGCGTGCATTCGGATGATGACTCCATGGCGTCGCCCACGCCTGTCCGGTCCTTCGGCGGATATTTCCCGCTGGCGACGAAACACGCGCTCGACGTGCCGGTGCTGTTCAACCAATACGGTCTGGCCGACATCTGGCGCGAGGAATACGCCAAGGTTGGCGTGCATTGGCTGTCTGCGGCGGGGCAGGATCCGTGCAACTTCAACACCGTCAAGCCGATCAAATCGCTGGCCGATATGGATGGGCTCAAGCTTTATACCTTCCCGACGGCGGGTCGCTTCCTGTCGCAATTCGGCGTCGTGCCGGTCAACATCCCCTATGAAGACGCCGAAGTCGCGGTGCAGACGGGCGAGTTGGACGGTATGGCGTGGTCGGGCATCACCGAAGACTACACCGTGGGCTGGGCCGATGTAACCAACTACTTCTGTACCAACAACATCTCGGGGGCGTGGATCGGGTCGTTCTTCGTCAACGCCGAGAAATGGGCAGAGCTGCCGGATCACCTCAAGCAGATCGTGAACTCCGCGGTCGAGGCCAGCCACACCTATCGCAACCAGTGGTATTGGGGCGGCGAGGCGCGTCTGCGCGCGTCCGGTGAAAAGCTGGAGCTGACATCCGTACCGCAAGACGAATGGAAAGTGGTCGAGGAAGCGGCGGTGAAGTTCTGGGACGAAATGGCCGAAGAAGGCGAAACCGCCGCCAAGATCGTGCAGATTTTCCGCGACTATAACAACGTCATCTCGAAAGCGGGCCCGCCCTATACTTTCGGCTGATCCGGCTTTGACATCATGACCATCGGGGCGGCGCATCTGTGCCGCCCCCTCACATCAAAAGGGACGTTTGCAGATGGGCAACCTTACTTTCGACACGCTCAAGGACCTGGCCGCCAAAGGCGAGGTGGACACGGTGCTCGTGGCACTGGTGGACATGCAGGGCCGCCTGATGGGCAAGCGTTTTCACGTCACGAATTTCATCGATCATTCCCATGCGGAGACGCATTGCTGCAACTATTTGCTGGCAACCGATCTGGTGATGTCCACGCCCGAGGGCTTTGCCTCGACCAGCTGGGAAACCGGCTATGGCGACTATGTGCTGCGGCCTGATCTGTCGACCATGCGCCATGTGCCGTGGCTGGATAAAACCGTGCTGGTGCTTGGCGATGTGCTGGATCACCACACCCACGAACCTGTCTCCCATTCGCCGCGCGCCATGCTGAAAAAGCAGATCGCCCGTCTGGATGCGCTTGGCTTTGATGCGATGATGGCGACCGAGCTTGAGTTCTTTCTGTTCGAGGGCGACTATCGCACCTTGCAGAAAGAGAAATACGCCAACCTCGTGCCCCTGAACGGCCACAACGAAGACTACTGCCTGTTCCAGACCACGAAAGAGGAAAGCTTCCTTCAGCCGCTGCGCAACCATCTCGTGGGGGCGGGGATTCCGGTCGAATGCACCAAGGGTGAGGCCGAGGTCGGCCAGCAAGAGCTTAACATCCGCTATGCCGATGCGCTGGCCTGTGCCGATCACCACACCATTTCGAAACAAGCGGTGAAAGAGATCGCCTATCAGCAGGGATTCTCGGCCTCCTTCCTGCCCAAGTGGTCGGCGGATAAGGTGGGGTCGTCCAGCCATGTGCATATGTCGCTGTGGAAAGACGGCACGCCCGCGTTCTATGACAAGGACGCCAAGCTGGGCATGTCGCAGATGATGCAGCATTTCATGGCGGGTCTGATCGCCTATGCCCCTGATATCACTTATTTCTTCGCGCCCTATATCAACAGCTACAAACGCTTTGCCAAAGGCACCTTTGCGCCTACGAAAACCGTCTGGTCTGTCGATAACCGCACCGCGGGCTTCCGGCTGTGTGGCGATGGCACCAAGGGTATTCGCGTTGAATGTCGCATCGGCGGGTCTGACCTGAACCCCTATCTGGCGCAGGCTGTGCTGCTTGCGGCAGGGCTGAAGGGGATCGAGGAAAAGCTGCCTTTGCAAGAGCCGGCGATGGGCGATGTCTACGAAGACGCCAACGTCACCGAAATCCCCCGCACCCTGCGTGCCGCGACCCAAACGCTGCGCAACTCTGCCATGCTGCGCGAGGCCCTTGGCGACGACGTGGTTGACCACTACACCCGCGCAGCCGAATGGGAGCAGGAGGAGTACGACAAGGTCGTGACCGACTGGGAAATCAACCGCGGATTTGAGCGAGCATAAACCATGACAAACACTTTGAAATGTATCTCACCGATTGACGGATCGGTTTACCTTGAACGCCCGGTCCTGTCGCTGGAGGCGGCGCGCGATGTCTGCGCCCGTGCCAAGGCAGCACAAGGCGCATGGGCCGCGCGCCCCTTGGCGGAACGTGTCCAACTGGTGCGCGATGCCATTGCCGAGGTGGGCAAAACGACCGATCGTATGGCGCAGGAACTGGCGCATCAGATGGGCCGTCCGGTGCGTTATGGCGGCGAGTTTGGCGGCTTTGCCGAGCGCGGCAACTATATGGCAGACATCGCCGAAAAGGCGCTGGCCCCGACGATTGTCGAAGACAGCGACAAGGCCACCCGCAAGATCACCCGCGAGGCGCGCGGCGTTGTACTGGTCGTGGCCCCGTGGAACTACCCCTATATGACGGCGATCAACACGGTCGCGCCAGCGCTGATCGCGGGGAATACCGTGGTGCTGAAGCACGCCACCCAAACCCTGCAAGTGGGTGAACGTCTGGCCGAAGCTTTCCACGCCGCAGGTATCCCCGATGATGTCTTCCAGAACGTCTTTCTTGATCACGACACCACCTCGGCGCTGATCGCTGAACGGCAGTTCGGTTTCGTGAACTTCACCGGATCGGTCGGGGGCGGCAAGGCGATGGAGATTGCGGCCGCAGGCACCTTTACCCCCGTCGCGACCGAACTGGGGGGCAAAGACCCCGGCTATGTGCGCGCCGACGCGGATGTCGACGCCGCTGTTGACGGGCTGATGGATGGGGCGATGTTCAACGCGGGGCAGTGCTGCTGCGGGATCGAACGGATTTATGTGCACGAAAGCCTGTATGATGCCTTTGTCGAAAAGGCCGTGGCTAGGGTCAATGCGCTCAAGCTTGGCAACCCGCTTGAGGCGGATACCGATATCGGCCCCATGGCGAACGTCCGTTTCGCCGCCGAGGTCCGCGCCCAGATATCCGAGGCCGTCGCCGCCGGTGCCACCGCGCTGATCGATACCTTTGAGGCGGATGACGGCGGCGCGTATCTCACGCCGCAGATCCTGACCAACGTCACCCACGACATGCGCGTGATGCGCGACGAAAGCTTTGGCCCCGTCGTGGGCATCATGCCCGTCAAAGACGACGCGGAAGCAATTGCGCTGATGAACGACTGCCAGTTCGGCCTGACCGCCGCGATCTTTACCAAGGATGCCGATGCCGCCGATGCCATCGGCGCGCAGCTGGAAACCGGTACCGTGTTCATGAATCGCTGCGATTACCTTGATCCGGCCCTGTGCTGGACCGGCTGCAAGGACACAGGGCAGGGAGCGGGCCTGTCCGAGCTTGGCTATCAGGCGCTGACGCGCCCCAAATCTTACCACCTGAAAAAGGCTTGATCCTTATGGCACTGCAAAACAACTGGTCCTACCCCACCGCCATCCGCTTTGGCGCGGGCCGTATTTCTGAAATCGGAGAGGCCTGCGTGGCCACGGGGATGAAAAACCCCTTGCTGGTGACGGACAAGGGCCTTGCCTCGATGGAGATCACGACCCGCACGCTGGACCTGCTGGACGGCGCAGGCTTTGGCCGCGCGATGTTCTCGGAAGTGGACGCGAACCCGACTGAACTGAACCTTGAGGCGGGGCTGAAGGTCTACCGCGAGGGCGGGCATGATGGTGTGATCGCCTTTGGCGGCGGCTCGGGTCTGGATCTGGGCAAGATGGTCGCCTTCATGGCGGGACAGTCGCGGCCTGTTTGGGATTACGAGGATGTCGGCGATTGGTGGACCCGTGCCGACGCGGACGCTATTGCGCCGATCATTGCTGTGCCCACCACTGCGGGTACAGGTTCGGAAGTGGGCCGCGCATCCGTCCTGACAAATTCACAGACCCACGTCAAAAAGATCATTTTTCACCCCAAGGTTCTGCCGACGGTCGTGATCTGCGATCCTGAACTGACGGTGGGGATGCCCAAACATATTACCGCGGGCACTGGCCTTGATGCCTTTGCCCATTGCGTCGAGGCGTTTAGCAGCCCGCATTATCATCCCATGTCGCAGGGTATCGCGCTGGAGGGTATGCGACTGGTCATTGATTACCTGCCCCGCGCTTACGCAGACGGCAACGATATCGAAGCGCGCGCGCAGATGATGTCAGCGGCGGCGATGGGGGCGACGGCGTTTCAGAAAGGTCTGGGCGCGATTCACGCGATGAGCCATCCGATCGGCGCTGTTTTCAACACCCACCACGGCACCACCAACGCCGTGTGCATGCCAGCTGTGCTGGACTTGAACGAAAGCGTGATCCGCGAACGGTTCGACCGGGCTGCGGGATACTTGGGAATTGACGGCGGCTATGATGGGTTCCGCAGCTTTGTGCAGGAATTCAACGACAGCTTCGCGATACCGCGCAAACTGTCTGAAATGGGCGTAACCGCAGACCGAATAGATGACATGGTCGCCATGGCATTGGAGGATCCGTCATGCGGTGGCAACCCTGTGACCTTGACCACGGAAAACCTGCGCAAGCTCTTTGAAGCCACGGTTTGATACACGTTTGAGACCAGGCATGTCCCGGTAGACTCCCCGTCACCGGGACATGCGGGCCGCACCGCGTATCGGCGGGCTAACCCTGGCGAAACTGGGGGGGCGCCAGGGTTTGATCCAGTCGGGTCGAGGGTAAGCCCGCTGGAAGGGGCGTTAAGCGTCTTTGGCTGCCAAGGTGCCGATTGTGACAGCGCGGGTGACTTCCTTGCCTTTATGCAAGACAACCACATCCGCTTTGGCATCCGGTTTTGTTTCGGCAACGGCACGGGTCAGGTCACGCAATTCGGTGATATCGGTGCCGTCAAAGGACAAGATGATGTCACCTTGCTCAAGACCAGCCTTCTTGGCGGGGCTATCGTCGCCAACGGCTTCGATTACCGCACCTTTAGGTGTACCATACCCAAGGACCTGCGCGACTTCATCGGTCATCGGACGAATTTGAACGCCAAGCCAGCCGCGGGTGATTGTGCCGTCATCGGCCAGATCCGCAACGATCTTTTGCACCAGATCAGACGGCACCGAGAACCCGATCCCTACCGAGCCGCCACCTGGCGACAAGATCGCTGTGTTCACACCAATCACTTCGCCGGCATTGTTGAACAGCGGACCGCCCGAGTTACCGCGGTTGATCGCTGCATCGGTCTGAATGAAGTCGTCATAAGGGCCGGAATTGATGTTGCGCGACTTGGCCGAAATGATGCCGGTTGTCACGGTGCCGCCAAGACCAAAGGGGTTGCCCATCGCGACAACTTCGTCACCGACGCGCATGGCGTCAGACGAGCCAAATTTTACAGTGGGCAAATCTACGTCGGCTTCGATCTTGAGCAGCGCAATGTCGGTCATGCGGTCACTGCCCACGACGGTGGCATCAAACGTGCGCCCGTCCGAGAGCTTTACCTTTACACTGTCTGCGCCTTCGACGACGTGGTTATTGGTGACGATCTGGCCATCCTTGGAGATGATGAAACCTGACCCCAGGCCTTGAACCGGCTGCGGCTGGGCCTGGCTCTGGGGCATCATCTGCTCAAAGCGCTTGCGTAATTCTTCCGGCATGCCTTGGGGCATATCCAACTGAGGTGCGGCTTGGGTCGTGGTTCCCGATACTTCGATGAAAACGACGGACGGTGAAATGGTTTCGACCAGATCGGCATAGCCGCCCGCAGGTATGGCCAGCGCCGTGGTCGGAGCCAATGTTGCGACTGAAGTCGACGCCAGAGCCGCGGCCAAAACAAATGGTGCCACGCGACTGGGAGTTTTTAATTTGATAAGAGATGTCATGCTTGTTTCCTTACATCTTCGCTGATGACACCCAAATGGCAGGTCATTGTTACACTGCGTTTCAACGGCGTATACAAATCTGTAAACTTGCGCGGCACCGCTGTTCAGCAGCCCTATATCGGGTATTCCGAGGGCAAATCGTATTGGAACCGACGAAATGAAGCTGCTTGTAGTCGAAGACGACGCCACCACCGCCACCTATATCACGCGAGGACTGCGCGAAGAGGGGCACACTGTCGATATGGTATCCGAAGGGCGCGAAGGCCTGATTCTTGCTGCATCGGGCAGCTATGACGTGCTTATCGTTGACAGGATGTTGCCGGAGGTAGATGGGCTGACCCTCGTGAAAACGCTTCGGGGCACAGGCAACACCACACCGGTTTTATTTCTCACCGCCATGGGCAGCGTCGAAGACCGTATCAGTGGACTTAACGCTGGCGGCGACGACTATCTGGTAAAGCCGTTCGCGTTTGGCGAACTTTCGGCGCGGGTCGCGGCGCTTTCTCGGCGTCCTCAGGCGCTGGAGCAGGAGACAGTCCTGCGCGCAGCCGACCTTGAAATGCACCTGATTACGCGCAAGGTGATGCGGGCCGGGCAGGTGATCGACTTGCTTCCACGTGAATTCGCCTTGCTCGAACACTTGCTGCGGCGCAAGGGGCGGGTCCAGACCCGCACCATGTTGCTTGAGGCAGTGTGGGACATCAGTTTTGATCCAATGACCAACGTTGTGGAAACGCACGTTAGCCGCTTGCGCGCCAAGGTGGATAAACCCTTTGATCGCGAATTGATTCAGACCGTGCGTGGTGCGGGTTACAGGATCGACGGATGAAGGCACGGCTCGCTCAGCTATGGCGGTCCATGCCGGTGCGGCTTGCGCTGCTGTTGGTTT
This sequence comes from Sulfitobacter sp. L-8, assembly GCF_056859255.1. Classification (NCBI taxonomy): domain Bacteria; kingdom Pseudomonadati; phylum Pseudomonadota; class Alphaproteobacteria; order Rhodobacterales; family Roseobacteraceae; genus Sulfitobacter; species Sulfitobacter sp. L-8. Next base: position 54,503 of record NZ_JBSXOD010000052.1, read on the forward strand.
TGTTGTTTTCGACAGTCAGCTTGCTGAGCCTGGCTGCCAGCTATGCGGTGACCCAGAATTCTTTCGAAGCCGCCATACGCGCCGACCTTGAACAGGACATCGCCGGATTTCGCGCCGCGCCGAACGCGGGTGCCGTTGCGTTGCTGGTTGATGCCGAGTCGCGCGACACAGATCCCAGTCGGATCGTATTAAGTTACATATCCCCCAATGGGCGGCTTTTCGGGAACGGGGCGATTGCACGGGATGACGAGGGTTACCACATCGTTTCATTGACCCAAGACCGAGCCGAGTATGATGGTGCCTATCTCGCTCTTACCATTCCGCTGTATGGGGGCCAGCTGACCGTCGCGCGCAGCCGCGCCCAGATCGAGGCGCTTGGCACTGTGTTTCTGAACATTTTGCTGATCAGTCTGCTACCCACGGTGTTGATCGCGTTGTCAGGCGGGCTGTATCTGGCCCGGCGAAGCAAGCGACACGTAGAAGTGATAGGCCACACGTTGGATGACCTGACCGACGGGGACCTGGCTGCCCGGGTGTCGGTGTCGCCTAATTGGGCTGATGACATGATCCGTATCGGTAACAAGGTGAACCAGATGGCTGGCGCACAAGAGGCACAGATGCAAATGGTGCGGCAGGTATCTTCAGATATCGCGCACGATCTCAAAACTCCGATCCAGAGGGTGGCGGTGCATCTGGATGACTTGGCCCGTCTGGTCCCCCCCGAGACCGAAGGCGGCATACTGCTGGAAAAGGCCCAGGACGAGGTAACAGGGATCGCATCGGTTTTTCAGTCGCTATTGCAAATCGCTTCGGTGGAATCAGGGTCGCCGAAATCACATTTTCAACCCGTTGATCTTAACCAGTTGTGTCTGACCTTCAGTGAAGTTTATGAACCTGCGGCAACGGCCAGCAACCACTCTTTGATTGCCGAGGTGCCGCCTGAGCCTATAAAGGTGAAGGGGGATAAAAACCTGTTGGGACAGGTGATTGCCAACCTGGTGGAAAACGCTTTGCGGCACACCCCTGAAGGAAGCCGGATTTCGCTGTCGCTTAAGACGCAGGACGAACATGCGGTGATCGAGGTGGCTGATAACGGTGCCGGAATACCCGAGGCGGAGCGTGAAAAAGTGCTGCGACGTCTTTACCGGCTGGATGCAAGCCGGAATACACCCGGGAACGGACTGGGTCTAAGCCTGGTGGAAGGGGTGGTGAAACTGCACGGTGGCACCTTGCAGTTGTTGGACAACGCACCCGGCCTGAAAGTCAGAATCGTCATCTAAGCCCTGATTGGCTGCGGCGATTTGAATATGTGACATATTTGAGTGTGTGACTTATTGGCGTTGAACGCTACCATGGGGTTCATCGATCGGATGAAACTCTAGCGTCCGGCAGTAAATAAGAGGTTTTGATATGCTCGATGGGTTTTCGGCCGAGACTCTGGCGCGAGTTCAATTCGCTTTCACGATGTCTTTTCATATCATTTTTCCAGCGTTTTCGATCGGGTTGGCCAGTTTTCTCGCGGTCACCAATGCGCTTTGGTTATGGACCAAAGACGAAACCTATCAGGTGCTGTTCAACTATTGGAAAAAGATATTCGCCGTGGCCTTCGGCATGGGGGTCGTTTCGGGAATTGTGATGTCTTACCAATTCGGGACAAACTGGTCGGTGTTCTCGGACAAGGCGGGGCCGGTCGTTGGTCCCCTTATGGCTTACGAAGTGCTTTCCGCCTTCTTTCTCGAGGCAGGGTTCCTGGGGATTATGCTGTTCGGCCTGAAACGTGTCGGACCGGGCTTGCACATGTTCGCGACGGCGATGGTTGCATTCGGGACTTTGCTGTCCGCGACATGGATCCTTTCCGTTAACAGCTGGATGCAGACACCCGCAGGATATGGCATGAACGACGTTGGCCAGTATATTCCTCTGGATTGGTGGAAGATCATTCTCAATCCTTCGTTCCCTTATCGGCTTGTCCACATGGTATTGGCGGCTTTCCTGACGACTGCGCTGGTGGTCGGCGGGGTCGGTGCCTGGCACCTGTTGAAGGACCATACCGGCCCGGCGTCCCGCCGTATGTTTTCGATGGCGATGTGGATGCTGTTGCTGGTGACACCGCTTCAGATCGCAGCGGGGGACTTTCACGGTCTCAACACTCTCGAGCATCAGCCGGTAAAGGTGATGGCGATGGAGGGTCATTTTGAAAGTCATCCCGATGGTGCCCCTCTGATCTTGTTCGGCATTCCGAACCAAGCTGAAAAGCGTATGGATTATTCTGTCGAAGTCCCGAAGCTTTCTTCGCTGATCCTGAAGCACGACCTGAATGCACCGCTGGCGGGGCTTGATACCGTGGCAGATGAAAACGAACCACCGGTGGCGATCGTGTTCTTTTCGTTTCGCGTGATGGTCGGGCTGGGCTTTGCCATGCTGGGCCTGGGCTTGTGGGGCGGCATCGCGCGCTGGCGCGGCAAGCTGTATCAAGCGCCGATGTTGCATCGGTTATCGGTGATCATGGGGCCGGCAGGCTTTGTTGCAGTGTTGGCCGGCTGGATCACCACCGAAGTCGGTCGGCAACCGTTCACGATCTACGGTCTCTTGCGGACATCCGACAGCCTAGCCCCGGTCAGCGCCCCGGCTGTGGGTGCATCTTTGATTTCATTTATCATCATCTACTTTTTCGTTTTTGGTGCCGGAATCTTTTATATCATGAAGCTGATGAGCAAGCGGCCCAGAGTTGGATCGGTCGGCGAGCTTACCGATGCGCCGACCCGTGCTGCCACGGCCAAGCCGATCATTAATGGCTCGTCTACGCCGAGCACCACAGCCTGATAGGATAGATCATATGTTTGGACTTGAGCTTTCTTTTATTTGGGCGGGAATCATCGCCCTTTCCGTGTTGATTTACGTTATCCTGGATGGGTTCGACCTTGGCGTTGGGTTGCTGTTCCCTTTGTCTAAAGACGAAAGCGAACGCGACGTGATGATGAACTCCGTGGCACCGATTTGGGACGGAAACGAAACCTGGCTGGTCTTGGGCGGCGGGGGGCTGCTTGCGGTTTTCCCGCTGGCTTATGCGACGGTGCTGCCTGCGCTGTATATGCCGATTATCCTGATGTTGCTTGGGCTTATCTTTCGCGGCGTGGCGTTTGAATATCGGTGGCGAACCACGCGCTGGAAGCCGCTTTGGGATGTCTCGTTCTTCGGCGGATCATTGGTTGCCGCGATGTGTCAGGGCATTGCCTTGGGTGCCTTGGTGCAGGGTATCCATATCGAGAATCGCACCTATGCAGGTGGCTGGTGGGACTGGCTAACCCCGTTTACGATCCTGACCGGAGCAGCCCTGACAGTCGGATACGCGATGCTGGGGGCGACCTGGCTCAACATGAAGCTACAAGGCCGCATTCAGGCCCATATGCGGCGCCTCGCGTGGCCTTTCGCCGTGGCCACGGTGGTGTTCATGGGGGTGTTCAGCCTGTGGTCCCCGTTTCAGAATGTCGAATACTTTAATCGCTGGTTCGCATTCCCGACAGCAATCTTCAGCTTCCTGGTGCCTGCACTGGTCGCGGCCGCGGTATTCGGGCTTTTCCAGGGACTACGCCGGCACTGGGACATCATTCCGTTCCTGTGCGCCGAGGCGTTGTTCGTTCTGGGGTTCATCGGCATCGGTATCAGTTTTTACCCATTTATCGTACCGTCATCCCTGACAATCGCGGAAGCGGCGGCACCCGACAGCAGTCTCATGTTCACGCTCGTCGGGACCCTTGTGCTATTGCCGATGATCCTGATTTACACAGCGTATACCTATTGGGTATTCCGTGGCAAAATTGACCCCGAGGATGGATATCATTGAAGCTGCAAAAGTGGATATCCCGTAGCGGGTGGTTCGTGCTGATCTGGGTACTGAGCGTGCTCGCGTTAAGCGTTGTTGCCTATGCGATCCGGCTTGCCATCGTCCCTTGATCGGCGTTGTGAAACGCGGCCTGCCGCAAGGTAATTCGGTGCTCTGCCTTGACTGCGATGCTGACCCTTGGTGCTTTGTGACCTACCCGCGCGATTAAGTCTTAAGGAGCCGCAGATGCGTGCAATGCAAGTTACAGCCTATGATCAACCGTTGGCGCTGCGTGATCTTGACCGCCCCGCCCCAAAAGCAGGTGAGGTACAGGTCAAGATTGCGACCTGTGGTCTGAACTTCGGCGATTTGCTTTTGATCAAAGGTACCTATCAGCAAAAGCCGGATTTGCCCTTTACCCTCGGGATGGAATTGGCGGGTACGATCACGGGCCTTGGCCACGGGGTGCAGGGCTTCCGTATCGGTCAGCGTATCGCTGCATATACCGGGTTGGGTGGGTTGGCAGAATATGCAGCCGTTCCGGCTGACATTTGCGTGCCGATCCCGGACCAGATGACCAACGAAGATGCGGCGGCTTTCTTGATTGCTTATGGAACCAGCCATGTGGCCCTGCACCACCGGGCACGAATGCAGCCGAAAGAACGGTTGTTGGTGCTGGGTGCCTCTGGGGGCGTCGGCCTGACGGCAGTCGAGTTGGGCAAACTGATGGGGGCCGAAGTGATTGCCTGTGCCCGTGGCAAGGCAAAGCTGGATATCTGTCGCGATGCCGGTGCCGATCATTTGATCGATTCCGATACGGATGACATCCGCGACGTCGTCAAATCGCTGGGCGGGGCTGACGTCGTATATGATCCCGTCGGTGGCGCGCAGTTCAACGCAGCCATGCGGGCATGTAACCCCGAAGCGCGCATCTTGCCACTTGGCTTTGCCTCAGGGGAAGTACCGCAAATTCCCGCGAATATCATCATGGTCAAGAATTTGAACGTGTTAGGGGTATTTTGGGGCGGCTATAAGACAACAAATCCCATGGTATTGACCGATAGCTTCAAGGTACTGATTGACTGGTATCGCGCAGGTAAGTTGAAACCGCACGTGAGCAATGTGCTTGAATTGGAGCAGGCGAACGCCGCACTTGACCTGTTGCGCACCCGCCAGGCCACGGGCAAGGTGATCGTGCGGGTGGCTTAGGCCCGCCGTCCCATCGGGGAGGTTATCCGCTGTTTTGCTTTCTGTCGTTCGCGAAGGAATACAAACAATCCCGATGACAGGATCAGGCCGATGCCTAGCCAGATCTCCCACATCGGGATATCCCCGAAGATCACGACGCCCCAGAATACCGCCATGGGCAGGCCGACGTATTCAAAAGGGGCGACGGTGGCGACATCGGCGATCCTGTAGGCCTGGCTCAGGCAATAGCCGATGGCGGCGACGTTCAACCCAAGGGCAAGGAAAACCCATACATCGTCGCTTTGCGGCCAGACCCAGGCCCGGAGCAAGAACTTTGTCGATGCGGCGCTGTCGGTGGTAACAAACCGCCCGTCACCGGTAGCGACAAAAAAACCCAAAGAGACAATGATGAAAACGCACTGAAGATAGACTGACAAGGCCGATGCCTTGCTGCGCATCCCCAGTTTCCGGGTCATCAGTTGGTTCAGCGCGTAGGTCAGTGCAGAAACGACGGGCAATAACAGCACGAGGCGCGACGCCTGAAGCGACTGCGCGTCGGCCCATGGGCGTTGCATGATGATCACCCCGATAAACCCGACTGCAACGGCTCCAAGTCGCATCACTCCGACTTTTTCACCTAAGACGGGAATTGACAGCAACGTGATGAACAACGGTGCGACGAAAAATATAGCCGTCGCATCAGCCAAGGGTATCGCGGCAAGCGCAAGAAAGAAGGTCATATTGGCAATCACAACCATAAGACCGCGCAACAGATGCCATCCCGGTTGCGAGGTTTTCAAAATGTGCCAACCGCCTTCAAGTTGCACCAGAACAAGACCTGCCAAAAGGCCAATGGATGAACGTGCAAAAATAATCTCATGCAAGGGATAGCCATCCGACAATTGCTTGATCAGCATGTCATTAATCGAAATGGCAAACACGCCAGCAAGAACGAAGGCAATGGCTGCGCCGGGCTTGTTGTGTGCAGTTGCATTCATGCCAGAGACCTATCACCTATGGATGATCTGTCCAGCGCGTTTCACCTTGGCCTGCAATAAGGAACTGCGTTAGGTTAGCCCAAATAATACCCTGAGGAGGATACGCCATGCAGATGTCAGACACCCGCCAGATCAACGCCAGCCCCGCTGAAGTCTATGCGGCATTACTCGACCCCGATATGCTGATCAAATGCGTCCCCGGCGCGACCGAGGTGACTGGGTCCCCTGAAGACGGGTTTGAAGCGACGGTTGTTCAGAAGGTCGGGCCGGTCAAGGCGACTTTTAAAGGCCAGGTCACGATGACGGATATGATTCCGGACCAGTCGATCAAGATCAGCGGCGAAGGCAAGGGCGGCGCGGCAGGTTTCGCCAAAGGTGAGGCTGACGTGAAACTTGTCGCGAAAGACGGGGGTACCGAATTGTCGTATGATGTTGAAGCAAAGGTCGGGGGCAAGCTGGCTCAGCTGGGCAGCCGCATCATCGACGGCTTCGCGAAAAAGATGGCGGACCAGTTTTTCAGCAACCTGCAGCAAACCCTGGAAGGACCAGCGGACGGCGAAGCCGACACTGGCGAAGAGCCCGCCGAAAAAAAGGGGTGGTTCGGGCGATCAAAAACCTGAAATGCTTCACCTCTGTTAAATCAGCCCCAATAGGTCTAGTTTCCGGCCAAACCAGCCGGAGACACCTATGCCTGATATCGTAGAGATCACTAACCTGCGCAAAGCCTATGCAGGAGGCTTCGAAGCGCTCAAGGGCGTCAACCTAAAGATAGAGCAGGGTGAAATCCTGGCATTGCTTGGGCCCAATGGGGCCGGAAAGACAACGCTCATATCGACGATATGTGGCATTACCACGGCAACTGAAGGGACGGTCACCGTGGGTGGCCACGACACGGTTACGGACTATCGCCAGGCGCGGTCCATGGTTGGGTTGGTGCCGCAGGAAATAAACCTTGAACCGTTCGAAAGAGTGGTCAATACCGTCGCGTTTTCGCGAGGACTGTTCGGTAAACCCACAAACGATGCGGCGATAGAAAAAATCCTTCGGCAGCTTTCGCTTTGGGACAAGAAAAACAACCAGATCCGAGAGCTTTCCGGCGGCATGAAACGTCGCGTGTTGATCGCAAAGGCACTGGCCCACGAGCCTCGGGTGTTGTTTCTTGATGAACCTACGGCAGGCGTAGATGTCGAGCTGCGGCGCGACATGTGGGAGATCGTGGCCGGCCTCAAGGCTGATGGGGTGACGATCATTTTGACCACCCACTACATCGAAGAGGCCGAAGCCATCGCCGACCGTATCGGAATCATCGCAGAAGGGGAGCTGCTGCTGGTCGAGGATAAGGATAAGCTCATGACGCGCATGGGGAAAAAGCAATTAGTTGTGCAGCTCACCAAGCCGATTGATGCGCTGCCGACGTCGTTGGTCTCTGACAGTCTAGCGCTCTCTGACGACGGTGCCGCTTTGATCTATACCTATGACACCCGCGCCGAACGGACCGGGATCACGAAACTTTTGGCGGATGTTTCCGATGCGGGTTTGATCCTAGCGGATATCGAGACCAAGCAAAGCAGCCTCGAGGATATTTTTGTGGGGCTGATAAAGGAGGGTGCAGCATGAACTGGATCGCCGTTAAGTCGATATATACCTTTGAGATGGCGCGTTTCTTTCGGACGATTACCCAAAGCCTTATATCGCCTGTTTTATCCACGTCGCTGTATTTCGTGGTGTTCGGTGCGGCAATCGGTAGCCGCATCCAAGAGGTGGAAGGCATCAGCTACGGTGCCTTCATCGTTCCCGGCTTGATCATGCTCAGCGTGATCACGCAGGCGATATCAAACGCGTCCTTCGGCATCTACTTTCCCAAGTTCATCGGTACCGTGTTCGAGCTTCTTTCCGCCCCGGTAAATTTTTTCGAGATCGTGTTGGGCTATGTGGGGGCCGCAGCCACCAAGGCTATGTTTATCGGGCTTATCATTCTCATCACATCCTTTTTCTTCGTGGATATTACGATACTGCACCCGGTGTGGATGATCGTTTTCCTAGTATTAACCTGCATAAGTTTTGCGTTGATGGGCTTTATCATCGGCATATGGGCAGGTAGTTTCGAACAGTTGCAACTGGTGCCGTTGCTGATTGTCACTCCCTTGGTATTTCTTGGTGGGTCGTTCTATTCGATTTCCATGTTACCGCCGGCATGGCAGGTGGTTTCGCACTTCAACCCGGTGGTGTATCTGATATCCGGATTTCGTTGGGCGTTTTTCGGGTCTGCCGATGTGCCCATCGTGACCAGCCTGTTTGCGATAGCAGGTTTCACGTTGCTTGGTCTGGCCGTCATATGGTGGATTTTTCGCACCGGCTGGCGGATTAGACAATAAGTATTGCTTGCCTGCCTTGTTTGCTCATCGGGCGCACTCTACATGGGAAGGTATGAGAAAATTCCTCCCCTTCCTTCCGTCCCGCCCGACCGTTTCGGTTGTACGTCTCTCCGGTGTCATCGGGGGGCGTGCCCGCGGCGGGTTGAACGACAGTGGCATAGGCCCCGCGATCGACAAGGCGTTTCGGCGCGGCAACCCGTCTGCGGTCGTTCTTGAAATCAGCTCTCCGGGGGGCAGCCCCGTTCAGTCTTCGCTAATTGGTGCGCGCATACGTGGGTTGGCCGATGAAAAGAACATCCCGGTCATCGCCTTTGTCGAAGATGTTGCAGCATCCGGTGGCTATTGGCTGGCCGCTGCGGCGGATGAGATTTACGCAGACCCAAATTCGGTCGTCGGGTCGATTGGCGTCATTGCGGCATCGTTTGGCGCAAGCGAACTGATCAATCGCCACGGGATAGAACGGCGCGTATATACCGCCGGGCAGTCGAAATCCATGATGGACCCGTTTCGCCCGGAAAAGGCCGAAGATGTCGACAGGTTGAAGTCCTTGTTGAACGATATCCATGCCAATTTTATCAATCATGTCAAAGAACGCAGGGGCAGCAAGCTGGCGTCCGACGTCGATCTGTTTACCGGCGAAGTATGGTTGGCCGAACGCGCGACGGATCTCGGATTGATCGACGGTATCGGTCATTTGCGACCGTTCATGAAGGACCGCTTCGGCGACAAGGTCAAGATCAACCGCTATGGTGCGAAGCGGGGTCTGCTTTCGCGGTTTGGCGCGCAGATTGTCGGTGATGCTGTCGCCAGTATCGAAGACCGTGCCCTCTACGCTCAGTTCGGTCTGTAGCACATGGTTTTCAAGATCGTATTATTGTTTCTGGTCGCCATGGGTACGCTTGCATGGTTCGGCAAAATGCACTGGCTCGGCGGTACAAAGCTGCGGCAGGCAAAATGTAATAGTTGTGGACGCTACCGTATTGGCAAAGGCCCATGCGGTTGTGGGGGTAAAAGTTGATGATTATGCCATGGGTACTGAGTGTTTTGGGCTTGCTGATACTGCTTTTGGCAGGCGATGCGCTGGTTAAAGGTGCAGTAAACCTTTCGTTGCGTTTGGGCGTGCCGGCACTCGTTGTCAGTTTGACCATTGTTGCGTTTGGAACATCGGCACCTGAATTGCTGGTGTCCGTCAAGGCGATCATCGACAACGCGCCAGGGATCGCGTTGGGAAACGTGGTGGGATCGAACACCGCCAATATCCTCTTGGTGCTTGGGGTGCCGGCTTTGTTGGCAACGATGCATAGCTCGGAATGCAATACGCGCAAAACGTTCAACATGATGATAGCTGCATCAGTGCTGTTTATCGTGCTGGCGTTCAGGGGCGTATTTGATGTCTGGTCGGGTCTCATCCTGTTGTCCGGGCTGTCTTATGTACTGTACGACGCCTATCGCGATGCCAAGGAACATCGTGCGCGTAATTCCGAAGCGTTGCCTGATGATACGGAAGATCTTGAGGGAGCGGACCCCAGCATGCCGGGCTGGCGCATCGGATTCTTTCTGGTGCTTGGGCTGGTCGGCTTACCATTGGGGGCAAGTCTGCTGGTCGACAATGCGTCGATCATCGCGCGTGCATACGGCGTAAGTGACACTGTCATCGGGCTCACCCTGGTGGCGATCGGCACTTCGTTGCCGGAATTGGCAACGACAGTGATGGCCGCGTTGCGCCGCCAGGCCGACGTTGCACTGGGCAATGTCATCGGATCAAACATCTTCAACTTGCTTGGTATTATCGGCATCGCGACGCTGATCGGGCCGATAGAGGTCGATCCAGAGTTCCTTCGCTTCGATCTGTGGGTGATGCTAGGCGTATCGTTACTGCTTTTCCCCTTCGTGTATCTCGGGTGGGACATAACGCGTCGCTGGGGCGTGGTGCTGTGCGCGGTTTACGCTGCCTATCTGGCTGCTATCCTGGTTTAGAAAGGGTGCAACAATGACGCAGCATGCGCTGGTAACAGGTGGCGGGGCCCGTTTGGGGCGGGCTATGGCGTTGTACCTGGGTGATCGTGGTTTCGATGTCGCCGTGCATTACAACACTTCGTCAGACGGCGCACACGAGGTAGTCGGCGCGCTGAAGGCCCGGGGCAGGCGCGCTGTCGCCGTGCAGGCTGACCTTCTGGACGAGGCCGCGACCCAAGACTTGTTCGGGCGTGCGGTAGACGCTTTGGGAGGCGCGGTCACCTGTCTCGTCAACAACGCCTCGGTGTTTGAATATGACAATATCACCACTGCTACGGCAAATAGCTGGGACCGCCACATGGGCAGCAATCTTCGGGCCCCGTTTGTGCTGACGCAAGCTATGGCAGCACAGGGGCTTGAACCCGATACTGATGAACAGGGCGAACCTGTCGCAACCGGTTTGGTTGTAAATATGCTGGACCAGCGGGTGCAGAAACTGACACCCGAATTCATGACCTATACGATCGCCAAGATGGGGCTATGGGCGATGACCAGAACCACAGCGCAGGCGCTTGCCCCTGCCATCCGGGTCAATGCGATCGGGCCGGGCCCGACGTTGAAAGGAGCGAGACAGTCAGAAGAACATTTCGACGGGCAGCGATCCCGGGTTCCTCTGGGGCGCGGGGCAAACCCCGATGATATCACTGCGGCACTGGGTTATTTTCTGGACGCAAAATCGGTCACCGGCCAGCTTTTATGTACTGACGGCGGTCAACATCTGACATGGAAAACAAGGGATATCCAAGGTGTTGAGTAACCCGGATTGAAAAGTTTTGCACGTCGGGATAAGCGTTAACAAATTCGTTACAAATTGCCTTGTGTTTTCAGTAACTTGTGAGGGGTTGATAATTGTTCTCTTTTATTTCAACGTCTTGTGCAACTGCCTAAAAAATAGGCGATGCGCAGAAGCCCTCCGAAAATATAGGGAAACTCGTGTTCACGGAAAGTTATACGCAGGATTATCCACAGTATCCGTGGGTATGTTTACCCTTGCTCCCTGTCACTACCTATTGCAGAGCCGAGAGAATCAATGACGAATCCAAGCACCCCGATGAAAACCGGATTTGACGTTATCCAATCGTATCTCAAGACCCTCGACGGGTCTCCCGGCGTATACCGAATGCTCGATTCTGAAAGCCGGGTGCTGTACGTGGGCAAGGCACGGAACCTGCGCGCACGGGTCAGCAATTATGCCCGCCCGTCGGGGCATTCGGGACGTATAGCGCGGATGATCTCGAACACCGCTTCGATGATGTTTTTGACCACAAAAACTGAAACCGAAGCGCTGCTGCTAGAGCAAAACCTCATCAAGCAACTCAAGCCAAAGTTCAACGTGCTTTTGCGCGATGATAAAAGCTTTCCCAACATCTTGGTCACTACAGGACACGACTATCCCCAGATCAAGAAGCATCGTGGTGCCAAGAAGGAACAGGGAAATTACTATGGTCCTTTCGCCAGTGCAGGAGCGGTAAACCGGACGCTGAATCAGTTGCAGCGGGTATTTCTGCTAAGAGACTGTTCTGACGCCATGTTTGAAAGTCGCACTCGCCCGTGTCTGCAACACCAGATCAAGCGATGTTCAGCCCCTTGCGTCGGCAAGATCAGCCCCGAAGACTACGGTAAGACCGTGCAGGATGCTCAAAAATTCCTGAATGGCAAATCAACGGATATACAAAGCCGGCTCGCGTCTGACATGGCGCTGGCCTCGGAGAACATGGAGTTCGAGCGCGCTGCGGCGCTGCGTGACCGCATCAAGGCGCTGACGCAGGTGCAGACGGCTCAGGGGATCAACCCGCAAACTGTGTCCGAAGCAGATATCATAGCACTTCATATGGATCAGGGCCAAGCCTGCGTTCAGGTGTTCTTTATCCGTGCGAACCAAAACTGGGGCAACCATGATTACTATCCACGGGTCGGGCCCGACGTGGATGCGGCTGAGGTTTTGGAGGCTTTCATCGGCCAGTTTTACGACACACGGGAACCGCCTCGGCAGCTCATTCTATCCAATGAGATCGAAAGCCCGGATTTGATGACGGAGGCGCTTTCGGGTAAACTTGGCCGTAAAGTTGAACTGATCGTGCCGCAACGCGGCGAAAAGGCCGAGCTTGTGGAGAGCGCATTGAGAAATGCGCGAGAGTCGTTGGCAAGAAAATTGGCGGAAACGGCCAGTCAGTCCAATTTGCTGAAAGGCATAGCGCAGGCGTTTGATCTTGAGGCACCGCCGCAGCGTATCGAAGTCTACGATAACTCGCATATTCAGGGCACCAACGCAGTCGGAGCGATGATTGTCGCGGGCCCCGAGGGAATGATGAAGAACCAATATCGCAAATTCAATATCCGGGGCGATGATCTTACCCCAGGGGATGATTTCGGGATGATGAAAGAGGTTTTGATGCGGCGGTTCAAGCGTCTGTTGAAAGAAGACCCCGATCGCAAGCTCGGCATGTGGCCCGATTTGCTTTTGATCGACGGCGGGGCCGGGCAGGTCAGTGCGGTCGCTTCGATCATGAAGGAATATGGTGTTGAAGATATTCCGATGGTCGGCGTCGCGAAAGGCGTTGATCGCGATGCCGGCAAGGAGGAGTTTTACCGGGTGAACCAACGACCGATGGCGTTGCGTCATAACGACCCGGTTTTGTATTTCATTCAAAGACTGCGCGACGAAGCCCATCGTTTCGCCATCGGTACGCATCGCGCAAAGCGCGCCAAAGCCATTGGGGCCACGCCTCTGGATGACGTAGCCGGTGTGGGCGCGGCAAGAAAACGCGCTTTGCTGGCTCACTTTGGATCGGCGAAAGCAGTTTCGCGCGCCAACCTGAGCGATCTGAAAGCCGTTCAAGGTGTTTCCGGCGCTTTGGCGGAACGTATTTATGCGTTTTTCCACGAGCGTAGTTGAAAGGACCGCGATCTCCAGCGCATAACGTTGTTACGGGACGCTCCGCGAGGAGTTTATTTTGCAAAATGAAGAGGATGTGTTGGCACTTTCCCCTTTAGGTTTGGCGCTGTAGGGTGGTGTTATGAAGTGGAACATTCCGAATATCCTGACGCTCCTGCGTCTGATCGCAGCGCCTGGTGTGGCCGTCATGTTCTTGTATTTTACCCGGCCTTACGCTGACGCTCTGGCCATGGTTTTGTTTATCGCCGCGGCGGTGACGGATTGGTTTGACGGATATCTTGCGAGGGCGTGGGGCCAGGAAACCAAACTGGGTGCGATGCTGGATCCCATTGCCGACAAAGCGATGGTTGTGATCGCCCTTATGGTGATTGTCGCATTCTCGAGCTGGTCTCCGTGGCTTGTTCTGCCCGCCACGGTCATTTTGTTCCGCGAGGTGTTTGTGTCTGGCTTGCGCGAATATCTGGGTGATGTTTCGGGCACATTGAAGGTGACCAGGTTGGCGAAATGGAAAACCACAACGCAAATGGTGGCTATCGCCGTATTGTTCGGGCAGGGGTTATTCGAACATTATTTCGGTATGTCGATTTTCGGCATGGACGCAGCCATGGTCAGCGCAATCCTGAACGGTGAAGAAACCGACGTGTTAGGGTTAAGCTGGAAGTTCCACGGTATGGTGCTGGCCGGCCAGGTCGGACTGACATTGCTGTGGATCGCAGCGGCACTTACTGCAATCACAGGCTATGATTATTTGCGCAAGGCCTTGCCTCATTTGGTGGAGACGCGATGATGGACATATTGTATTTTGCCTGGGTGCGGGAACGCATCGGCGTGCCACGCGAGCGGATAGAGACTTCGGCGAAGACGGTGTCCGATCTGGTTGCCGAACTGTGCGGACGTGAAGAAAGATACCAGGTGGCGTTTTCGGACCTCAGCAGCCTGCGTGTCGCTGTGGATCAGGAGCTTTCCGACTTTGACGCGTCGTTGGCCGGGGCGCGCGAGGTTGCGTTCTTTCCGCCTATGACGGGGGGCTGAGATGTACGTATCTGTTCAGGACCAACCTTTCGATCTGGGCACGGTGTCGGCGGAATTTGCCTCAGGCCACACCAACACCGGCGCGATTGTTACCTTTACCGGGCTTGTCCGGGGAGGAGCCGATGATCGGCTCGAGGCCATGGAAATCGAACATTACCCGGGTATGACGGAGGCTGCATTGAATGCGATGGCCGAGAACGCGATCAGCCGTTTCTCTTTGGGTGATGCCTTGATCATTCATCGCTACGGGAGGCTGGTGCCCGGAGAGATGATTATGATGGTGGCCACGGCGGCACGCCACCGCAAGGACGCTTTTGACGCGGCCGAGTTCCTGATGGACTATCTTAAATCGCGTGCACCATTCTGGAAAAGAGAAATTTCGGACAGCGGTGCGTCGTGGGTCGCATCAAAGGATGAAGATGAGGACGCGTTGAGCCGCTGGTAGCCTATCTGACTTTATGGGCGTCGATATAGGCACGCATTTCCTCGGCTTCGTGGCGAGCATCGCGCAGGCCATCCATCGCAGCGCGCAGTTCTGCTTCTGTCTGGCTTAGTTGATTGGTCAATTCGGCCTCGCGTTGCTGAAGATAGGTAATCGCCTGATCACGGGTTTCTTCAGCCTCGTGCAGTTCCTGGCTCATCCTGTCAAGCTGGGCGACATCATCCGCCGCGACGCGGGTGAACCGATGTAAAAGCCAGTTCGCAAACCAGCCCAGACAGAATGCGACGAATAGGATAATCGCTGTTGCGATGACAAATTCGGTTCTGCTCATATCAATTGCCTTCTTGGGTCGGTTCAGATGAGCCGTCTATATCGCTGGTTTCCGTGGCGTTTTCCAGACCTGTTTCATTATCCTGCGCGGAGAGTTCAGGGCGGATCAGCTTGAATTCGATCCGGCGGTTTGCTTCGCGGCCTTCTTCGGTGTCATTTGCGGCCACGGGTGATTCTTCGCCGAAACCTTTTGCGATGAACGAGCCGGTAAGCACACGGCGGGCGCGCAGTTCGTTCAGGACGGATTCAGCACGCGACTGGCTGAGAGCGAGGTTCATCTCTTCACGGCCCTGACTGTCGGTATAGCCTTGAATTTCAAGAGCGACGTCGCCGCAGGTCTTGAGAAGTTCCGCAATGCTGTCCATAGTTCCAAGCGCTGAGGCATCGATGGTGGCACTGCCAGGTTCGAAGTTGATCTTTCCCGCCGCGACGATGTCACCTATCTGGCTTTCGCATTCTTCGGGGGTGGGCAGCCCCAGCACGGGGTCGAGCTTTTCCTGATAAACCACCGCGATGTCGTAATCCTGACCTTCGCCCAACTTTCCAGCCAGCAACGTGGCTATTTGAGAACCCGCATCGGGGTTGCCTGTATTGCCGCTTACACTGACGTTGTCAGGCGTCACGATTACCGTCCCATTGGATAGTTTCGACAGCGCATCAAGCGCCGACAGAACCCGCGTGGGCCAATCTGCGGGCAAATTCTCGACGACCCGGGCCGCAGTGTAGACGTTCTTAGACCCGAAGCTGGCTTTGGCATAGCTATCCGCCAGGTTGCGCAACGCGTCGTCGCTGAGACGCCCGCGCAGCTGCACCTGACCTTCAGGAGAGAGCGTGGCGACAAATTCGGGCGGGCCGGCGTTGGGGTCGACTTCCTTGGGCAGGCGGGAATCCAGAACAAATACGTCGGGCAAAGAGGTTTCAAGTTCACCCACGACGCGATCAAACAGCGCCTGGTCCGTACCTTCGGCGGCAACCAGGCTGATATCAGCATCGGCAAAGGTAACGGAGCCACCGCCAATTTTCGCCAATGCCGCGATGGCTTTGTCTACCGCTTCGGCCCAACGGGGGCTTGGTACACCAAGGCCAACGGTACAGCGCAGCGGTTCTGTGGCACCGGCGGCTTTTGCGGCGTTGAGAATTCTGAGGCTGGCTTTGTCGGTGTCGGCGCTACAGGCATCGAACCCGCCAGTTCCGTCACGAATTTGGAACCGCAGGGTAAACGGCGTTATGACAGGGCGGGGTGCCGCGATGTCGAGCGTCACATTCAGGCCCGGAGGCGCGGAACGGGTCAACAGTGTTTCCAACCGTGCCTTTGCTTCCGGACTATCGGAAATCGCCGTGATTGAAACACGTCCGGCTGAGGCGGATATTTTGGCTCTGGGGAGTTTCTCGATGGCGGATATGGCGAAAGCAAAGGCGTCTTCCCAACCGTCCGGGGATGGATAATTGGCGGATTCCAGCAGATCGGCAACATTTTCGGGGCCCACCAGTGCGTTGAAGCGCGCGTTGGCAGCATCACGGTCGGTGGTGGTGGGAATCAGACCAATGATCGAGACGCCCGAGTCGTTGCGCAGAATTTCGGCCGAAAATTTGGGCGCGGCGATGGCTGCCTGAGCGACGACCTCCATTTGGTCGATGATCCGCGCGGCGTCGACGACCGAACCGGCAGCGGTCAGGGCATTGAACCGCATGACTTCGTTTGGGGCGGTGCCCGACAAGGTTACCTTGAGCCCGTCGGCTTCGACCTCGGCCCAGGGCATGGCTTTGTCATCCAAAACATTGCGTACGCCGATTTCGGAGCTTTCCTCGATTAAGGTGACCGAAAAGTTCGCCGCAACGAGAGATGCGCCGGCCGCGAAGAAAAAGGTAAAGGCAATGATTAGAAGTGCAGATAGACGCATAAGCTCGTTTCTGAAGCCGTTGATATCGTGACCGTTGATACGTGCAGCAGCGCAGGTGCGCAATCACACCAATAGCGCGATTGCAAAAAACGCAAGCGGGATCATGCCGGTATCGCGATTGGATCGAAACAGTTGCAGGAGCTTTTTGTTATTGTTGATATCGAGACCCCGTAGTTGCCAGGCCATATGCCACCCCATCCCCCAGGGTCCACCCAGTGCCAGAACCATAGCCAGGAACGAAGCTTGATCCCGCAAGGCGAAGATCACCGCCAGGCCCATCAACCCGACGGTTGCCATCAGGAAACGTCGCAACCACTGCGAGGTGCTTTCTCCGAACAGACGGGCAGTAGATTTCACGCCGATCAACGCATCGTCCTCGGCATCTTGGTGCGCGTAGATGGTGTCGTAAAACAGGGTCCAGCCGATCCCGGCAAAATATAGCACCACCGCCGGAGCCCCGAGCGACCCCGTGTGCGCTGTCCAGGCCAACAGGGCCCCCCAATTGAATGCGATGCCCAAAAAGAGCTGCGGCCACCAGGTGAAACGCTTGGCGAAGGGGTAAACGGCGACGGGCAAGAGTGCCAGAACACCAAGCGAAATTGCCGCATGATTGAAGCTTAGCAATATAAACAACGAGATCAGGGCCTGTGCGACCATCCAGATGGCAGCGCCGGTAACGCTGACCTGGCCCGAAGGAATCGGTCGCGACCGTGTGCGCGCGACCTGGGCGTCGATATCGCGGTCGGTGATATCGTTCCAGGTACAGCCCGCCCCCCGCATCAGCCACGCTCCCAGGCCGCACCCGATGAAGATCCACAGGTCGAACCAGCTTGCTTGCTGGTCATACAGCATGGCCAGTGCAAGTCCCCACCAAGACGGAAGCAGGAGCAGCCAGGTTCCTATCGGTCGGTCGGCGCGGCTGAGCCTTAGATAGGGCCTCAGGAATGAGGGAGCGTAAAGGTCCACCCAATTGTCAACGCGGGCGTCCGCAACACGCATGGTATCATTGGCATCTGGTGCAGGGGGGTGGTCTTGCATATATCTGTGCCTATGAACGCAAAAATCAGACTTTATGTAGAACATTCGCTGGGGCAGGAGCAATCCGTTCCTTTGGAAAAGGCGCAGGCTCACTATCTTTTTGGGGTGATGCGGTTGGGTGTCGGGGCGTCGGTGCTGCTGTTCAATGGTACAGACGGCGAATGGCGTGCAGACGTCGTTGAAGCCGGCAAGCGTGGCGGCGTCTTGGTTTGTGGCGAGCAGACCAAACCCGTGCAGATGCCGCCGGATCTTTGGCTGATCTTCGCACCGATCAAGAAGGCGCGGACCGACTTCATCGTTGAAAAGGCAACCGAAATGGGAGCACGCCGGATCATGCCGGTCCAGACCGAGTTCACCAATTCCGGTCGGGTTCAGCGGGACCGTTTGCAGGCCCATGCCGTTGAAGCGGCTGAACAGTGTGGCGGGACTTTCGTACCAGAGGTGGCCGAGATGCAGCGGCTGGACCGCCTTCTGGATCGGTGGGATGCGCAGAGGTCCTTGATGTTCTGCGACGAGGCGCTGGTTGGGCAAGACGGTTCGCCGGAACGTGCGACAGCAACAACCGGGGGCTGGGGGATCCTGATCGGCCCAGAGGGGGGATTTTCTGAGCGCGAGAGAGAACGCTTGCGCAGACAGGAATACACCCGATCGGTGACGTTGGGACCACGGATATTGCGCGCGGATACGGCAGCGGTGGCGGCAATGACGGTTTGGCAGCAGGCGTTGGGGGACTGGGCGTGAACCAAACACCTGTCGGCGATGTCGCAATGGTGGGGGTTTCACACCCCCACGCCCCCGTGGAGTTTTCCGGGCAAAATGAAAGTAGGGCGCATTGATGAGTTTCTTGAGACCCGAAGCGGAAGAAGCGTTGTGGCGGTGGCGCGAGGTGTTGATCGGATTGGCGGTTGCGCTGGTCGGGCTGTGGTTCGTGCTGGGGCCGGGGTTGTTGCTTGCCGTTCCCGGCTATGTGCTGATGGTTGGGGGAGCGGCATTTATCTGGATCGGTGTGCAGAGGGGCCGGTTTCGCAAAACCGGCCTGGGCGCGGGTGCCGTGCAGGTTGTCGAGGGGCAGATCAGCTATTTCGGTCCCTTGACAGGTGGGGTGGTGGCATTGCGCGAGATAGAGCGCCTGAGCCTCGAGCGTGGTAACTATCCTGCCCATTGGAAATTGGAACAACCGGGGCAGCAGCCTGTCATGATTCCCGTGAATGCCGCAGGAGCCGACGCGTTGTTCGACGCGTTTGCCGCGCTTCCCGGGCTTCGGACCGAACGGATGTTGGCCGAGCTGAGCGATGACAAGACTCTATCGGTGGTGATTTGGGAACGTAAGCCTCTGCGACCGAGAACTGCCCTGTTGCATTGACACCCCCCAAAAATCGCACCATCCCTTAGGTCACGCAAATTTACATCGGAGCCTCCCCCATATGTCTATTCCTCAATCCGGCGGCGGCCCGATCGAAAACCACCAGCAGCTGGCGCAGTATCTGGCCGATGGTTGCAAGCCCGTGCAGGATTGGCGCATTGGCACTGAACATGAGAAGTTCGGGTACAACAAGGAAACCTTGCTGCCTTTGCCTTATGAGGGTGATTGTTCGATCCGAGCCATGCTGGAAGGATTACGCGATCGCCACGGCTGGTCGCCGGTTGAGGAAAACGGCAAGCTGATCGGGTTGGTAAAGGACGGGGCAAACGTGTCGTTGGAGCCAGGCGGACAGTTGGAACTGTCGGGGGCCCCCGTCGAGACCATTCACGAGACCTGCGACGAGGTGAACGCGCATCTGGTGGAAGTGCGAGATGTGGCGGACAGGATCGGAGCGGGATTCATCGGTCTGGGTGCGGCACCCGAGTGGTCACATCAGCAAATGGATTTGATGCCCAAGGGGCGTTATAAGCTGATGAATGACTATATGACCAAGGTCGGCACCATGGGACAGACCATGATGCGCCGCACCTGTACAGTACAGGTGAATCTCGATTTCGGTTCCGAGGCAGACATGGTGAAAAAGCTGCGGGTCGCCTTGGCTTTGCAGCCGGTAGCGACTGCGCTTTTCGCGAATTCGCCTTTTTTCGAGGGCAAACCCAATGGTCATAAATCCTGGCGTAGCCGCGTGTGGCGCGATCTGGATGACGCGCGTACCGGCATGTTGCCGTGGGTGTTCGAAGATGGAATGGGGTTCGAGCGTTGGGTGGACTATGCGCTGGATGTCCCAATGTATTTTGTCTATCGCGACGGTGTCTATATCAACGCGTTGGGGCAGTCGTTCCGTGATTTCCTGGATGGCAAGTTACCAGCGCTGCCGGGCGAAATCCCGACGCTGAGCGATTGGGCAGATCATCTGACCACGGCATTTCCCGAGGCGCGGATCAAGAAATTCATCGAAATGCGGGGGGCCGACGGCGGCCCGTGGCGACGCCTATGTGCCTTGCCCGCGTTCTGGGTGGGGTTGATGTATGACCAGCAGGCGTTGGACGGTGCGTGGGATATGGTCAAGCATTGGGACGCCGAAACGCGTGAGGCTTTGCGGGTGGCTGCGTCGGTTGACGGATTGCAAGCCCAGGTGGGTACCATAAAAATGCATGATATCGCACGAGAAGCGGTCGGGTTGTCCGAGCTTGGCTTGAAGGCGCGTGCCCGTACCGGTGCCGGCGGCCTGGTCCCGGACGAGACCCATTTTCTGAATGCACTGAAGGAAAGCATCGAGACCGGCAAGGTCCCCGCCGACGAGCTGCTGGACGATTATCACGGTAAATGGAACGGCAATCTGAGCCGGATCTACGCAGACTATTCCTATTGACGATTATTCCGGAATGGTGCCATCGCGGATTAAGGTCGTCGGCCGCCTCTGAACCGTTGCAGGGGTGGTCGAACTGTAAACAATCGCGACGGGTCGCGCCGAGTTCCCGTTATATCTGGCGTACACAGAAGCGTACGTGCCTTAGGTTATTTTATTCGCGACCCGCCTAGACGCTTCTTACCGGTTGAGCTTTGCCAGATTCGAGTTTGACCGGTCGGAACGGTATCTCACCCTGTTGGTCACGAGCTGATCTAGATTTTCTTTGCGCCAATTTTCGGCTCCTGGCCGGCGCGGATACGTTGAATGTTGCCGCGATGCCGCCAAAACACCAGAAGGGTAAGCAGAATGCCCAGGATCAACACGTCGCTATAGCCCAGCAATACCATGAAAAAAGTTGACGAGGCTGCCGCAGCTAGCCCCCCCATGGACGAAATTCGTGTGGCAAATGTGGCGACCAGCCAAATCAGTGCGCTGGCTATGCCGACAGGCCATGCCAACGCAAGAAGCACGCCTAGAAAGGTCGCGACTGCCTTGCCCCCCCTGAAGCCTAGCCAGACAGGATAGCAGTGACCCAACAAGGCGGCGAGCGCAGCGATCTGTGCGGCATCTTCGCCAGCAAAAAATCGGGCAAGCAAAACGGCCACCGCGCCCTTGCCACCATCCAGCAACACGGTCAGTGCGGCGGCTTTCTTGTTTCCGGTACGCAAAACATTCGTCGCCCCGATGTTACCCGAACCGATGGTGCGTAGATCGCCCAGATGCATGACGCGAGCCAATACCATGCCAAACGCAATAGAGCCGATCAGGTAACCCATTACTGCCCAAAGCGATAGGACGGCGAAAGAGGAATCGAAGATGGGCATGGTTAGGACGCCTTGTAGATACACGTGCCGGAAACATAGGTTTCCAGGACCTTACCCTGCATCCTTGAACCATCATAGGGTGTGTTTCGCGATTTTGACCTGAGTGTCTCGCGGTCCATGACAAAGGGTGCGTCGCTGTCGAACAACACCAGATCCGCAGGTGCGCCTGTTGACAGACGCCCACCGGGCAGGCCCAGACGTTGGGCGGGGTTAAACGAAAGCGCGCGCCACAGGGTTGCGATATCCATCATTTCTGAATGAACCAACCGTAGCGCCGCGGGTAATAACGTTTCCAAGCCAACCGCCCCCGATGCGGCTTCTTCGAACGGAAGTCTCTTTGATTCTTCGTCTTGGGGCGTATGCATCGAACAAATGATGTCGATCAGTCCGGATGCGACGGCTTCCACCACGGCAATACGGTCCTCTTCATCACGCAGCGGCGGCTTGAGCTTGAAAAAGGTCCGGTAATCCGCCACGTCAAGAGCGTTCAGCGTCAGGTGGTGGATGCCGACACCCGCGGTGATGTCCAAGCCGTTTTTCTTGGCGCGGGCAAGGGCGGGCAAAGCGCGCGCGGTCGTAATCTGGTCGGCGTGATAGCGGGCACCGGTCATCTCGACCAAGGCGATATCGCGGTCCAGCCCCATGCGTTCGGCCATCGGGGACACGGCGGGCAGGCCGCGCAACGACGCGAACTTGCCCGAGGTCGCGGCGGCTCCTTGGCTCAGCACCGGTTCCTGAGGGTGTGCGATGACCAGTGCGCCCAGACTGCTGGCATAGGTAAGGGCACGCGAGAATACCTTGGTGTCGGTGGTCACGCGGTCGCAGTCGGTAAATGCGACGGCACCCGCGTCCATAAGGAAGCTGATTTCGGTCATTTCACGACCTTCACGGCCCTTGGTAAGTGCTGCCATGGGAACGACGTTGACAGGAGCAGCCTCGTTCGCGCGACGGGTGACAAATTCAAGCACCTCGGGGCTGTCAATGGCCGGCGTCGTATCGGGTCGAGTGACCATCGTGGTGACCCCACCAGCGGCTGCGGCAAGACCCGCAGACCGAAAGCTTTCTTTGTGCCTTTCGCCCGGTTCACATACCTTGACACCAAGATCCACGATGCCGGGCGCCAGATATTTTCCACGGCAGTCGATACTATCCGCATCGCCGGGGATAGGCGCACCATCCGGCAAAACAGCCGCGATCCGTGTTCCCTCAACCTGCAAGGTGCCACGGGTCACGGTTCCGGCTTCGGGGTCGATGATCTGCGCGTTGGTAAAATACAGCGTCATTGCGGGTCTTTCATACTGGTTGAAACGGCATCACTTGGTCATGCGCCGACCCAAACCATCATCGCAGCGACACCAAAAGCAACCAGCAATGCAATCATCGCGATACGCCCCGACATTTTGGGATCCGGTTTGGGTTCTTTCACATCAGCCACCACAGGATGAGGCCAAGCACGACAAGAACTGCCAACGCTATAAGCGCCCCGCTCGCACGGTCGCGTGGGGGCGTCCGCGGGTTCACGTTCGGTATGCCGGTGTAGGGCTGTGCGGCGTCTGCTGTCAGGGGGATAGCGCTTATGGCGGGTTGCTCTTCGTCATATGTGCCGATGAGGGTAAGATCGGGGCCTATTTCAAGTATTGTTTCCCGGCCTTCGAAAGCCGAGGAAAACAGTAGCAGCACATACCCGTCGAGCGCGCCAAGGCGACTGCGGTCTTGTGCGAGTTGATCGTCGCTTACGGCGTAGCCCTCTGTCAAATAAGCGGTCAGGCCGACGCCGGCCAGATCGGTAACGGGAAATAGCTCGGCGCTACCGGAGGGAACGGAGGTTCCCAACAGGTCGGTGATGACCGTTTCCTTGTCAGCATCACGCACCGCGCGCGAAACGGCGTCAATGGAGCGGTTTACCGCGAAAAGCCTGACCTTGCCGGTTTCCGCGTTCTGGATTCGTATGGTTGTCATTTATCTGCACCTTCATAGCTGGTTGCCATCAATGCACTTAAACTGTTGCTGTCTTCGATATATTCAAATCCCAAATGCGCAACGAGCGCCGCTTTGTCCATGCTTTCCTGCCTGATAAAAAAAACGGAGGGCGGGCTTGTGGGCCTTATGTCGGGCTTGGTTTCCGCACTGCGCGAGAAGGCCTTGACGCGAGTCTGATCCTTTTCCAGCTTGAAAAACAAAGCCCGATGCGTGGTGAGCGCATAGCGGGTACGGGTAAGTCCGGACCATTTGTTCAAACCGCGTACCAGCGAAATCACCACCAGAGCGATGATCACCGCAAGGATCACCGATTGTGACACCGGCAGATCGCTATAGGTAAGAAGCAAGCCCCCCGCGACCACCGTTCCCGCGGCACCGACGAACGGGCCGATCAATTGGAAGTTTCGTATCGACACCCGCGGTTTGGGGCGTCCTGTCCACAGCAGACGTTCGCCGGGGTCAAGCTGGTCAGCCCAGAACCGATCGGTCATTGTGCGGCCTCAATCGCTTGGGCGATCCGCGCCTTGGTCTTGCGGACGTTCGGAACCAGAGGCAAGGTTATGCTTTGATGGGTCGGCAAGCGCAAGACGATCGACCAAAGCGATAGCTTGCCGATGGCCTCGATATCGGTCAGCGCAAGCTGCAATGGCTCGATCGAGTTGGGTTCGTCAATATAAAGAGCCCGGTTTGTCAGGCACCAAACGGTTTTTCTGTTGGCATACCAAATCTGGAATTCCTCGAATATCCACATGTAAAACAGTGCAGAGAGTACCGAAGCCAGCGCCCAGACCGTTACGGGGAAATAGGGCAGGGCTGGTGCCCACGCCAGCATTGTGAGCAGCATCAGGGTCAGGGATCGCCAAAAGAAGGCCCTTGGCGATATGCGCCATCGCAGCAGCTCTTGCTCATCCGAGGGGGGGAGGGTCACGGTGCCTCCGCCCGACTGTCAGCCAAATTACGCGCCAAAAGGTCCATGGCCGCCATGCGCACCGCCACGCCCATCTCGACCTGATCCTGTATGACGCTGCGGTTGATATCATCCGCCAGAGTACCGTCGATTTCGACACCGCGGTTCATCGGTCCGGGATGCATGACAATGGCATCAGGTGCGGCGTGGGACAGTTTTTGGGCATCAAGACCAAATCTATGATAATATTCACGTTCGCTGGGGATAAAACCGCCATCCATGCGTTCTTTTTGCAATCGCAACATCATCACGACATCGACGTCGCGCAGCCCCTTTTCCATATCGTCAAACACCTCGACACCGAATTCGCCGATTTGCGAGGGCATCAGCGTCGGGGGGGCGATCAATCGGATGCGGTTTTCCATCTTGCCCAAAAGCAAGATATTGGACCGTGCCACCCGGCTGTGGGCGATGTCGCCGCAAATCGCGATGGACAGTCGGTGCAGGCGCCCTTTGGCGCGGCGAATGGTAAGGGCGTCGAGCAAGGCTTGGGTGGGGTGTTCGTGACGGCCGTCGCCGGCGTTCAGCACGGCGCAATTGACCTTTTGGGCGAGCAGATCAACGGCACCCGATTGCGGGTGACGTACCACCAGAAGATCGGGGTGCATCGCGTTCAGCGTCATCGCCGTGTCGATCAGGGTTTCGCCCTTTTTGATCGAAGACGCCTGCATCGCCATATTCATCACATCCGCGCCCAACCGCTTGCCCGCGATTTCAAAGCTGGCCTGGGTTCTGGTCGAGTTTTCGAAGAACATATTGATCTGGGTCAGGCCTTTCAAAGCGTCGCTGTGTTTGTAAGGCTGACGGTTCAGATCGGCGTAGGTATCGGCCAGATCAAGCAATGTGACGATGTCGTCTTGGGATAGTTGTTCGATACCCAGAAGATGGCGATGTGCGAAACCCATAACGGTGAACCCCAAGTTAGTTGAGGCGTTATAGGCGGCGGCGACCACGTGGGCAAGCAGTCGGGCCGGAGTACCTTGTCGAAGGGGCGGAATGGATTTAAGGCCATTTGGAAGTTGGGATGTATATTGCCAGCGCCAGTGCGTAAGTTGGAGCCATGGAATCAGTGGACTATCATCAGGCGGTTGCGCTTTTGCGCTGGCAGATTGAACTGGGCGCGACTGAGGCGATCAGTGATGTGCCAGTTAATCGGTACGAGGTTCCCGCGTCCCTTGAAAAACCCAAGTCAGCTGCAGCCCAGAGTACACCGGGCGGCTCTGACAGGGGGGGAAGCGATGCGGTGGCTGAAGCTTCTCGGATCGCGGCAGCGGCGCAGACCCTGGAGGCGCTGCAGGAGGCAATATCAACCTTTGAGCATTGCGAGTTGAAGCGCGGTGCACGCAGGATGGTCTTTGCGGACGGGACGCCGGGCGCACGCCTGATGATCGTCGGTGAGGCTCCTGGTCGCGATGAAGATCGCGAGGGTAGGCCGTTTGCGGGTCAGGCCGGGCAGCTGCTGGACAAGATGCTGGCGGCGATCAATATGGGACGCGATCATCCGGAAGCCCCGGTTTACCTTGCCACTGTCCTGCCGTGGCGCCCGCCACAGGATCGCGACCCAAGACCTGAGGAGATTGCAATGATGAAGCCGTTCCTGATGCGCCACATCGCGCTGGCCAAGCCCGAGGTTCTGGTTCTTGCGGGTAATGGCGCGCTGCAGGTCCTGCTGGGCAAGCGGGGTATCGCCCGGCTGCGAGGGCAATGGACAAAAGCCGATGGGATCCCTGCTTTGCCGATGTTTCACCCGGCGTATCTGTTGCGCAGTCCGGAGTTCAAGCGGGAAACTTGGGTGGATCTGCTGACGCTGAAGGCGAGGCTTGCACATGGTTGACCCGCTCACGATCCTGGCATTTGTGCCCGCGGCGCTTGCGCTTAATCTGACGCCGGGGGCCGATATGATGTTTTGCTTGGGTCAGGGTATGCGCTTTGGCCCCAAGGCGGCGATCGCGGCCAGCGCAGGCATATCGTTGGGTGGCATGGTGCATGTTACACTGGCAGGATTGGGGTTGGGGGCAGTGGTATCGGCGCTGCCATGGGCCTTTGACGTGATCCGCTGGATCGGTGTTACATATTTGTTGTGGCTCGCGGTTCAGACTTGGCGCAGCGATGCGACCGCCCAAACGGCAAAGGTTGCGCCAAAATCGGCGTTCCGCAGTGGGTTGATCGTAAATTTGACGAACCCCAAGGTCATTTTGTTTGTCTTGGCGTTCGTTCCGCAGTTCGTGGTGCCCGAGGCCGGGCCGGTTTTGATGCAGTTTATGGTGCTGGGTTTGGTGTTGTCGTTGGGCGGGTTCTTGATCAACGCCCTGGTCGGTGTGTTCGCCAGCGGTCTGGGGCGCAGGTTGACCCGTGGCGGACGGGCCCTGCGCTGGATCAGCAGTGGTATTTTCGTGGCCCTGGCCGCGCGGTTGGCAGTATTGGAGCGCACATGAGCAGGATCGATGACAGTCTTGAATTTATCCCGGTGCGGATCGCCGTTCTGACTGTATCGGACACGCGCGGTCTGGCCGATGACAGGTCAGGGGACGTGTTAGTCGGACGGATTGCAGACGGTGGGCATACCCTGGTTCAACGTGCGATTATTCAGGATGAAAGGCACCAAATTGCCGATCAGTTGCGAGTCTGGTGTGCGGACCCCGGCATAGATGTGGTGATCAGCACCGGCGGCACTGGTCTGACCGGGCGGGATGTGACGGTCGAGGCCCACCGCGACGTATATGAGAAAGAGATCGACGCGTTCGGAACGATCTTTACCATCGTTTCGATGCAAAAAATCGGGACGTCCGCCGTGCAAAGCCGCGCAACCGCGGGAGTGGCGCAGGGCACCTATCTGTTCGCTTTGCCCGGGTCGCCCGGTGCGTGCAAAGATGCGTGGGATGAAATTCTGGTCAAGCAGCTTGATTTTCGGCATCGGCCCTGCAACTTCGTTGAAATCATGCCCCGGTTGGACGAACACCAGCGCCGGAAATAAATATCTGATTTGATGCGTTATCGCCGCCGGAAGTCGATGATGTATGCGTATTAAAACTGTGGCAAGGTGGTGCGGCACAGAGTACCGGGCGTGGTTTCACCGGACGAGCGGGATTGGAAAAACATGCGATTTCTCAGGCAAAGCATGATCGGCCTGTTTTTGGCCGCCACTGCGATGGGGCTGTTGTTCTTTGCGGCTGACAAGATCGGCGGCGCGCTGCAAAAGCGTTTGGCCGACGCCCCCGAGGTTCGCACCCCCCGAGAACGGGTGTTTTCGGTCAATGTGGTGCAGGCAAGGGCAGGAACCGAAACGCCCGTGTTGGAAAGCTTTGGCGCGGTGCAGAGCCGCCGTCGGCTGGAACTGCGCGCAGCCGTAGGGGGGCGGGTGACCGAACTTGCTCCGGGGTTCGAAGTAGGGGGCATAGTGACCGCGGGGCAGGTGTTGGTCCGCCTCGACCGTGCCGATGCCCTTGCGACGGTGGCCCGGGCGAAAAGCGCCGTGCATGATGCCGAAGCCGAAGGGCGTGATGCCGCGCGGGCGCTGGAACTGGCGCGTGATGAGCAGACAGCGGCTGAGGAACAGGCCGCCCTTCGGACGCGTGCGTTCGAGCGTCAAAGCGACCTGGCTGACAGGGGTGTTGGGACCGCAACTGCGACGGAAACTGCTGAATTGGCCGCTTCCGGCGCACGTCAGGCGGTGTTGGCGCGGCGGCAGATAGTCACGCAATCCGAAGCGCGGGTCGAACAGGCGGTAAGCTTGGTATCAAATGCCAAGATCGCGCTGGATGAGGCGCAAAGGCGACTGGACGAGACCATCATCACCGCGCCGTTTGACGGAGCGCTGAGCGACACCAGCGTGGTCGAAGGGCGGCTGGTCTCTGCAAACGAACGGCTGGCTGAGCTTATCGACCCTGATAACCTGGAGGTGTCATTTCGTGTGTCGACCGCACAGTACGCACGGTTGATCGATGAACACGGGGCTTTGATCAAGGCACCGATAGCTGCGACGCTGGATGTGGCGGGCATTGACCTTGAGGCCGAAGGCCAGATCACCCGCGCCGGGGCAGCGGCAGGGGAAGGTGCCAGCGGGCGGTTGATATTCGCCTCTCTCACTCATGCGGCTGGTTTCAAACCCGGAGATTTTGTGACAGTTCGCGTCCGCGAACCTGCGCTAGACGATGTTATCCGTCTGTCAAGCTCGGCACTGGATGCGCAGGGTCGCGTGCTGGTTCTGGATGCGCAGAACCGGCTTGAGGCGCTAACCGTAGAGGTTTTGCGCCGTGTCGGTGACGAAGTTCTGGTGCGCGGCGAGATCGAGGGGCGTGATGTGGTTGAAGCGCAGTCGCCGTTGCTGGGTGCCGGAATTGCGGTCAAACCGTTGCGGTCGGGGGCCGATCCTGAGCAGGCCAACGGTGCCGGCACCGGTGCAAGCATGATAGCGCTGACCGAAGAACGGCGTGCCAAACTGGTCGCCTTCGTCGAGGCCAACGACCGCATGCCTCAGGAAGCGAAAGCGCGGGTATTGGCGAAGCTGGCGGAACCCGAGGTGCCTGCAAAGATGATTGAGCGGATCGAGAGCCGGATGGGAGGCTAGGCCATGACACGCCCCATTTCACAGACTACAGGCGGGCTGTTATCGTATTTCACACGGCACAAGACTGCGGCCAATTTATTGCTGGTGGTGTTGCTCGTGTGCGGTGTCGCTGCTGCGCCCAATATGCGGGCGCAATTTTTTCCGGACGTTGTGATCGACACGGTGTCGGTTGTCACAGCATGGGACGGTGCAGGTGCCGAAGACGTCGACAGTGCCATTGTGCAGGTGCTTGAACCGGTCTTGCTGACTGTAGAAGGGGTAGAAGGGTCGGTCGCGGCATCGCGCGAGGGACGCGCGACCATTACGCTTGATTTTGAACCCGATTGGGATATGGCCCGGGCCGCGGCGGATGTCCAAACAGCCGTGGACGCTGTGACCACGTTACCAGAAGATGCCGAAGATCCGGTCGTGCGGCGTGGTGTTTGGCGTGACCGCGTAACGGACGTGGTCCTTACGGGGCCGATCAGCGCCGAACAATTGGGGCGCTTCGCGGACGAACTGGTCACGCGGTTGTTTGCCGCTGGCGTTACGCGCAGCACGATCCAGGGCATCGCGGCACCGGAAACTTTGATCGAGGTGCCTTCAACCAAGCTGATCAGCTATGACATCACCATGGCCGAAATCGCCGCAGTCATCGCAGCCGAGGTCGACGCCAGCCCTGCTGGCGATGTGACAGGGGCCAACGCAAGGGTCCGGACCGGCACAGCCAAGAGAAGCGCCGCAGCGCTGGCAGGGGTCGTGTTGCGCACCAACTCTGACGGGTCGTCATTGACCGTGGGCGATGTGGCTCGTGTCATCGAAAAGAGTACCGACCGAGAAGTCGGATTCTTTGTTGGCGACAATCCTGCGATTTCCGTGCGAATCGACCGGTCCGACGGCGGCGATGCGATCGGGATTCAGCACAGCGTTGAACGCGTTGTCGCTGACATGGTTGTGATGCTGCCCAAAGGGGTGCGTATCGACCTTATCCGCACGCGCGCCGAGGCGATCACAGGCCGGCTGGATCTGTTGATAGATAACGGGTTAATGGGGTTGGCGCTGGTCGTCGGGCTGCTGTTTCTGTTCCTGAACGCGCGAACCGCCTTTTGGGTGGCGGCGGGCATTCCGGTTTCGATGGCCGCTGCGATTGCGTTGATGTACGCAGGGGGCATAACGATCAACATGATCTCGCTTTTTGGTCTGATCATCACATTGGGCATCGTCGTAGATGATGCGATCGTTGTCGGTGAACATGCCGATTATCGCCACAAGGAACTCGGCGAGCCGCCTATGCTTGCAGCGGAAAACGCGGCCCGACGCATGGCGATGCCGGTATTTGCAGCAACCTTGACCACGATCATCGCCTTTTTCGGGTTGTTGGCCGTAGGTGGACGGTTCGGCAGCTTGATCGGCGATATCCCCTTGACGGTGATCGCCGTATTGGCCGCGTCTTTGGTAGAATGTTTTCTTGTGCTGCCCAACCACATGGCGCACGCGATGGCAGTCGGGGCAAAACAACGCTGGTATGATTGGCCAAGCCGCATTGTTAATCGAGGTTTCCTGTGGGCCCGGGAAAAGCTGTTCCGGCCTTTCATGGCGGGGGTCATATGGGCGCGCTACGTTGTTCTGGCCGGGCTCGTCGCTGTGCTTGCGTCCCAAATTGCCTTGTTCATTCAGGGCGACGTGCAGTGGCGGTTTTTCAACGCCCCCGAACGCGGGTCGGTCACCGGCAATTTCGCCATGGTCGAAGGCGCCACCCGCGCAGATACGCTGGCGATGATGCGCGAGATGCAGCGCGCCACCGAAGCGTTGGGGGCTGAATATGCCGAACGCTATGGTAGAAACCCGATTGATTATGTGATCGCCCAGGTCGGAGCGAACGCAGGCTACGGACTTGAGGGCGCGGACAGCAAGGACGAAGATTTGCTGGGAGGTATTTCGATCGAATTGATCGATGCCGATTTGCGCCCCTATTCCAGCTTTGCCTTTGTGGGCGAATTGCAAGATGCCGTCGTGAACCATCCGTTGGCTGAAACCGTCAGCTTTCGGGGATGGCGGTCGGGCCCTGGGGGCGATGCTCTGGACGTGCAGTTCTATGGCGCAGATACGACTGCGCTCAAGGCGGCATCGCAAGATCTGCAAAACGCTCTGCGGCAGTATCCCGAAGTAAGCGCGGTACAGGACAATCTGGCCTACGACAAGGAAGAGCTTATCCTGGATCTGACACCACAGGGGCAAGCCTTGGGGTTTACCATCGATACTCTGGGCCGTGTGTTACGCAGCCGGCTTGGCGGGATCGAAGCGGCGACGTACCCCGATGGGCCGCGTTCTGCCACGATCCGGGTCGAGCTGCCACAAGGCGAGCTGACTGCGGATTTTCTGGACAGGACCCAAATGCGCACGCCCGCCGGCCAATACGTGCCCCTGGCAGACATCGTGAGCGTTGAGCGGCGAACAGGCTTTAGCACGGTGCGGCGCGAAAATGGTATCCGGCTGATCTCAGTAACCGGCGATATTTCAGAGGACGACCCTGCGCGCGCGGCAGAGATCACCAAGGCGATGCAGGAAGAAATCCTGCCGCGGATTGCGTCCGAGCGCCAGGTGGAATTCCGTATCGGGGGGCTAAGCGAGCAAGAGGACACATTCCTGTCGGATGCGCTGACGGGGCTGACGTTGGTGCTCACCGGTATCTATCTGGTGCTGGCATGGGTCTTTAGCAGTTGGGTCAGACCGATGGTGGTCATGGCGGTGATACCATTCGGGCTGGTCGGTACCATTTATGGCCATGCGATATGGGACGTGCCGCTCAGTATGTTCACGGTTGTAGGGCTGCTGGGAATGACCGGGATTATCATAAACGATTCCATCGTGTTGGTCGGTACTATAGACGAATATGGCGCAACGCGCGGGTTGTTCCCGTCGATCATAGACGGCGCGTCCGACCGGCTGCGTCCGGTCATGCTGACCACGATGACCACAGTGCTGGGCATGGCACCCCTGCTGTATGAGCAAAGCCAGCAGGCCCAGTTCCTGAAGCCCACTGTCATTACGCTTGTCTACGGTTTGGGTTTCGGGATGTTTCTTGTGCTGCTTGTCGTGCCCGCGCTGATCGCGGCGCAGCACGATATCCAGCGGCAAATCCGCGCTATGCGACGCGGTGTCCGGTCGCGGGCACGGGGGCTAAAGCTTGGCTTGATCGCGCTTTGGGGGCTGATGTTGGCGTGGGCCGCAGTCACGTTGGGATGGGTCGCGCTGAACGGGTCGTTGTATGCGGGGCTGGTTGCGGCAACACCCCAACTGGCTCGGATGACCCCGTTGAACGCTGCGCTGCTGGTATTTATTGCGGGTGCCGCCGTCATCGCCTTGGGGGGCTATCTGGCCGGGATCATCGCCTACAGCCTCTCGCGACGCAAGAAACCGAGCTGATCAATCTGACGTGCAACCACGGATGTCGACGGCCTGGTTGCTGCCCAAAACAGTGATCCGAATTTGCGAACGGTCCAGGGCCACTGTTTCGTCTTTGACATGGGCGATATCCGCCCGGGCCCGCAGAACCCCGCCGTCACGACTGGTATCGGTTTCGCTTACCCAAAGATCGGATTGCCCCGGCTCGATAACAACGAACTCCTGCCCGCCGGTATCGGGCAGGGTGATGGCCGCGACCAGTTCGAAACTGCCGTCCCTTAGGCCGAGATTGCAGGTGGCCTTGTCCACCTGGGCCTCTTGGGCCGAATAAGGGCGTTGTGCAAGTGCAGCGGCGATTTCCGGATCCGGCCGGGTGGTGTCAGTGTCGATAACGGCGTTTAAATCAAGCGAGGCCGGCACACAGATGTCGCTGCACACGCCCAAGCTGACAGAAGCGGCCACGGTCACCGGAACGTCCTTTTCGACGACGTCAATCCGCAGTGGTAAAATCACCTGGTTTTTGTAGCCGATGGTCGTCAGGTTCTTTTCGCGAAATACAGTCGGCGCAGGCCACTCGATGGCGACATCGGCAAGGTTCTCGGATTTGGTCCAGTTAAAGTCCGGGGGGATCCCCAGATCGCCGGGTGCGCGCCAATATGTTTTCCACCCCGGCTCGAGCGTCAGTCGGATCGCGGCGACGCGGTTGCCATCAGGTAACACCCAGCCAGGGAGTATTTCACCCTGGATGACTTCGAATGCGGCGGCGGAAACGGGCGCGACGAGCAAACCGGCGAGCAAACTGAGTATTTTTTTGTTCATGAGCCTTTCATGCGTTAATCGCGGGAACCTGCCAAATCACGATTGCATTACGAAACATTGCAGTGGTGGGGCTTGAAAGCGGTGTGGTGCCGCGCCATGCTTACGATAAGGTACAATAAGGGACTGATGATGAAGCTGGATCTGACAGGGCAACTGCTTGTGGCGATGCCTGGCATGGGCGACTTGCGGTTTGATCATTCGGTGATTTTCATCTGCACCCATAACGCCGACGGCGCGATGGGCTTGATCGTCAACAAACCCGCGCTTAATCTGAAGTTGGGTGACGTGCTGGACCGTGTCAGTGATGTGAACCTCGACGATACATCGGGCCTGGGCGTCCATCTGGGAGGCCCGGTAGAGACCGAGCGCGGATTTGTTCTACACAGTGCGGAATACAGATCTGTGATGCAGACACTTGATATCGCGGAAGGGTTTGCCATGACGGCCACCCTAGATATTCTTGAAGATATCGCCCGTGGCAAGGGGCCCGAACGGGCACTGCTGGCGTTGGGCTATGCCGGATGGGGTGCAAGGCAGTTGGAAGCCGAGATCGCTCAAAACGGGTGGTTAACATGTGACGCCAGCGCCAAGATCGTATTCGACCTTGATGACGCATCAAAATGGGCCGCCGCCCTAAAGTCGCTGGGAATAGACCCGCTGGTTCTAAGTGCGACACCCGGAAGGGCGTAGTTACCGAGGTGCCGCAGCGCGACGTAACCGGTCGTTGATCGCACGGCCCAGTCCGTGGTCGGGTATGGGCGCCACGGCGATGGGTTTGCGCAAGGCATCCAGTTCATGAAGCCGGTCAAAAAGGCAGGCGGCGGCTTCGGTCAGGTTGCCGGTGGTTGATAGGCTGATGTCGCCCGCTATGTCTGCGAAGCCTAGCATAACTTCGTCCGGTTCGGCCTTGGTGGCGTTCAACCGAACAGAAGCATGTGGTGCGTAATGGGATGCGAGTTGCCCCGGGGCGATGATGTCGGCCCCGTTGGCGCTGTCCAGGGCGCTGCCAAGCCTTGCTTCGATGTCCTCAACCGAAACTCCACCAGCCCGCAGCAAAAGCGGGTGGCGGGCCGTCAGGCCGATGATGGTACTTTCCAACCCCACGGCACATGGGCCGTCATCAACGATTGCATCAATCCGACCGTCAAGCCCGTTGCGTACATGGGCTGCGGTTGTGGCGCTGATCTTGCCGGATGGATTGGCCGATGGTGCCGCGACGGGGCCACCAAATCTCTCCAAGATCGCGCGTGCAGTAGGATGCGCCGGTACCCGTATTGCAACGCTGTCCAACCCCGCAGTCACCAGGGACGATAAGCCGTGATGTGAAGTGAGGGGTAAAACCAGTGTCAGAGGGCCGGGCCAGAATCCGTCTGCAAGGTTCTGCGCTAGGTCAGACCAACGCGCGTAACGTCTGGCCTGTGCGACGTCGGCCACATGGATGATCAGGGGGTTGAAACTCGGTCTTCCCTTGGCTTCATAGATCCGGGCGACCGCGGCGCTGTTGCGCGCGTCGGCCCCCAGGCCATATACGGTTTCAGTAGGCAAGGCGACCAACCCGCCTTGCTGCAAAAGCAGCGCGGCACGGGCGTTGCCTGCCGGGTCTGGACACAAAATTTCGGTCATCGGATTCTCTGTCGCGCCTATGACGCCGCGTTTTGGGTTGCGGTGCGGAACCTTGAGGGACATTCTCGCCCGTAACAGCCCACGCCTTTGGGTGGGCTTATCAGGTCGCCGTTCGGTTTGCCAAGCAGCCGAACGCGCAAACGGAGGAAAACTATGCCATATCGTGCCCCTGTCGGTGATTTTGCCTTTTTGTTTGATCATGTCGTCGGACTGAATGCCGTGCGTGAAACCCAGCGGTTCGAAGATGCAACCAGTGATGTCACGCAAGCGATTCTCGAAGAAGCCGGCAAATTGTGTAACGACGTGTTGGCACCTTTGCAGCGTGCGGGCGATCAGCATCCCGCCAAACTTGAAAACGGCGTGGTGCGGACATCGCCGGGCTTTGCGCAAGGCTATGCCGCCGTTGCCGAAGGCGGATGGATCGGGATCAGCGCCGACCCGGAATTTGGCGGCATGGGTCTGCCGATGACCCTGACCACTGCGGTCAACGAAATGATGAGCGGTGCCTGCCTGTCGCTGCAACTGGCCCCGCTGATGAGCCAGGGCCAGATCGAAGCGCTGGAGCATCACGCCAGCGCTGCCATCAAGGAACTGTACCTGCCCAAATTGATCAGCGGCGAATGGACCGGGACGATGAACCTTACCGAACCGCAGGCCGGATCGGACGTGGGGGCGCTTTCGACCAAGGCGAAACCCAACGGCGATGGCACCTATGCGATATCCGGACAGAAGATTTACATTACCTGGGGCGACAATGATTTTGCAGACAATATTTGCCACCTGGTGTTGGCGCGGCTGCCGGATGCACCTGCCGGAACCAAAGGGATAAGCCTCTTCCTGGTCCCGAAGTATCTGCCCAAGGATGACGGTACGCTGGGCGCAAGCAACAGCCTGAAGGTCGTCAGCCTGGAGCACAAGCTGGGCATTCATGGCTCACCCACCTGCGTCATGCAATACGACGATGCAACGGGTTGGCTGGTCGGGGCCGAACAGGGTGGCATGGCGGCGATGTTCACCATGATGAACAACGCGCGGCTTGGTGTCGGCGGGCAGGGCATCGGCGTTGCCGAAGCTGCTTATCAACACGCGCTATCCTATGCGATGGAACGCAAGCAGGGGAAAACGGCGCGGCCCGATGGCACCGGTACAATCGTGGATCATGCTGACGTGCGACGCATGTTGATGACGATGAAAGCCGAAACATTTGCCGCGCGGGCAATCGGGTTAAGCTGCGCGATGGCCATCGACATGGCAAGCGCTACGGGTCAAGCAGAATGGAAGGCACGCGCGGCATTTCTTACACCGATCGCCAAGGCGTTCGGTACCGATACGGGAATGGCTGTCGCCGAAATGGGGGTGCAGGTGCATGGCGGCATGGGTTTCATTGAAGAAACCGGTGCTGCTCAGTTCAGCCGCGATGTACGGGTAACGGCGATTTATGAGGGGACCAACGGCATTCAGGCCATGGACCTTGTGGCACGCAAGATGATGGACGGCGGCGAGGCCGCGAACCGGTTGCTGGACGAGATCGAAGCAAACGCCGAAGCCGCCCGTGAGGTATTCCCGAATATGGCGGATGCGGTTTGGCAGGCCTCTGAAACGCTGCGCGAGGCGACGGATTGGCTGACCGAGCAGACCAACATGGACACGCGGTTTGCCGGTGCCGTGCCTTACCTGCGCGCCTTCGCCAGAGTTCTGGGTGCACATCTCCATCTCAAGGCGGCGTTGGCGGACAAGGGTGGCGCACGGGAAAAGCTGGCCCGGTTCTATATCCTGCGGCTGTTGCCTGAGCACGTTGGTTTGTTGTCGCATGCGCAAGCCGGCGAAGCCGATCTGTTCGCCCTTTCCCCAGATGAATTGGCCGCATGATGGCTGATACAGCACTTACAGGGCTTCGCTATCCATGGGAAACACCCCCTGCCGCCGGCGAAGCGATCGAAGTGGCCCCAGGGGTGTTGTGGTTTCGGTTGCCGCTGCCGATGAAGCTCGACCACGTCAATGTGTATGCTTTTGACGAAGGGGATAGCTGGACCGTTATCGACACAGGTTTCTCGTCAAAGAAAACCAAGGCAATCTGGACTGACCTGATCGCAGGCCCGTTGCGGGGAAAACCTGTGTCACGCGTGATCGTGACCCATCACCACCCGGACCATATCGGGCTGGCGGGATGGTTCCAGACCGCACACGGGGCCGAGCTGGTCACCACCCGTACCGCCTGGCTGACCGCGCGCATGCTTATCCTTGATCCGCAAGAGGTGCCCCCCGCTGAAACCCTGGCGTTCTACCGGCTGTCCGGCATGGATTCCGATCTGTATCGGAAACGCGCGTCAGAGCGGCCATTCAACTTTGCCGATATCGTTGATCCGCTGCCCCTGGGATTCACACGGGTCAAGCAAGATGACAGAATTACCATCGGCGGCCGGGAGTTCGAGGTCCACATCGGAAACGGTCATGCCCCCGAGCACGCCACCTTCTGGAGCATGGACGACAATCTGGTGATTGCCGGTGATCAGATTTTGTCGTCAATCAGCCCGAATGTTGGGGTGTATGCGACCGAACCCATGGCCGATCCAATAGGGGAATGGATCGAAGCCTGCGAACGGCTGGCGCTGCTGGGCCGCGATGATCATCTGGTTCTGGGCGGGCATAAACTTCCCTTCACAGGGCTTCCGCCACGCATGCGCCAGTTGATCGACAATCATCACAGTGCCTTGAAACGGCTGCTTGTGGCCATCCACACGCCTAAATCTGCTTCGGAATGTTTTTCCACCTTGTTCAAGCGCAACATTGGAGAAGGCGAATATGGGCTGGCACTGGTTGAAGCGGTGGCCCACCTGAGCCATCTATATCAGACCGGCCTCGCCACGAGAAGTTTACGCGAAACAGACGGGGCTTGGGTGTATCAAGCAAAGGCGTAGGGAGATGGATAACGAGATCAAAACCGCCGCAGAAGCCTATGAGGCGGACATGTTGCCGCGTTTGCACGAAGTTCACGCCGACCCTGATAAGCGAAAGGCGTCGGAGCAAAAAGTGCCCAGAGGCATGACCGACAAGCCCGCGGTGCAAAAGTCGCCAGCGCAATGGGCATACGAACGGGTCGTGCTATACCTGAAAAACTTTGAAGAACAGCTTGATAGCGATCACGAGGTAGCCATGGGATTCGCGGGAAACGACGCCGGTGTCCTGCGGATCGAGGGCATGGGATATTTCGACCCCGACATGGTGACGTTCTATGGTGCCGACAGCGATGATACGCGAATGCAGCTGATTCAGCACGTGAGCCAGTTGAACGTTGTGCTGCGTGCGCTTCCCAAGGCCGCGGATTCAGCACCTGCAAAACGGATCGGTTTTCGTCTTGTGGAGGAACTGGAGGCAGAAGGGCTGGCGGCGCGGGATAAAAACACCTGAGATTTGGGTCTCATGAGAACGTGACACGGCCCTGTGAATGCAGTATCCACCTGATCAAATCACACGGATGCCAAAATAAAGGATTACGCATATGGCCAAGCATGAACACGGTTCGATGGATATCACGACCCAGGAAAAGACATTTGACCGCTTTATGAACTATGTCAAATGGACCACCATCGCAATCATTGCCATACTTGTTTTCATGGCGATCTTCGCGCGGTGATATCGGCAAAGTTCAGGTTATAGGAAGTAACGATTATGCGAATGTGGTTGGCGCTTGCCGTTGTTGGCGCGCTCGCAGCTTGTGCAAATGACACAGGCATCGACAACACGCCAGCCGAAGTCGCTGCCGCAGCTTATGTCGCCCCCGGACCCAAATCCATATCGCTGATCACAGTCGTGAACAACCGTTCGGGCAGCGGCGGGCATTCTGCGCTTGTGATTAACGGGTCGCAGCAGGTTATCTTTGACCCTGCCGGATCGTTTCGTGACCCTCGCGTTATCGAAAGAGGTGACGTCTTGTACGGTATGTCGCCCAAGTGGATCTCTGCCTATAAATCGGCCCATGCACGCAGCACGTATCATATCGTCACACAGCAAATTCCGGTGACCGAGGCGCAAGCCGAACAGGCC
Source organism: Sulfitobacter sp. L-8 (assembly GCF_056859255.1). Lineage (NCBI taxonomy): Bacteria > Pseudomonadati > Pseudomonadota > Alphaproteobacteria > Rhodobacterales > Roseobacteraceae > Sulfitobacter > Sulfitobacter sp. L-8. Next base: position 93,584 of record NZ_JBSXOD010000052.1, read on the forward strand.
CTTAATCTGGCGATGGCCAACGGCGCGGTTTCGGGCGCGTTCTGCTCGAACGCAACATCATCATTGCTGTCCAAGGTGTCGGGATTTGAACAGATCAAGACAACGTTCTTCCCGGTAGCTCTGCAACAGCAGTTTGCGACGTTGCCGGGCGTGACGACGACCAAGTATTACGAAGACGATGAAGGTGGCATTACGGACGGGGTTCAGGCAGCGATGTTAACCCAATAACCATAGTAACGTATAAAGCGTGATTGCCCCGCTGATGATGGCGAGCAGCACGTTTTTCGTCATAACACCGATCGCCAGTGCCGCTGCCGCTGCTGAAATGCGCGGCAGATCCGGCTGTCCGTTGGTAGCCGCCGGCCAGATGACCTGAGGGGCAACCAGTGCGGGAAGAATCGCCACAGCCGTATAGCGCAGGTGCCGCAGCAGCCATTCAGGCATTTCGCGGTCGCCTACCAGCCCGGTAAACACGAAGCGCAGCCCGAAACTGCCTATGCCAAGCCCGAGGATCACGATCCAAAGCGTTGTTCTGTCTATATTTTCGATCATGCCGTACCCTCGCTTTGTTTCGCGGCCCGCCTGTCCAGCCACAGTTCGGCACGGGCTCCGGCCAACATCCCCGCCAGCCCCGCAATGATAAGACCCATCGAATAGGGGACCCCTGCCGTCAATAGCCCCGCTCCTGTTGCGACAACAGCGGCGATCACGTGCGCGGGCGTACGGAACATTGGTGCAATCATCGCCAGAAACGTAATAGGCAGCGCGAAATCAAGTGCCCAGCTTTGTGGAATTTGCGCCCCAAGCAGTGCCCCTATCAGTGTGAACAGATACCACATCGGAACCACCGGGGTCACGCAACCGAAGAAATACGCCATGCGCTGCGGGATCGTCATCTGGGGTTCTTTTTCGTACTGCGCCATTGCGCAGACATAGGATTGATCAACGGTCATGTACGCGGCCAGTGCCCGCTGCCACAAAGGGGCCGCGCCGATATAGGGTGTCAACGACGCCGAATACATCGCCATGCGCAGATTTACCGCCAATGCCGACGCAAGGACGATAGCTGTGGGGGCGTGTTCTTGCATGAGTTGCAACGCGGTGAACTGGGCCGCCCCAGCAATGACCACCACGGAAAAGGCCAGGGTTTCAAAGACGCTTAACCCCGCTTCGGTCGCAAGAATGCCGAAAAGTGATGAAAACGGGATGATCACTAGAACAAACGGCGCTGCGTCTTTAAGACCTTTGCGAAAGGCAGATTTGGTGGTGGTGATGGCCATGCGTTGCCCCTAGATTGCTGGCACATGCTTAACTGCGGCCCGGGGAGGATGCAATTGTCCGTCAAAACTGATACCGATGCGTATTTGATCGCACCACAGCCGGGGTTGGCGCGGCTGACCCGATCTGTGGTAGGGCGCGATCATACCGGGGCTGACACCACCATCAGTGTTGTAGAGGAACGCCCGCTGACGATTTTTCTGAACTCTCAGGAAATCGTTACGGCCATGACCATTGGCGATTATCCGGAATATCTTGCGTTGGGTTTTTTGCGAAATCAGGGCATGTTGCGTGATGGCGAAGACATCACAAGCGTCGACTATGACGAAGACCTTGAGGTTGTCGTAGTCCGCACGGCGCGCAAGACCAACTACGAAGAGAAGATGCGCAAGAAAACCCGGACGTCGGGTTGCGCTGTCGGTACCGTCTTTGGTGACATGATGGAAGGGTTGGAGAACGTGACTCTGCCCCAGACACCGGTGCGTACATCGTGGCTGTACAGCCTCAGCGCGCAGATCAACCGGACGCCCAGCCTGTACCTCGAAGCCGGAGCGATCCACGGCACGGTCCTGTGTCAAGGCAGCAGGCCGCTGGTCTATATGGAGGACGTCGGACGTCACAATGCGGTCGACAAGATTGCGGGGTGGATGTTGTCTGAATCCGCGAATGCCGACGACAAAATCTTGTACACCACGGGGCGACTGACATCCGAGATGGTGATCAAAACCGCGATGATGGGTATTCCGGTGCTGGCTTCACGGTCGGGGTTTACCGCATGGGGCGTCGAAATTGCCCAACAGGTCGGGTTGACGTTGATTGGCCGGATGAAAGGCAAGCGGTTTATCTGCCTTGCCGGAGAAGACCGTTTGATCCGCGATGCCGACCCCGACAGTGTGCGGGATGAGCCCAAGCGTTCCGGGCGAAAGGGAAGCGAATGAAGCAACCTTTCGGAGTGATACTCGCCGGTGGGCAGGCCACGCGGATGGGCGGGGGTGACAAGGGGCTGCTAAAGCTTGGAGAGCAAAGCATTTTGACGCATGTCATCGAGCGGCTGTCACCGCAAGTGGCCGGGATGGCGCTGAACGCGAATGGCGATGCGGATCGTTTCGCAGGTCTCGGGCTGCCGGTGCTTCCCGACAGTATCGAGGGGTTTGCAGGTCCGCTTGCCGGGGTGCTGGCCGGGCTGGATTGGGCTGCTGCCCAGGGTGGGGAAACGATCGTCACGGCGGCCGCCGACACCCCGTTTTTTCCCGGTGATCTGGTGCCGAGGCTCTTGCTTGCCGGCGAAGGCATGAAAAATCCGCTGGTATTGGCTGCCACGCCAGATGCCGCGCGCGGCAGGGCGCGCCACCCCACATTCGGGTTGTGGCCTGTCGCGTTGCGAGACGACTTGCGAAGTGCCCTGGAGGGTGGTTTGCGTAAAGTGGTGATGTGGACAGAACAGCACGCGGGGCGCGAGGCGCTTTTCCCGCATGCAGATGCATTTTTTAATATCAATACCCCCGACGACCTGACCCGGGCAGAGGATATGTTATGAGGCTTTACGGTATTGTCGGTTGGAAAAACGCCGGGAAAACCGGCTTGATGGAGCGGTTGGTGACTGAAATTACCGGGCGCGGTTTTTCTGTATCCACGGTCAAGCATGCCCATCACAGCTTTGATGTAGACCACCCGGGAAAGGACAGCCATCGCCACCGTGTCGCCGGTGCCCGAGAGGTGCTGCTGGCGTCGCGGAACCGTTTCGCGCTCATGCATGAGCTGCACGGCGAAGATGAACCGACTCTCGAAATGTTGCTGGCAAAGCTTTCGCCGGTCGATCTGGTGCTGATCGAAGGATACAAACGCGACACCCATGCCAAAGTCGAAGCGCACCGTGCAGTGACCGGCAATCCATTGATCGCCCCCGACGATGCGTCGATCAGGGCCGTAGCCAGTGATACGCCTTTGACGTTGGACAAGCCGGTATTCGACCTTAACAATACCAAAGAGATCGCTGATTTCATTCTGGCCGAGGTCGGGTTGTGACGGCATTTGAAACCATCGCAATGGTTGATTGGTCCGGCGGCAATGATACCGGCACCAATCCACGCGAAGACGCGATTTGGGTGGCGGTATCACGGCTTGGTCAACTGGAGACTCCGGTTTATCTGCGCAACAGGGTCGAGGCGGAAAAATGGCTTGCCGGGCTTATCGATGCGGAAATGCAGGCAAGCCGCAGGGTATTGATCGGCTTTGACTTTCCCTTCGGTTACCCCAAGGGGTTTGCCGCTGCGCTGACCGGGCAGGCGGACCCGTTCGCGGTTTGGGAATGGTTTGAACGGCAGATCCAAGATACACCCACGCTTAACAATCGTTTCGATCTTGCAGGGCAGATTAACCAGGCTTTGGGGCAGGGCCAGGGGCCGTTCTGGTCCAACGGTTTACGCAAGCGAGACATCGCCGGGCTGCCGCGGACGAAAGCGGGGTATGTGAACCCGTTTCCGGATCGCCGCGCTGCTGAGCTCCGCGCCAAGGGGAGCTTTACCTGCTGGCAGATGGCGGGTGCCGGTGCGGTCGGGTCGCAAGTGTTTACGGGGCTACCCGTCTTGTCCAGGCTGCGTAACCGATTTGCGGGGAGGGTCGCCGTCTGGCCGTTCGAAGCGCTGGACAAGCCCGTTGCATTTGTCGAAATCTGGCCTTCCCTGACAGTTACGCCCGCGCCCGAAAACATGATCAAGGATGCCTGGCAGGTTCAAGAGACCGTGCGACAGGTTGCGGCGCTTGATGCGGATGTGCTCGCGCGGATTTTGGATGTGACCGCCCCCGAAGAGGGTTGGATATTCGGACTGGGGTTTGAAACGCTTTTGCAGGGCACGCGCCCGTTGCGCAACGACTGTTTCGCCTTGCCCCCCGGTGTCCACTGGACCCCGGTAGACGAGGCACTGGCCAACCTGAAGCAACGCTTGAGACCGGTCACCACGACCGAACAAGTGTCTGTGGATACCGCTTTGGGCCGCATCGCAGCTCAGGATGTGATGGCAAACCGCGCCAACCCGCCGCTGCCCAATACTGCGGTCGATGGCTATGGCTTTGCCGGGGGGCGGGGCGAAGGTGACCACGAACTGCCGTTGATGCAGGGACGCGCCGCCGCCGGTGATGCGCCGGGTAAAGTGCCCGAAGGCCGGGCGATACGTGTCCTGACGGGGGCAGCATTGCCGGCAGGCGTCGATACCGTGATCTTGCAGGAAGACGTGAAGATTGTCGCGGGTACCGTCCGGTTTCACGGCGCGATCAAGCAGGGCGCGAACACCCGGAAGGCGGGCGAAGACGTACAAAAGGGCGACCGGATCGTTTCGGCGGGCCGCAGGCTTGTCCCGGCTGACCTGGCGTTGCTGGCGGCCACTGGTACGGCGTCGATTGTTGTGCGCAAACCGTTGCGAGTGGGCGTCATTTCGACGGGGGATGAGATCGTTCAGCCCGATCATGCCGCCGCCGATGGTCAGATATACGATGCCAATCGCCCGATGTTGATGGGGTTGATCGCTCAGTTTGGATATACGGTGGTCGACCTTGGACATGTTGGCGACAACAGAGCCGCGCTGCGGGCGCGGTTGGATGCGGCGGGCGGCACCGTCGACGCGATCCTGACCAGCGGTGGTGCCTCAGCGGGCGACGAAGACCACGTATCCGCCCTGTTGTCCGAAGCAGGGGCGTTGTCGCTGTGGCGCATCGCGGTCAAGCCCGGTCGACCACTCGCCTTGGGGATGTGGCAAGGTACGCCGGTGTTTGGTTTGCCGGGAAACCCGGTGGCCGCGATGGTCTGCACGCTGGTATTCGCCCGGCCCGCCTTGGGCCTGATGGCTGGCGAAGACTGGAAGGAACCACAGGGCTTTGACGTACCGGCGGCCTTTGCCAAACGTAAAAAGCCGGGACGCCGCGAGTTTTTGCGCGCCCGCATTCGCGATGGCCGGGCGGAGGTTTTTGCATCCGAAGGCTCGGGACGCATCAGCGGGTTGAGCTGGGCCGAAGGATTGGTCGAGCTGCCCGATGAGGCCATTGACGTCAAAGAGGGCGACTTGGTCCGCTATATCCCCTATGGATCATTCAGCGGCTAGAGACTTTCAGTCGAAGGTTCCGGCCACCCGCCCCAACAGCATAAAGGCCCGTACAGTGCGCGTGTCGGCCAATGCCGAAATCTCGGCGTCCGAGGCTTCTTTTTCAAAAGCGGAAAAGGCGCGGTCGAAGCGACGCAGAAAATGGTGGCCTGCATCGCGAAAGATCGGATCCTGCTTCATCCGGGCATTGGTCAGGGCCAATGAAGACCGGTCGCGGATACCGCCAAGCGCGGCTATTGTGCGCCCGCGTGCGCCTTGGGCAAATTCACGCCAGACTTCCGGGCGGGCACGATCAGGTATCAAATCGTCCATATAAATCCCGTCCTGGCTGAGCAGTGTCAGGATATCCTGAGCCGCCTGAACCAGCTGCGACGCATTACGATCCTTGAGCGCTTTGCGCAGGGCGGCAAAGCCTTCTTCGTCTTCGGCCGTTTCGGGAAAGTTCAGGGCGCGGATGAAATCATCGTGCGACAGCGGTTGGCTCAAATCGCTCGCTTGCGTCCCTAGCGCCAGCGTAGGCTGGTCCTCGGTGACGGGGGCCTTCGCCGCTATCGCCGGGCGCGCCGCCGCGTCACGACGGGTTTGGAACATCGCCAAGGTGCTTTCCGTCTTGCGCGCGGCGGCTGCAATCTCGTCAAGCTTGCGCGAGACCGACGAGTCGCCATCAATCGACTGCCCCTGTTGCTGAGCGATATACGCATGACGGATCGCGTCGATGGCGGCTTGCAAGCGTCTGCTTTCCTCGCGCATCACGCGGCTGGCACGTGCCGCTGTGGCTGCGACCCAGATCATGCCTACGGGCAGAAACACCACCAGCATCGTCATCAGAAAACGCAGCCCGCCATCGCTAGTGTCGGCAGGTGCGGCGGGGGGCTGCATAAGAAAAAAGATCGCAGAGGCAAGCAGCCATACGGCGCTTAGGGCAATTGCGACGATTTCGATACTTGAAATGGCGTTGTGTTCTGGCCGTGTATAGACCCCAAACGGCGTGGATCGCGCCGGTTGGCGCGGTGCCTGATTTTGGGCGGGAGGGGTATCGGTCATGACAAAAATTCCAGCCTAGACGAAAAGGACCTTGAGAACCTCATAAGACTTTTCACCCCCTGGCGTACGGACAGTAACACTATCGCCTTCTTCCTTCCCGATTAATGCGCGGGCAATAGGTGACTTGATGTTCAGCAGGCCTTTTTCAATATTGGCTTCGTATTCACCAACGATCTGATAGGTCTTTTCGTTGTCTGTCTCTTCGTCGACCAAGGTCACCGTCGCCCCGAACTTGATAGAGCCGGACATCTTTGTCGGGTCGATCACTTCGGCCAAAGATATGGCACCTTCCAACTCTTTGACGCGGCCCTCGATGAATGACTGCTTTTCCTTGGCTGAATGATATTCAGCATTCTCGGAAAGGTCGCCGTGCTCGCGTGCTTCGGCGATGGCCTGAATGATCGCCGGACGTTCCACCGACTTCAAATGCTTCAGTTCTGCTTCCAAAGCGGTATGACCTGCTCGGGTCATCGGGATTTTTTCCATGGGTGCGTCCACGCAATGAGGGTCACAGCCCCGGACCCGAGTCCGAAGGTGTAACCGATTTGAATTGACCTTTAACTGACCTAAACTGAACGACGATTGCAAGAGCGAAGTCGGCGGGTCTGCGGCAATCCGCGTTCAGGCATCGTATTGAACAAGCTCATACTCGATGCCATCGTGATCATGAAAGTAAAACCTGCGGCCGGGATTGTAATCGGCATGGTTTTTTGGCGTAAACCCTTGAGCTTTTACAACAACTTCGGCCGCTTCCAGGTCATTGACCACGATACCGATGTGGTTGAGCCCGCCGGTCGTATGATAGCTGCTTACCCCGGATTTAGCCCCTTCAGGCGGCGTAAACAGCGCGACGTACTGTGTATCATTGCCGATATGCACGGTGTGTCCCCCGCGGCGATAGCCGGCCCTTGCCAGCGGACACGCCAGCCAAAGACCCTGGTCATCCATGCGGCAGTGGCTTCGGGGTCGGATACGGTGAAATTTGCGTGTTCTAGCTGTGCAGACATTGTCGGTCTCCTGTTTATGCTACGTTGACCCTGAGGTTTGTAATTTCTAAACCTAACTTTAGGTCAAGAAAAATTTTGAGGTGATACATGGCGCTGAATGAGGGCCTGTCGATCGGTGCATTGGCGCGGCGCACGGGGTTGGCTGTTTCGGCGATCCGCTATTACGAGGCGCAGGGGCTGATCAAGCCTTGGCGTAATGGGGGTAGGCAGCGGCGGTTCAACCGCGCCGATCTGCGACGGTTGAGCTTTGTGATGATTGCGCAGCAATTCGGCTACACGCTCCCGCAGATCAGACAAGAGCTCGACCTTCTGCCGGACGGGCGCACGCCGACCAAGGGCGATTGGACGAGGATCAGCAAATCTTTTCGCGCAACGTTGGACCAGCGTATCGAAATGTTGACGCGGTTGCGCGATGATCTTGACGGTTGCATTGGCTGCGGCTGCCTGAGCCTGAAAGCCTGCGCGTTGTATAACCCACATGACAAGGCCGGCGAAAAGGGGCAGGGCCCGCGGTACCTTATGGGCGACCCGCGCAGCTAAGCAATTTTGCATGGCGAAACATTATTGCTGCATCCGCGACATTTAGGATGCAAACTGTCGCAACGACCCAATTTTACGCCGTGTCGTGATTGCAAAGCCAATCGCGCTAGTTTAGCCAAATCCAAACCCGTTTTCTGCCCGAAGAGGAGCCCCGAATGGCCGAAGTTGAACGCGAAACAATGGAATATGACGTCGTAATCGTCGGTGCGGGCCCTGCCGGGCTGTCCGCCGCGATCCGTCTAAAGCAATTGGATGCCGACTGTAATGTGGTCGTGCTGGAAAAAGGGTCTGAAGTCGGGGCGCATATTTTGTCCGGCGCGGTGCTGGACCCGATTGGCCTGGACGCGCTGATGCCTGACTGGCGGGACAAAGGCGCACCGGTCAAGGTGAAGGTCAAGGAAGACAACTTCTATATGCTCGGCGAGGCAGGCAAGATACGGGTTCCGAACTTCCCGATGCCGCCCCTGATGAGCAACCACGGCAACTATATCGTGTCGATGGCCAACGTTTGCCGATGGATGGCAGAACAGGCCGAAGAGCTGGGGGTGGAGATTTTCCCTGGGATGGCCTGCTCCGAACTGGTTTACGGGGAAAACGGTGAAATCAAGGGCGTTGTTGCAGGTGAGTTCGGTATCAGCCCGGACGGCATCAAGGGTGACAGCTATGAACCCGGTATGGAATTGCACGGCAAGTATGTTTTCCTGTCTGAAGGGGTGCGCGGTAGCCTGTCCAAGCAGGTGATTGCGAAATATGAACTGGATGTGGGGAAAGAACCGCAGAAATACGGTCTTGGCATGAAGGAAATCTGGGAAATCGACCCGGCCAAGCATAAAGAGGGTACCGTAACCCACACCATGGGCTGGCCTTTGAACAGCAACGCCGGGGGTGGATCGTTCATTTACCACATCGAAAACAATCAGGTCTATGTCGGGTTCGTCGTCCATCTGGGATATAAAAATCCTCACGTATTCCCGTATATGGAATTCCAGCGCTTCAAGCATCACCCGATGGTCGCGGAACTGCTGAAGGGCGGCAAACGCGTGGCCTATGGCGCACGGGCAATCACCGAAGGTGGTTTCCAATCCATGCCCAAAATGGTCGCTCCGGGTGTGGCACTGCTGGGATGTTCGGTAGGGATGGTCAACGTACCCCGGATCAAGGGTAACCATAACGCCATGCTTTCCGGCAAGGCAGCCGCAGAAGCCGCACATGAGGCCATCAAGTCTGGCCGCAGTGGCGACGAGCTGACCAGCTATGAGGCTGAGGTTCGGGATGGAAAAATTGGCAAGGACCTGGAAAAGGTTCGCAACGTCAAACCGTTATGGAGCAAATACGGGCTTATGACGTCACTTGTCGTGGGTGGTTTTGACATGTGGACAAACACTTTCGGCTTTTCGCTGATGGGTACGCTAAAGCATGGCAAGACCGATGCCGAAGCGACCGAAAAAGCCAATAAGCACAAAAAGATCGACTATCCTAAGCCTGATGGAAAGCTGAGCTTTGACCGTCTGACCAACGTGGCGTTTTCGTTTACCAACCATGACGAAAACCAGCCTGCGCATCTCAAGCTCAAGGATCCATCGGTACCTGTCAGGGTAAACCTGCCGGAATACGCCGGACCATCAGCGCGATATTGCCCTGCCGGGGTCTACGAATTCGTGGAGGAAGCGGGAAAGGACCCGCGCTTTGTGATCAACTTCCAGAACTGCGTGCATTGCAAAACCTGTGATATCAAGGATCCCACGCAAAACATCGTCTGGACCACCCCGCAGGGTGGGGATGGACCGAATTACCCCAACATGTAAGAGAACTTGCAAACAAGAAGTTAAAAAAGGCGTGTCACGGCACGCCTTTTTCGCGACCTTTCGCCGATTGCGGATATAGAATCGGCGCAGTCAGATAGGTACCATTGCGCTCGGCATCGAAACTGATAGCTTTATGACCAAAGCAAAATGAGGCGAGCCACAATGTTCCGTAAACACCGTTCCTTCGTAAGTGCTCTCGCTCTGAGCTTGAGCATGGCTGTCCCTGTTGCGGCAGATTCCGTATCGGGGGCGTACTTGGCCGGACGTTACGCGTCGATGCGAAGCGATTTTGCCGAGGCCGCGCGATATTACGGAGAAGCATTGGCCAAAGAGCCAAATAATGTCGAATTCCAGGAAAGCACGGTTCTGGCTTATCTCTCCTTGGGCGACATAGACAAAGCTTTGCCCCTGGCGCGGGTCATCACCAGCGGGGAACAGTCCAGTCAGGTGGCATATCTGGTGACGACGGCAGGCATGGCGCAAGCCGAAGACTACCAAGGTCTGTTGGATCAAAACGCCGACACCGGGGGCATCGGCCCTTGGGTGGACGGATTGATCAAGGCTTGGGCATATGTCGGCATCGGGGACATGACCGCCGCGATCGAAAAATTCGATGAGCTGAGCACCGAGGCGGGGATGCAAGGGTTTGTCTTGTATCACAAGGCGCTGGCGCTCGCTTCGGTCGGTGATTTCGAGGGTGCCGATGCCATATTCGGATCAAATATGGCGGGGTCGGCGGGACAAACCCGACGAGGCGTCATTGCACGGGTCGAAATACTGGGTCAACTTGGCCGCAAGGATCAGGCGCTGTCATTGCTGGCTGCCAGTTTCGGCGATAGCATGGACCCCGAACTTGAGACGTTGATGAACGCCCTGAAGGGGGATGAGCCGGTAAGTTTCGGGCAGGTTCCCGATGCAAAAGCCGGTATTGCTGAAGTGTTCTTTACCTTTGCTTCGGTTCTGCGCAATGAATCGGCAGGCGATCACTATGTCTTGCTGTATTCCCGAATTGCACGGTATCTGCGGCCCGATCACATTGACGATTTGCTTTTGACAGCCGATTTGCTGGAAAATATCGGCCAGTACGATTTGGCGATGCAGGAATTGCAGGCTGTGCCTGCCGACAATCCGGCTTACCATGCGGCAGAACTGGGGCGTGCCGCCATTTTGCGACGCTCAGATAAGCCCGAACAGGCTATCGAAGTCCTCAAGCAACTTACCCGAAGCTATGGAGAACTGCCTTCGGTTCACTCTGCGTTGGGCGATGCTCTGCGGGCACAAGATGATTTTACTGGCGCGATAAAGGCTTATGGTCGCGCCCTTGAACTTACCCCGAAGACCAATCCCCAGCGATGGGTATTGCTTTACGCACGCGGTATCGCCGAAGAACGCAGCGGTGACGGCAAAGCCGCCGAAAGTGATTTCAGAGCAGCGTTGGAAATCAACCCCGATCAGCCTCAGGTCTTGAACTTCCTGGGATATTCGTTGGTTGAGCAAGGGCGCAACCTGGACGAGGCATTGAACATGATTGAGCGTGCAGTCGCCGGAAGCCCAAACTCAGGCTATATCGTGGATTCGCTCGGGTGGGTGTTGTACCGGTTAGGGCGCTATGACGAAGCCGTAGCGCAGATGGAACGGGCGGCGGAACTGGTGGCGGTAGACGCCGTGGTCAACGATCACTTGGGCGATGTATACTGGGCGGTCGGCCGCAAGCGCGAAGCTGAATTTCAGTGGCGCCGGGCACTGTCATTTGTTGACCCCCAGGATAACGACAGCGAGGCTGACCCTAAACGGATCCGACGCAAGCTGGAGGTTGGACTGGATGCCGTGCTGGCGGAAGAGGGGGCGTCACCGTTGATCAAGGTATCCGTCAGTAAATGAAATCCAACGGTGCCGCGTTAGGTCTGGCCGCGTCGCAGCCAGCTTGGGCTAAAGTCAACCTGACGCTCCATGTGACCGGACAACGCCCTGACGGCTATCATCTGTTGGATAGTCTCGTCGTACGGGCCGAAGTCGGCGATATGCTGAATGTCGCACCATCAGAGCAGCTAGAGCTTTATATCGACGGGCCCTTTGCAGATGGTGCGCCGCTTGATGATCGAAATCTGGTCATTCGTGCCGCGCGCCTGCTGGACGGTGGCAAAGGCCGGGGCGCGCGTCTGCACTTGACCAAGGGATTACCTGCCGCTGCTGGAATTGGGGGCGGTTCCGCCGATGCCGCCGCGGCACTGCAAACCCTGTCAGTCCACTGGGGGGTGCCAGTTCCACAGGATGTGTCCCGATTGGGTGCGGATGTTCCGGTCTGTTTGCACAGCTTGCCCCAAAGGATGCGCGGTGTAGGGGAGGATCTATCACCCGCAGGTCCGTTGCCGCAGTGCTGGCTGGTATTGGTCAATCCAAACGTGTCAGTTTCGACGCCCGAGATTTTCGCTGGATTAGAGAGCCGAGCCAACCCGCCGATGCCCCAGGTGTTGCCGGTCTTTGAATCTACCGCTGCTTTCGCCGCATGGCTGGGGACGCAACGCAACGACCTTGAACCGGCCGCCATCCAAGCAGTGCCCGAAATCCCCATATGTTTGCGCACGTTGCAGGACGCGCTGCTTGCACGGATGTCCGGTTCAGGGGCAACGTGCTTTGGCTTGTACGAAACCGATGCGTCAGCCCGTCACGCAGCCGCGCGAATCGAGAAAAACCATCCCGGGTGGTGGGTTGCCGCGGCGCCCGTGATCAGTTGATCCGGGAAACCACGTAATCGGCCAGATCACAGAGCATCTCGCGTAGCTCATGATCAGGCAGCGCGCCAAGCGCGCCTTTTGCCAATTCGGCCCACTCCAGCGCCTGCGCCTTGGTGTCACGCAGTGCCCCGTGTTTGTGGAGCAGGGTCAACGCGTGTTCCAGATCACCGTTATCTTGATGACCTTTTTCGATCGTGCGGACCCAAAATTCGCGTTCATCGGCGTCTGCCTTGGCGACCGCTTTTATCAACGGCAACGTCAGCTTGCGTTCACGAAAGTCATCGCCGATGTTTTTGCCTATCGTTTGGCTATCACCTTGAAAATCCAACAAATCATCGACAATTTGGAACGCGATGCCAAGAGCGTCGCCGTAGTCGTACAAAGCGCGTTCTTGTTCGGCAGAGGCCCCGGCGATCACGCCCCCAACTTGGGTCGCTGCTGAGAACAGGGCCGCTGTCTTGCCACGAACAACCTTGAGGTAGATGTCTTCGTCGGTACCAAGATTTTGTGCCGCGGTCAGCTGCAATACTTCGCCTTCGGCGATCGTCGCAGAGGCGTTGGCCAGAATTGCCAGTACCTTTATGTTGTTGGTTTCAGTCATCAACTGAAAACTGCGCGCAAACAGGTAATCGCCCACTAACACCGAAGACTTGTTATCCCACAAAAGATTCGCCGTTGGGCGGCCTCTTCGCTGCGCGCTTTCATCAACCACGTCATCATGCAAAAGCGTGGCGGTGTGGATGAACTCTACGGTGGCAGCAAGGTGGATGTGATACCGCCCCTGATATCCGCACAGATGAGCAGTAGCCAACGTGAGCATGGGGCGCAGACGCTTGCCTCCCGCCTCGATCAGATGGGCCGTGACTTCGGGGATTCGGGGCGCGTGTTCCGACGCCATGCGATGCCGGATCAGTTCGTTTACGGCCGTTAAATCATCTTTAAGATAAGTGGCCATGCGGTCATGCGGTTTTCTTGTTTTCTCGTTCGTCATCTACATGACCTTAATTAGAAGGCTCGACAATCCAACCGGATTGCCCTTACATCTCTGTTATGAAGGAACTTTTACGCACGACCGATCCGACGATCATTGCCTTTGCCAGCGCCCTTCTTCAGGGCGAGGATATAGACTGCTTTGCACTGGACGTAAACATGAGCGTGCTTGAAGGTGGCATCGGTATTTTTCCCCGCCGACTGATGGTTCACGACGATGATCACAGTGCTGCGGCGGAAATTTTGCGCGATAATGATATTCCCAGTGGCCTGCCCGAATAGTTACGTGCATCAATTTGCCCCGGACGATTTGACACATGACGCATTCTTGGGCGGCAAGCTGTACTTATGGCAGCCGCGAAAAGGGTATCGCGCGGGTGTCGACCCGGTTTTATTGGCCGCAACTGTGCCGGCATCGCCGGGCCAGCGGGTGCTTGAGCTGGGATGCGGGGTTGGTGCGGCATCGCTTTGCCTTGGTACGCGGATCGCGGGCCTGCACCTGACAGGGGTTGAGCTTCAACCAGCCTACGCAGACCTTGCGCGCCGCAATAGCCCGGAATTTGAAGTGGTCGTCGCGGATTTGGCTGATATGCCACTCGCTTTGCGAGAACGGCAGTTTGACCATGTGTTGGCCAACCCGCCCTATTTCGATCGGGACGCATCAGTGGCCGCGAAAAACCGGGGCCGCGAGACTGCATTGGGTGAACAGACCCCGCTTGAGACATGGGTAAAGATGGCCGCGCGGCGACTTGCGCCCAAGGGGCAGGCGCATTTCATACATCGGGCCGAACGTTTGCCCGATCTGATCCGTGCCTTGCCAAAGGACATGGGGAGCATCGAAGTACTGCCCATCGCGCCGCGGGTTGGCCGCTTGGCCGAACTTGTCATCTTGCGGGCCCGCAAAAGTGGCCGGGCGGCATTCCGGTTGAATCCGCCGCTTGTGATGCATCAGGGCCCGGTACATGTTTCTGACGGAGACAGTTTTGTCTCGAAAGTGCGGGCAGTGTTGCGTGACGGGGCCGCACTGGAGTTTTAAGCATTAACTGGCCGATCGCTCAATTTGTCGAAACATATGCTGCGGTGCCGCGTGACAGGCAAAATATTTCGTGCTTCACTGATCCTACGCAACACATCAGAAGGAGAGATATATGGCTTTTGACGCACATCTGGATGCTCTGAAACGCAAGCATTCGGCGATGAGCGACGCTGTAGAGAAAGCGCAGCGATCACCTGGAATTGACGACCTTAAAGTTGCGAATATGAAAAAAGAAAAACTTCGCCTTAAAGAAGAAATTACCCGACTCTCAACCTAGAAATTTTCATTTTTGTTAAGGTAACTGGCGCGCGCTGCACAAAGAGCGCCGCCAGTGATCAGGAATGCCGCCCAGAATAAAGTTGGGGTTGCTGGTGTTACCCCTGACACCACCAAAATAAGTGTCGATAGTAACGGGGCCAGATACGAACTGGTACCAAGAAGCTGGATGTCCCCGCGCTTAACCCCGATATCCCAAATATAAAAAGCCAGCCCGACGGGGCCGAGACCCAATCCAACGACGCTTGCCCACCCCAGACTTGTCGATGGAAGGACAGTTTCTTCAAATGCGAAATGCAGAGGAAGAGAAAGCGCGGCTGTCCCCAAACAGAAAACGACAACGCTGGCCGTCGGTGCAAAGCCCACCCGCCGCGAAAATAAGGAATAACTTGACCAGGTGAGAGCGCCTGCCAGTGCCAGCGCATAGCCTGGCAGGTATGCCGTCTGGATACTTGCCGTGCCATTTCCGATGATTAACGCTGCCCCGGAAAACCCTAGAAACGCGCCAATCAGGTGACCCTTGCGCAGCCGTTCTTGCGGCAAAAAGCCAGAGAATACGACGATAAGAAGCGGCCAGAGGTATGCGATCAATCCCGCTTCGGCAGCGGGTGCAAGACGCAGGGCTGAAAAATAAAGCGCATGATAGCCGAACAGCCCCAGCGTCCCAAAGGCATATACCGCCAAGGGCACTTGACGCAGGGCGCTTAGCTTGCCGGTCATCGCGCACCAGACCAACCCTAATAACCCGCCGATGGCAAAGCTGAGCGAAGTAAGCAAAAACGGTGGGGTAGGTGCGGTTTTCACCGTAAACAGCGCAAGTAGGGACCACAAGATGACTGCGCCGAAACCGATTAAAGTCGCTTGCGTTTGCGTCATGGCTTCACCTCTTTGGAATAGGCTTTGAACCTGTGACCGATGCAATTCCGAGCGTTGTGATGCCCGACCTTCACCATATGAGCAAGAGTATACTAACCTAGCAGGGGCAAAGCCGTGCGGCAGCCAATGCCTTTGGGAATAGATGAAGGGGTCGCGATCATGATCGGAAGAAGTTGGCGCAGCGATCATGAGCCGTTCATGCGACCAAGGCCAACGCTGACAAGCGCCGGCCTTGGTTGAAACAATCCGGGAAGCTTATACTAAATGCTGTGCGCCATTTGCGGTGATGGTGGAGCCGTTGATAAACCCTGCCTCGTCATTCACCAGAAAGACCACCGCGCGTGCGATCTCTTCAGGCTCACCAAGGCGACCGGTTGGAATCTGTGAAATGATTGACTCGCGTACTTTTTCAGGAACGGCCATCACCATATCCGTCGCGATGTAGCCGGGGCATATTGCGTTCGCTGTGATGTTGGAGCGCGCGCCCTCCTGGGCCAATGACTTGACTATTCCCAGATCACCAGCCTTGGTTGCGGCATAGTTAACCTGAGCAAATTGCCCTTTTTGCCCGTTGATTGAACTGATGACGACAATACGACCAAACTTTCGTTCGCGCATTCCCGGCCATATTGGATGGATCGTGTTGAAAACTCCGGTAAGGTTCGTACCAATGACTTCGTTCCACTGATCGGGTGTCATCTTGTGAAAAGGTGCATCCCTGGTAATGCCTGCATTGGCAACGACAACGTCGATGGGCCCAAGTTCGGCTTCGACCTTTTCAACCCCCGATTTGGATGCTTCGTAATCTGCAACATTCCATTTGTATGTCTTGATTCCTGTATTTTCCGTGAACTGCGCGGCGGCGTCATCATTGCCTGCATAGGTGGCAGCCACGGTGTATCCAGAGTCTTTTAATGCTGTTGAAATGGCGGCACCGATACCCCGGCTCCCCCCTGTCACAAGTGCGACACGCGACATATCATTCTCCCTTTCAGCAACGTTGTTTCGTTGCTAGTTATCAATTCGCAATTTTATTACGTATACAATCAGTAAGCATCGCGCGGTATGGTTGCAACAGTTAGGTAGACCGCTGGATAATATTTTTTATTATTGGCGGGAGCGTTCGGAACACCCCCGCCAAAATTAAACACGTCAGGGACGCTCAAGGCACATGGCGACGCCCATACCTCCGCCAATACACAGCGTTGCTAGACCCTTTTTAGCACCCCTGCGCTGCATTTCAAAAAGGAGGGTGTTAAGAATACGCGCACCCGAAGCCCCGATAGGGTGGCCAATTGCGATGGCTCCACCGTTGACGTTTACAATGGCAGGGTCCCAGCCCATTTCCTTGTTCACTGCGCATGCCTGGGCCGCGAATGCTTCGTTCGCTTCGACAAGGTCAAGATCTTCGGGTTTCCAGCCAGCTTTCTCGAGCGCTTTGCGCGACGCATAGATCGGACCGGCCCCCATAATGGTCGGGTCCAGACCCACGGTTGCGTAAGATGCGATGCGCGCCAGTGGGGTGATGCCCCGCTTTTCGGCGTTCTGGGCCGACATCAGCAGGGCACCGGCCGCACCGTCGTTTAGGCCCGAGGCATTGGCGGCGGTGACTGACCCGTCTTTGGTGAAAGCCGGGCGAAGTTTCTGCATCGCGTCTATCGTTGCGCCGTGACGAATGTATTCGTCTTGATCGACAAGCGTTTCGCCCTTGCGCGTCTTGACCGTAAATCCAACGATCTCATCGGCGAACTTTCCCGCCTTCTGTGCGGCTTCGGCCTTGTTTTGCGAACCAACAGCGAATTCGTCTTGGGTGTCTCGGCTTACTTGCCATTTTTCCGCGACATTTTCGGCCGTTTGCCCCATGTGGTACCCGTGAAATGCATCCCACAATCCATCTTTAATCATGGTGTCGATAAATTGCAGATCACCCATTTTTTGACCCGCCCGCAAGT
This sequence comes from Sulfitobacter sp. L-8, assembly GCF_056859255.1. Classification (NCBI taxonomy): domain Bacteria; kingdom Pseudomonadati; phylum Pseudomonadota; class Alphaproteobacteria; order Rhodobacterales; family Roseobacteraceae; genus Sulfitobacter; species Sulfitobacter sp. L-8. The sequence continues at coordinate 111,217 of NZ_JBSXOD010000052.1, forward strand.
TCTGGGCGTGAGGGCTCATCGACATGTTTTCCTGGCCGCCTGCGGCTACGATGTCGGCATCGCCAAGCTGGATATGTTGGGCAGCAAGAGCGACGGCACGTAGCCCGGACCCGCACACCTGGTTGATGGACCAGGCCGCAGATTCGATCGGCAGTCCCGCATTCACATGCGCCTGTCGTGCTGGGTTTTGCCCCTGGGCGGCTGTCAGCACCTGACCCAAGATGGTTTCGCTGACCTCAGAGGGATCAATGCCTGCACGTGCTACAATTTCCTTCAACACGGCGGCACCAAGATCGTGTGCGGGCGTGTTGGCGAAAGAACCGTTAAAGCTTCCGACTGGCGTACGCGCGGCGGATGCGATGACAACATTAGTCATTAAATTTCCCCTAGGTTACTGGCAAAGGGTATTTTCCATTCGCGAAAAAGATCGCGATCCCCCGCCTTCTGATTAAAGGCATATCGCATCGCAACACAGGCGGCAATCATGAGGTAGGACGCTAACTGCTTTTGCGAAATTCCGGTTCATCGGCCCATTCAGGAGAGGTGGTGGGTGCTGCGTAATAATAGCCTTGCTGGCAATCTACACCCAAGGCCGACAGTGCTTCGGCATCGTCGCGGTTTTCAACCTGTTCGGCCACGGTAATCATGTTGAAGTTATGCGCGATCGCCAACATGGTCGAGATAACGGCACGATTGTCACCGTTGGTTGCAAGGTCACGCACGAACTGACCGTCAATCTTGAGAATATCAAAATACATATCTTTGAAATATCGAATGGCGGTATAGCCAGCCCCGAAGTTATCCAATGCAAAGCAGATTTTCTTGCTTTGCAATTGTTCCATGAAGCTCGCGACAAGCTCTGGCATTTGCATGGCCGATTGTTCGCTGATCTCCAATATCAGTCGTTCGCCAATGGTAACGTCACGGTCAAGCCAGTGGGTCAGCATGGTTGTCCAGGGTTTGTACCCGATAGAGCGGGCTGACATATTTATGGAAAGCCGTAGATCGGCATGTTCTCTAAGTGCGATCAGACCTGCACGCAGCGCAAGAACATCAACCTCGCGCCCCAACTGAGTGTCTTGAATGACAGGCATAAATTCGCGTGCCGGAATAACTCGCCCAGTTGGATCCAAGACGCGTATAAGTCCCTCGTGAAAAGCGATTTTGTCGGTTGAACTGCCGTAAAGAATGGGCTGGTAGGCCAGCAATGTCTGCCTATGTTTCACCGCCTCTTTTACCATTTCCAGCGTGGAGCGATCACGCTGAGAAACGGCATAATCCAACGGGTTATCATGCCCTTCGGGCAGATTTGCGAAACGGTGCATCGTTGATTCTATCAAAGGGTGCTCACTCTTCATAGGATTTCACAATTTGATGGCACAGGTTTTGACAACAAAGACTTAAACATTCAATTTGACGTGTCTGACACTAAACGGCGCAATCAACGCTATCTCCCGCGGAAGGAACTGAAATGAAACGCTGCGATTGGGCCGGCCCAGAGCAAATCTACATAGATTACCACGATACGGATTGGGGCGTTCCAGAGTATGACAGCCGTGCCCTGTGGGAAAAATTGATACTGGACGGCTTTCAGGCCGGGTTGAGCTGGATCACCATCCTCAAGAAAAGAGAGAATTTCCGCGAAGCTTTTGCCGGCTTTGACCCTAACATTATCGCCGACTGGGGCGAAGCAGATGTCGAAAGGTTATTGAAAAACCCCGGCATTATCCGGCATCGCGGTAAAATCGAAGCCACCATCACCAACGCGCGTGTCTGGCAAGACATTGAACGAAGAGAAGGTTTTGATACCTATCTTTGGAATTTTGTAGGGGGCGCGCCAGTGCAGAACCACTACGCCACCCACGGGGACGTGCCGACGTCGACAGATACCTCGAAGCAGATTTCCAACGATCTCAAGAAGCACGGATTCAAGTTTTGCGGCCCCACGATCGTCTATGCCTTCATGGAGGCGGTCGGCATGGTTAACGATCATCTTGTCTCATGCCACAGACACGACGCCGTGGCACAGATGGCAGTGCGTCGGTGACAGATAAACCGGCCAGTCCACGCCGATAGGGCAGGGCCGAGGCGAAAGCGGCGGGTTCGGGCCCCAGTTTACATCATGGCGCGCGAGGAGCTGCCTAGTTCTTGCGCTGCAGAGTCGACGGCGATCATGGTATCACTGCTGGTCCAGCGGTCTTTGGTGACGCAATACCCAATGTCAAAAATTGGCCGAATTTCAGGGTTCGCATTCTCAAGCTCGACGGACGCGACCGCTTTTGCCACCGCCTTATCCATGCTTGAATTGGTTTGCATTTCCGCGTCAAGAAGCGCTGCCGCGAATATCCCATTTGAACGATAGGTCAGCATTAAACCCATTGGTTTCAGCGCCTCGGAAATGGCGACGGCCAGTTTGACCGTGTACTGATGGCGTTGGGGTTCCGAAAAAGATGCCATCAATTGTGCGAAATTCTGCACTGCAATTACCGCGACTGTTGTGTCGCCGCCAAATTCCGATTGCATCCGCATAATATAGTTTTCAAAGGCTTCTTCGGTAACCAGACCGCTTTTTGAAAGGTCGGCCGGTGTCATGGGGCGTTCTAGGGCGATCTTCTGCAAGACCTCGTATTTCTCGCGGCTGGGGCTTTCGTGCGGACGTTTGATGTGCCGGATAAACTCAGCATTGCGCAGCTCTGCCCCATGAATACGGGTTTCCAGTTCAAAAAATTCAAAAGGCTTAACGATGTAATCCCACGCACCCGCGACAAAGGCTTTGGCGATGCTATCGCTGTTTTTGACACCAGTAAGCATGATGATCGGCACAAATTCATATCCGGGGATCTGTCGGATATAGGTAATAAGTTCGATCCCGGACATTTCGGGCATTTGAATATCAAGAAGAAAACAATCAAAGGGCACTGGCGTATCTTTGATAATCGTCAAGGCATCTGCACCCGAGGCAGCCGTGCGAACATATTCATGGTCTTGTGCTTCTAGATAAACCCCAAGGAGATGACGTAAGTCCTTGTTATCTTCTACGGCCAGAATTCTCATCACTCGTTACCCCGCATTCTCGAATTGCTTTGCCCATATAACAAAAATGGCGTGTGCATCCGGACCAAGCTATTTCTGGTAAGCACCTAAATTTTTCATCACAATTCAGTTATTCTTCCTTGACTACTTAATTTAGCTTGAATCAGTTTCGTTAACTTTTCAACTCGCAATTGGGTATTTTAATGTTTTATTAACTCTTTCGTAGTGTATGGGCATCTTTTGGATAGGTTTCAGGGGCGCGCGTGATTCTCAATCGCGCTTTATAAATGGGTGTCGGACTATGAGCCGGGGCTTTCAAACGTTGTGCACATATGTTTTTGTCCCCCGCGGACGAGAAGGGCGGCCAGACGCTTCGCAGATTGTCCAAACCGCTCAGGTACTGCGCCGTATAGACCTAGATACTGCGATTGCGTGTTGACTCTCTTTCCATGGCTCATATAAGCGCGGCTTCATTGGTGTTGGTGGACCCTGCAAAGGGAACCCTGTCGGGCTTCGGCCAGAGGACAACGCCCTTTACCGCCCGTCGCAATTCTGCGGGGGCCACAAAAAGGAGAACAGCCGTGACAAAACGCACAGCTGCCAAGCACAAAATTGACCGCCGTATGGGCGAAAACATCTGGGGCCGTCCTAAATCCCCGGTAAACCGTCGCGAATACGGCCCCGGCCAGCATGGCCAGCGCCGCAAGGGCAAGATTTCCGACTTCGGTATCCAGCTTCGCGCCAAGCAAAAGCTCAAGGGCTACTACGGCGATCTGACCGAAAAGCAGTTCCGCCGCATTTACGGTGAAGCCGAGCGTGTAAAAGGCGATACAGGTGAAAACCTGATCGGTCTGCTCGAGCGCCGCTTGGACGCCGTTGTGTACCGCGCCAAGTTCGTCGCAACCGTTTTCGCCGCACGTCAGTTCGTAAACCACGGCCACGTCCGCGTGAACGGCAAGAAGGTTAACATTCCTTCCTACCGCGTCAAGGAAGGCGACGTGATCGAAGTACGTGATCGGTCCAAGCAAATGGTTGCCCTGCTCGAAGCGACGCAATTGGCCGAGCGTGACGTGCCTGACTACATCGAGGCGGATCACTCCAAGATGACAGCGACATTCGTGCGCACCCCTGCTTTGGGCGACGTGCCATATCCTGTCATGATGGAACCGAACCTCGTGGTCGAATTCTACGCGAAGAACTAAGGTTCCTCGCACATCAGATGCCGAAGGGGCCGCGCTGGACATACCGGCGCGGCCCTTTTGCGTTTCGACCCGCAGATGAGCCGCAGGGGGCAATATCATAGTGGCGCTGGTCGTACCACGCGGCTAAGGTCCGCCCGACAGGAGATTTGATAGATGACAACCGCAATTCAGCCTCAGCCCGGCATCATGGACATCGCCCTTTACCAAGGTGGTGCGGCGCATGTGGCGGGGCTTGAAAATGTAATCAAGCTCAGCTCGAACGAAAACCCGTTGGGGCCGTCCGAGGCTGCGATAGAAGCATACCGTCGTGCATCGTATGACTTGCATCGCTATCCCTCCTCTGATCATAGCGCATTGCGCCAGGCCATAGCGACCGTGCACGGGCTGGACCCTGAACGGATTATTTGCGGGGCCGGGTCGGATGAGATCATCGCCTTTTTGTGCCAGGCATATTCCGGTCCGGGTACCGAGGTTTTGCACACTGTTCACGGGTTTGGCATGTACCGTATTTCGGCGCTCGCCAACGGGGCTACACCTGTGGAAGTATCTGAAAATGAGCGTGTAACGGATGTGGACGCCCTACTGGCCGGATGCACCAATAAAACCCGGCTTGTGTTCATCGCTAACCCAAACAACCCGACCGGCACCATGATTGGCCTGAGCGAGATTGAGCGTCTGGCCGTGGGGATCCCCGAGAAGGCTATTCTGGTGCTGGACGGCGCTTATGCCGAATACGTCGATGGGTATGACGGCGGGGCGGCTTTGGTCGACATGCATGATAACATTATCATGACGCGGACCTTTTCCAAACTTTATGGCTTGGGTGGTTTGCGGGTGGGCTGGGGCTATGGACCGGCACATATCATCGACGTCTTGAACCGTGTACGCGGTCCGTTCAACGTGTCGCAAGCGGGGTTGAACGCTGCTGAAGCCGCGATCAAAGACACGACCTATGCGACGCATTGCCGTAGGGAGAACGCACGCTGGCGGAGTTGGATGGCCGATGCTTTAGCCGAGATCGGCGTGCCGTCGGATGTGTCATGCGCCAATTTCATCCTTGCGCGTTTCAAGTCGCAGGCCGAGGCCGAAGCGTGTGACGACTACCTGAAGACCCAAGGCTTAATCGTTCGGCGGGTTGCGGGCTATCAACTGCCGTCTTGTTTGCGGATCACCGTGGGCGATGAAAGCGCGTGTCGCCGCGTCGTTCACGCGATACGTCAATTCAAGGGCGATTGATATGCCGGTAATTTATGAAAAAGTAGCCTTGATCGGCTTGGGCCTGATTGCGTCGTCCATGTTCTGGGGCATGAAACGCGCAGGCTTGGCCGGCACCGTATCGGGTTTTGCACGAAGCGCAGAGACACGAGACATCGCCCGCGAAATAGGCCTGTGCGACGAGGTATGCGATACGATCGCCAAGGCCGTGGAAGGCGCTGATTTGGTGGTTCTATGTGTCCCGGTTGGTGTGATGGGATCAGTCGCTGCTGAAATGGCGGGTTTCCTAAAGCCCGGTTGCACCGTCACCGACGTGGGATCCGTCAAGGCCGATGTCATCGCCCAGGTCGGGCCGATCTTGCCCGATAATGTTCATTTTATTCCCGCGCACCCCCTGGCCGGTACCGAACATTCTGGTCCCCGCAGTGGGTTTGCCGAATTATTTGACAACCGCTGGTGTCTGTTGGTGCCAGTGCCTGATACCCATCCCGACGCGATTTCGCGGTTGCGCAACCTGTGGGAAGGGCTGGGCGCGAATGTCGAGGAAATGGATGCGGAACATCACGATCTTGTTCTTGCCGTCACTAGCCACGCTCCGCATTTGATTGCGTATACAATGGTAGGTGTAGCGGATGATTTGCGCCGCGTGACCGATAGCGAAGTCATAAAATACTCGGCGGCGGGGTTTCGCGATTTTACCCGTATTGCCGCCAGCGACCCGACGATGTGGCGCGATGTTTTCCTGACGAACAAAGAGGCCACTCTGGAAATTCTGGGTCGCTTTACCGAAGAACTGTTTGCGCTTCAGCGTGCCATTCGCATCGGCGACGGGGATCATTTGCATGCGTACTTCACCCGTACTCGAGCGATCCGCCGAGGCATCATTGAGGCTGGACAAGATACTGACGCCCCGAATTTCGGGCGCCAATCCGGCAAGAAATGATCCGTCCCGCGCTTATAGCGGTGATGCTATGCAGCCCGGTATGGGCGGGACCTGATCAATCCCCGAGGCCGGTGGCCAGAACCGGGACTGTAGATGCGTTGCCATCGGATCGCGGTCAGTTAACTGCACCGACAAAAATTGTTACGTCTGCTGCGCAAGAAAGCATAGGGATCGCTGCGTCACTACGCCCTGTGTTGCGCAGTCATGCCATTGAAGATGCCGCACAAAAGCAACGAAAGCTTTTGGCCCAGGGTGCCGTGTGCGACGATGTCGCGATCCAGGGTAAGTTCATCGGTCGGGTGAAGCCTGAGTTGAACGGGTGTGGCGTCGACGCCGCCGTTCAAATCGAGTCCGTGTCGGGAGTAAGGTTAAGCCAAGCATCGGTGATGGATTGCAAGACTGCCAAGGCGCTCAAAAGCTGGATCGAGAATGCAGCCAAACCCGCCTTCGCCGACATTGGCGGACTAAGAGGTCTGCGCATTGCTGCGCATTATACCTGCCGTACGCGGAACAACGAACCGGGGGGCAAAATCTCGGAACATGGGCGGGGCCGGGCGATAGATGTTTCTGCCTTTCAGCTTAAAACGGGACAAGAGATCAGCGTCCTGAAGGGTTGGGATGCTGCTGCCAGTCGCACGGCAGTGCAGCGGGCTCACAAAGGTGCGTGTGGGCCCTTTGGGACGATACTGGGTCCGAAAGCAGATCGATACCACCTTGATCACTTCCATCTCGACACCGCCCGCCATCGCAGTGGGTCATACTGTCGGTAACCTAACGCAGAATGATCCGTGGTGCTTGACCCAGAGGGATGAAACCCATCGCCATCTGACCGTCGGTGATGCTGATCGTAAGATCCAGCCCTGTGGTTTTGCCGCTCATCTGCGCAAGACCTTTCAACATCTGTTCGGCCTGCGGGCGAAAATCGGCCGGCAGATATCCGGCGTTGCTGGCCATGTCCAACAAGGTCGGCCAATCGTCCACTTCAAGTGACAAAGTGCCTGTCAAGACCCCGTCTTCAGCGATGGCTATGGTCCCGCTGGCCCGTGCGGCGACGCTCCGCCACGCTAGTTCGGCCCGATGCAGGTCGATGACACGGGGCTGGGGGCGGACGGTTCCAGGTGCATCATTCCCCCACGGGCGGTCAAATGTGAGAGTCAGGTCTGCCGTTGCGATGTCCAAGGGTTGCGACCAATCTTGGGACAGACCCAGAAGGCCCGGAATGCCAGCGTCTGGGGTGACCTCGTCGAGTGTCGCCTTGACATCATATATCGGAAGCTGCCGGTCTTGTTGAACCGCCGTTACCTCAATGCCTTGTCCGCCGACCTTGCCGGTGACCGGGCTCGTGAACTCCCATTCGTTGCTGGTAAGTGAAAGGCTTTCGAGCTCTGAGTTCCAGCCAATGCGCAGGCGGAGATCAGCCTGGACATCGTTCACCTTGACGGCAGCTTGGAAGCCGGGTGCCGCAAGATCGAAATGCATCACCGGTGACGACACGGTTGCATAGCTTGGCCAATAGGGCAGGGCCGAAATATCTATACGTGGCGCCGCAACAGAGGCGGCCAACCCCGTCTGAGACCCCTGCGCAGGCGCAGGAGCGATGGACACACCTGTCAGACGGGTGTGCAGCATCGTGGGAAAGCCCAGCCTTTCGCGCGCTTCAACGCCGATCTGCCACCCGGATGCCTTGTACGATGCCATCGTCTTGGTAAGGCGTCGATCCAGCCCGCTTGATGCGATAAGCCACCATCCGCTCCAAACCACTGCCAAGGCGACCACGATTAACACTAGCTTGCCCATTGCACCGAAAACCTTTTTAACACCTGCGTAAAAGCCGCTTTGGTCATGCGGATAGTGAAGGACGACAGCGATGGCAATGTGGGTATTTGGCTACGGCAGTTTGTTGTGGAATCCGGGTTTCGAAGTGGCGGAACGCGTCATCGGCCGCCTGCCGGGATACTCGCGATCTTTCTGCATGCGGTCGATCCATCACCGCGGGTCGATCGAGAAGCCGGGGCTTGTGCTCGCACTGGACGCGCTTGCGGGAACCGCCTGCGATGGAATCGCGTTGCGGGTGGCACCGGGTGCCGAGGATGCGACCCTGGCTTATCTGCGCGAACGTGAACTGATTTCATCCGCCTACGTCGAGAAAACCCTGGAGGTGACGTTGCAGGATAACCGGACCGTCCGCGCATTGGTTTATGTGATTGATGCCGACCACGACCAATATTGCGGGGGCTTGCCATTGGAAGAGCAGGCCCAGATCATTGCCCGAGCGGTAGGTGGCATGGGCCCGAACAAGGAATACCTGTTCAATACCGCGTCTCACCTCACCCAGATCGGCTTGCACGACCCGGCGCTGGAGTGGCTGCAAAATCGCGTTAAGACGCTTTGCGCATAAAGCCATGGCATAATCCGGTGTCTTGGGTGTAAGCTGCGGCAACAGAAGCACAAAAAGTGTCAGGAGCCACCAGGCATGGCGCAATCAGACCGCGAGTCCAAACCGCAATTCTCACAGCCCGTGCGGCAGATCACATTAATGTTGATCGCTCTTGGGTTGTCCGGTATCGGCGCATTCTTGGCTTTGCCAAGTGTATTGCCGATTTTCGAAGCGAACCCCTATCTGAATGGCGTGATCATCTTCGTGTTCGTGATTGGCGTAATCGCCTGCTTTTATCAGGTCGTTCAACTGATAGGATCGGTACGCTGGATCGAAAACTTTGCCTCTGCGGCCCCTGATCCGGAAACGGTCGCTCCACAGCTTCTGGCACCGCTGGCGTCTTTGTTGCGAACACGAGGCGCACGCATGCAGGTGAATGCATCGTCGACGCGGTCGATCCTGGATTCAGTTTCCACCCGGATTGATGAAGCCCGTGAAATCACGCGGTACATCGTTAATATGTTGATTTTTCTGGGGCTTTTGGGGACATTCTATGGTTTGGCGACGACAGTGCCGGCTGTCGTCGAAACCATCCGCAGCCTCGCCCCCCAACAAGGCGATGGCAGTACAGATATGTTTACACGCCTTATGACGGGTCTGGAATCACAGTTGGGCGGAATGGGCGTGGCGTTTGGGTCTTCGCTTCTTGGGCTGGCCGGATCGCTTGTTGTTGGCCTGCTCGAGCTGTTTGCCGGGCACGGCCAGAACCGGTTTTATCAAGAGCTTGAAGATTGGCTAAGCTCAATCACGAGAGTTGGCTTTTCGTCGGGCGAAGAAGGCAGCGCGGACCAAAATGCGGTCGCCGGTGTACTTGATCACATGGCCGAACAGATGGACGTTCTGACCCGATTGATGGGTCAAACAACAGAAAGCCAATCGACGCTCAACACCCGGCTAGGGGCCCTTGTCAGCTCTGTTGAGGGGATGAACGCACCAAACGAACGCGACAGCTTGACGATAAAAAGCCTGGAACGGATCGCAAACGGGCAGGAACGCATGATAGCCGCGCTGGAAGATCAAGGTGGTGAAGATCCGGTTGATGCCGAAAGCCGGATGCGATTGCGGTCGATTGACGTTCAACTGCTGCGCATTCTCGAAGAAATTTCAGCAGGCCGCCAGGAAACCATGGCCGAACTGCGCAAAGACATTTCGCTGCTAGCCAAGGTGCTATCCCCCCCACGTTCCCCAGAACCCCGCCGCATGCGAACCCCGGATAGATTTGGCCCCGAGGATACCTGATAATGGCGCTATCACGACGCACAGGGTCAAGGTTCCAAGGGTCGATCTGGCCAGGCTTCGTCGATGCCATGACAGGCCTGTTGCTGGTGTTGATGTTCGTGCTTACCATTTTCATGGTTTTGCAAGCTGTCCAGACCCAACGGATAAACGGCCAGGAGAGCGAGCTGAATTCCTTGTCGGGCGAGGTGGCGGCCCTTGCGCAGGCATTGGGAATTGAACGTCAAAACAATGCGGGGCTTGAAGCACGGTTAGGTACGCTTAATTCGACGTTAGATGCTGCGCGCGACCAAGCGTCGCAGCAGGCAGCGCTGATTGCGTCGCTGACGGCAACGCGCGACGCGCAGGCAGCCGCTCTTGACGATGCGCAATCTCAGATCACCAGTTTCGAAGCGCAGGTTGCCACGCTGCTTTCGCAACGCGATGAGGTGACGAACAAGGCCGCCTTGCTGGAACAGAAAAACACCGAGCTGGTCGATGAAAAGGTCGCCCTGAACCTTGCATTGTCACAAGCCCGGCGTGAGACAGACGCGCAGGCGGAAACGGCCCGACTAGCGGCGGCGCGACGGGATGCGCTGGCGGCGATGATCGAGGAGTTGAACGCCAAAAACGCGGATACGCAAAAGCAGCTTGCCGCCGTCAAAGAGGCGTCGGAGGTCGCATTGTCAGAGGCCGAGGCAGCAAGGTTGACCGAGGCTGCGGCGGCTGAACGGCTGCGCGACAAGCTCAAGAACGCGGATGCGGAACTGACTGCGATGACGCTTGCCCTGGAAGCTCAGCGCAAAGATGCCGAGGATACATTAACCTTGCTTGCCGCCGCACGTACCGCTGAAGGCGATTTAAATGCCAAGCTTGCGGCCGCGTTGCTTGACGTCGACCAATTGCAGACCGAGGTAAGTGCCAAAGAACAAGCTTTGGCCGATCGCGAAGGACAAGCTTTGGCTGAACGCGACGAATTCGCGGCCGAGCGCGAAGAATTAGCGGCGGACAGCGAAAAGTTAAGGGCGAAGCTTGCAGAGGCTCTTGCTGCCAAGCTTGCGGCTGAGACCATTGCGGCGGACCAAACCACCGAGACCGAGAAACAGCAGGCGCTGTTAGCTGCTGCGCGCAAATCATTGGCCGCGGAGGAAGACACCAGCGCCGCTGCGCAGCGACAGACCGAATTGTTGAACCAGCAGGTGGCCGCATTGAGGGGGCAGTTGGGTGACTTGCGCGCCTTGTTGGATGATGCCGTTGCCCGTGACGCGGCGAAGGAAGTCCAGTTGCAATCACTGGGTTCCGATTTGAATACGGCGCTTGCGAGAGTTGCGACAGAAGAGCGCCGTCGCGCCGAATTGGAAGCCGCAGAACGAAAGCGACTGGAGGCCAAAGCCAAAGATCTTGAGCAATACCGGTCGGAATTTTTCGGACGCCTGCGAGAGCTTTTGGGAAAACAGGCCGGTGTCCGGATCGAAGGCGACAGGTTCGTATTTTCTTCGGAGGTGTTGTTTCCGCCTGGTTCCGCGATCCTGTCACCGGATGGACGCGGTGAGATTGCCAAGGTTGCTACGATATTGCGCAACATCGCGGCGGATATTCCGCCCGAAATTGACTGGGTGATCCGGGTGGATGGTCACACCGACAACCAACCATTGTCGGGGCTTGGCCAGTTTGCAGACAATTGGGAGTTGAGCCAAGCGCGGGCGCTGTCTGTGGTCAAGTATATGATCGACTTTCTAGGTATCCCTCCTGAACGGCTCGCCGCCAACGGATTTGGGCAATATCAACCGGTTGCTTTGGGCGATTCCGAAGCGGCGCGTGCGCAGAACCGCCGGATCGAGCTTAAGTTGACTGAAAAATAAGGTTATTCAATCACAATGTCGGTGCTGCGTTGGCTGATGACCTGCGGGCCCCTGATCATCGTCACCGTGGCGCTGTAAGCGCCTGTCGACCAGCCGGTCCTGGTCTTCTTCCCGATCGCCCTGAATGCCTGTGCCTGGGTCTTGGTAAGGGTCACGTCATCGGCGATGATCATACCCTCCGGGCCGGTAATTGACAGGTTGATTATGTCACCTGCCTGGGTGCCATAGAGGAATCCCCAGACAACCAGCGCGGGGGACGCAGCGGGCAAGGAGGATTTCGGCGTCAAACCAGCCTTTATGTCATCATAGGCCGGCACTGCTGACGAGATCCCAATCTCGATCAATCCACCGGGCTGATATGCGGGCCGTTGTGTCCACAAGTTGCTGTCACCCGGGCTGTCACACCGGGTGTTCCCATCCGGATCAAAGGGGTCGACCACCTTGCCCGCCCTACGTACCGAAAGGTGCACATGTGGAAACGCAGCCTTGCCTGATTGCCCCACAAAGCCAAGCATCTGTCCCCGCTGCACGTCCTGCCCGCGGGTCACGTTGATGGATCCTTGCTTCATGTGACAGTATTGAGTTTCCCACCCGTCACCATGGTCAACCACGACGCCATTGCCGCATTCGCGACCGGCGATTTCCGTGGCTCTGGCATCGGAATACGGCGCATCAACCATTCCGTCGCGCAGGCTTTTGACCTTGCCGGCGGCACTGGCCAAGACGCCCACATTGTCGTTTATTCTGGCGCGGTTCGGCAAGGCAAAGTCAGTGCCTTTGTGGCCATCATAACTCAGGGACGAGCAGGTAAAGTCTGATGCGTTGGGGGAAGGGTCACTGTCGACGTATTGCTGGATATAACAGTCAGACGTCAGGTCACAATCGATGGGGGGCGAAACGGTGAACCCCTCTGCCAACACGGGGTTGGCAAAGGGAAGGGCGACGGCCAGAGCCGCGCCTATCGGTTTCATTCGGCGGTCAATAAGGGCGGCTTGTTGCCCGTCAGCTTGGGGTTTTCGGCGCTCAGGATCGTGAGATCCAGTTCACCTTTCTTGACACCGACTTTGACAACGCCACCCTTGGCGAGTTTGCCGAACAGTAATTCTTCGGCCAAAGGTTTCTTGATGTGCTCCTGGATAACGCGCCCAAGCGGACGTGCCCCCATTTTGGCATCATACCCTTTTTCACCCAACCATTCGGCGGCCTTGGTCGAAAGTTCAATCGTCACATTCCTATCCATCAGTTGCGCCTCAAGCTGAAGCACGAACTTTTCGACCACCCGCATGATCACTTCTTTCGGAAGCGGCGCAAAGCTGATGACCGCATCAAGACGGTTGCGGAATTCCGGTGTGAACGTCCGTTCAATCGCCGCGGTGTCTTCGCCGGTACGACGGTCACGGCCAAAGCCAATGGCCTCTTTTGCCTGCTCGGATGCGCCCGCGTTCGAGGTCATGATCAACACGACATTGCGGAAATCAACTGTCCGGCCGTTGTGGTCCGTCAGCTTGCCGTGATCCATGACCTGCAACAGAATGTTGTACACGTCAGGGTGGGCCTTTTCCATTTCGTCCAAGAGCAGGACGCAATGGGGGTGCTGATCCACACCGTCAGTCAACATGCCGCCCTGATCGAAACCGACATAGCCGGGAGGCGCACCGATCAAGCGTGAAACCGCGTGCTTCTCCATGTATTCAGACATGTCAAAGCGCAGAAGCTCGACGCCAAGCGTATCGGCAAGCTGTTTCGCCACCTCGGTCTTGCCCACACCGGTCGGGCCCGCGAACAGATAGTTCCCGATGGGCTTCTCAGGTTCACGCAGACCCGCACGAGCCAGTTTGATCGCGGAAGAAAGCGCACTGATCGCGGCATCCTGACCAAAAACGACCCGTTTCAGCGACGCTTCGAGGTCTTTCAAGACGATCACATCGTCCTTCGACACATTCTTGGGCGGAATCCGCGCGATTTTTGCAACGACGGCTTCAACTTCCTTTGTGCCAATGGTCTTGCGTCGTTTGGACGCGGTAACCAAGTGCTGGGCTGCACCTGCTTCGTCAATCACGTCGATGGCGGAGTCGGGCAATTTGCGATCATTGATGTACCGATGCGCCAGCTCGACAGAGGTACGAATGGCGTCCGCCGTGTATTTGACCGAATGATGATCCTCGAAATACGGCTTAATTCCCCTAAGGATTTTCACCGCATCCTCCACCGAGGGCTCGTTCACGTCAATTTTCTGAAAGCGCCGCGCCAGGGCACGGTCTTTTTCAAAATGCTGGCGGAATTCTTTGTAGGTGGTGGAGCCCATGGTCCGCAACTTGCCCCCCGCCAGGGCGGGTTTTAGCAAGTTCGACGCATCCATCGCGCCGCCAGAGGTTGCGCCGGCACCGATCACAGTATGGATTTCATCAATGAACAGCACAGCATTCTCGTGTTGTTCCAGCTCGGTGACGACGGCCTTGAGCCGTTCTTCAAAGTCACCGCGATACCGGGTGCCGGCCAGCAACGCGCCCATATCGAGCGAATATATTGTGGTTTCAGCCAACACTTCCGGGGTTTCACCGGCTACAATCTTACGTGCCAGCCCTTCCGCGATGGCTGTCTTGCCCACACCGGGGTCGCCCACCAGCAAGGGGTTATTCTTGCGGCGGCGGCACAGGACCTGAATGCAGCGTTCCACTTCGGCTTCGCGCCCGATCAGCGGGTCGATATCGCCTTCGCGTGATTTGGCGTTCAGATCCACGCAATATTTCGCCAAAGCGGATTCTTTTTTGTCGCCCTCGGTGACACCGGGGGTTTCTTCCTCGTGCTCGGGCGCGCCCGAGACTGACCGCGGTTCACCAAATGCAGGATCTTTTGCAACGCCGTGCGCGATGAAATTGACCGCATCATAACGGGTCATGTCCTGTTCTTGCAGGAAATAGGCAGCATTGCTCTCGCGTTCTGCAAAGATCGCGACCAATACGTTCGCGCCGGTCACTTCGGTCCGGCCAGAGGATTGCACATGGATTGCGGCCCGCTGGATCACGCGCTGGAACGCAGCGGTTGGTACCGCTTCGGAGCCGTCCACGTCAGTAATCAGGTTGCTCAAATCTTCGTCGACGAATTCGACGAGAGTTTCGCGCAGCTCTGTCATATCGACGGAGCAGGCTTTCATGACCTGAACGGCGTCGGGTTCGTCAATCAGGGCCAGCAAAAGGTGTTCGAGCGTCGCAAATTCATGTTTGCGCGCGTTCGCAAGCGCAAGCGCTGCGTGAATTGCTTGTTCTAGTGTAGACGAGAATGAAGGCACAGGTGTGCTCCTTTTCGAACTGTGTCGACCAAGTAGCCCATTAACGCGAGCACCTCAGCCGAACATGGCCTCATAGTATTAGAGTTTGGTTGATCATGGCAAAGCTTCAAGGTTTTTCTGCAATATCGATGTCACATTTATCGTGATCGTCGATTTTTGGCCATGATTGCGGCGATCAGAACCGATCTTTTCGCGCGCGGATTTCGGCAAACACGTCAGTGTCGGTGGCGTTGACCATTCCGAGAAGCGCGCGGATGTTCGGGTCGAATGGGCGCAAGAACGGATTGGTTTCAAGTTCCAGTGAAAGCGTCGAGGGGACAGTCGGCACGTCATCGGCGCGCGCCTGATCAATCTCTCTTGCACGAGATATAAGTGCCGCATTTTCGGGATCAACCGTTAGGGCGAATTTTGCATTTGATTGCGTATATTCATGGCCCGAGCAGACAGTGGTAGCTGGCGGCAGTCGCATCAGCTTTTGCATGCTTTCCCACATTTGGGCAGGCGTTCCTTCGAACAGGCGTCCACATCCAAGCGCCATCAGGCTGTCAGCGGTAAAGACGCATTCGGCTGCGCTGACATAAAACGCAACATGACCGAGAGTGTGTCCGGAGACGTCAATGACCTGGACCTCATGCCCGCCGAACTGGAACGTGTCGCCATCCGAAAGCGCTAGGTCTAGTTCTGGCAGCCGGTGTTGATCGGCTGTCGCCCCGATGACCCGGGCGGGGTATTTGGCCAATAGCTCAGGCACACCCTGAATATGGTCAGGGTGGTGATGGGTCAGCCAGATTTCGTTCAGCGTCCAGCCGAGCGCGTGCAGTCTCGCAGCTATTGATCCGACCTCGGGCGCATCAATCAGCGCCACCGAACCGCTGTCCTGATCTCGCAACAAGAAAGCATAGTTGTCAGACAGGCACGGGATGGTCACAAGATCAAAAGGCATGGTATGGCTCCTGTCAGATGTAGAAGTGTGTGGACAGCAACGCTAGCGCGGAGACGGCGGTGCTGCAAACGGGTTTCGCCCCGAGATCTCTTTTGCGCGTCTTGTGTTTAGGCTAACATAGCCATCAGAACCCGATAAGAGGCCCCAGCCACATGCATCTCGACGTTCAAGATCTGCGCAACTTCTATTATCGTAGCGCTCTGGGTCGAGCCGCGCAATTGTCGTTACGCAGTAGGATGCTGGAACTGTGGCCCGAGACCAAGGGCCAGACGGTGGTGGGCTTCGGCTTTGCGGTGCCGCTGCTGCGGCCCTATCTCGGGGATGCACGACGGGTGATGAGTTTGATGCCCGGGCCGCAAGGGGTGATGCCATGGCCCGCCGGCATGCCCAACACGTCTGTGCTTACCGAAGAAACGCTATGGCCAATCGAAACAGGGCATGTTGACCGGCTTGTACTGATGCACGGCCTTGAGACATCGGATCGGCAGGGCGATTTGCTCGAGGAATGCTGGCGGGTTCTGGGGCCGGGCGGCAGAGCGCTTTTTATTGTGCCCAACCGTGCCGGATTCTGGGCGCGCAGCGACATTACGCCGTTTGGATTTGGGCGGCCGTATTCGCTTAGTCAACTGGAAACGCAGCTTCGCAAGCATCAGTTTTTGCCAGAGCGGCAACTGGGTGCGTTGTATCAATTGCCCTCTACCCGACGGGTGTTTCGCCGCTCGGGGCAGTTGTTCGAAAAAGTCGGGCGCCATATGCCGACGATGATGGCCGGAGGCGTGTTCATGGTAGAGGTGACAAAGCTCGTCTATCCCCCCAAGGGCAAAGTGACGCGTACACCGGCACGCCGAGCCGGAAGCGTACTTGAAGGGGCGGGTGCCGGGGTCCCGAGGCCGGTGTGACTTCGATCCGATCCGACAAGAATCGTTTTCAGTCGGTGAAATAAGAACGATCGTAATAATTACACCGGTAAAAACTGGTCAAAGCGTCGCATCATCCCAAAGCGATAAGAATAAGGCGCGGTTTCGTGCGCCAACCTCGCTATACTGTGTTGCGGGACGCGGGTCTGTCTGCTACATCCGCCCTGATTTAGACGTCTTGGGTAAATTCAAGCCGCGCCAACACCCCGGTGACGCGATGTATTCGCATATCCGGCACTGACGTACGAGAGGATGGACGTGTCCGAAACAGCATCAATGTCTACAGGCATCGCAAAGCGATATGCGACTGCCGTGTATGAGTTGGCCCAAGAGGCCAAAACCCTGCCACAAATCGAAAAAGATATTGATGCGTTGCAAGGCGCATTGGCTGACAGCGAAGACTTCCGCGACCTGATCAATTCGCCGATTTACACGCGCGAACAGCAAGCCGCATCGATCAGCGCGATTTCACGCAAGATGGGCCTGTCCCAGACCATGGCAAGCACATTGGAATTGATGGCAAACAAGCGCCGTCTATTCGTGTTGCCGCAACTAATCCAGAATCTGCGCGAAATCATCGCGGTGGAAAAGGGCGAAGTCACAGCAGATGTGATCTCGGCCAAGGCGCTGACAAAGGCGCAGTCTGACAAATTGTCCAAATCGCTGGCCGCGACCACAGGCAAGAAAGTAACGTTGAATGCGACCGTTGATGATACTCTTATCGGCGGTCTTATCGTAAAAGTGGGCTCCAAGATGATCGATACGTCGATCCGCGCGAAGCTCAATTCCCTCCAGAATGTAATGAAAGAGGTCGGATAAATGGGTATCCAAGCAGCAGAGATTTCTGCGATTCTAAAAGACCAGATCAAGAACTTTGGTCAAGAAGCAGAAGTCGCCGAAGTTGGCCGCGTTCTGTCCGTCGGTGACGGTATCGCTCGCGTTTACGGGTTGGACAATGTCCAGGCCGGTGAGATGGTCGAATTCCCCGGTGGCATCATGGGCATGGCCCTGAACCTGGAAACCGACAACGTCGGTGTTGTTATTTTCGGTTCCGACCGCGACATCAAGGAAGGTGACACAGTCAAGCGCACCAACTCGATCGTGGACGTGCCAATCGGCAACGGCCTGCTGGGTCGCGTAGTTGACGGTCTGGGCAACCCGATCGACGGCAAAGGCCCTATCGAATCCACTGAACGTGGTCTTGCCGACGTCAAGGCACCAGGCATCATCCCGCGGAAATCGGTTCACGAGCCGATGGCGACCGGCCTGAAGTCCGTCGACGCGATGATCCCCGTTGGCCGTGGCCAGCGCGAATTGATCATTGGTGACCGTCAGACCGGCAAGACTGCCGTTGCTCTGGATGCGATCCTGAACCAGCAGCAGATCAACGACGCCGCCGGCGACGACGAGAGCAAGAAAATGTACTGCGTGTACGTTGCGATCGGCCAAAAGCGTTCGACCGTTGCTCAGTTGGTGAAAAAGCTCGAGGAAACAGGCGCGATTGCCTATTCGATCGTTGTGGCCGCCACGGCATCCGAACCTGCTCCGATGCAGTACCTCGCGCCTTATTCGGCGACAGCCATGGCGGAATTCTTCCGCGATAACGGCCGTCACGCATTGATCATCTATGATGACCTTTCCAAGCAGGCCGTGTCCTATCGCCAGATGTCGCTGTTGCTGCGTCGCCCACCCGGACGTGAAGCGTACCCTGGTGACGTTTTCTATCTCCACTCCCGTCTGCTAGAGCGTTCGGCGAAGCTGGGTGATGCCGCTGGTAATGGCTCTCTCACAGCTCTGCCGATCATCGAAACTCAAGGTGGCGACGTTTCGGCGTTTATTCCAACCAACGTGATTTCGATCACCGACGGTCAGATCTTCCTTGAAACCGAACTGTTCTACCAGGGTATCCGCCCTGCGGTGAACACCGGTTTGTCGGTTTCGCGTGTTGGTTCATCCGCACAGACCAAGGCGATGTCCTCGGTTGCCGGTCCGGTCAAGCTGTCGCTGGCGCAATACCGCGAAATGGCGGCCTTTGCCCAGTTCGGTTCTGATCTTGATGCCTCCACGCAGCAGTTGCTGAACCGTGGTGCGCGCCTGACAGAGCTGATGAAGCAACCGCAGTATTCGCCCCTGACCAATGCAGAAATCGTCTGCGTGATCTATGCTGGCACAAACGGGTACCTCGACAAGATCGCGGTCAAGGATGTTGGTCGTTTCGAAGCGGGCCTGCTGGCACATCTGCGCAGCAAGAATGCCGACCTGATGGCCGACATCACCAACAACGACCGCAAGGTGAAGGGTGAGCTGGAAGACAAGATCAAAGCTGCCATCGATTCTTTCGCCGCTGACTTCGCTTAAGGGAGGGAGGGCAGATGCCAAACCTCAAGGACCTAAAAAACCGGATCGCGTCGGTCAAATCGACCCGCAAGATCACCAAGGCCATGCAGATGGTTGCCGCGGCGAAACTTCGCCGCGCGCAGGAAGCTGCCGAACAGTCCCGCCCCTACACAGAGCGTTTCAACGCTGTGATGTCGCGGCTGGCTGCATCGGTAGGTGGCTCTGATTCTGCACCCAAGCTGCTTAGCGGTACTGGGTCGGACAAGGTGCACCTGTTGGTTGTCATGACCGCTGAACGCGGCTTGTGCGGTGGCTTCAACGCCAACATCGCAAAGCTTGCCAAAGCCCATGCCCGTCGCTTGATCAGCGAGGGCAAGGAGGTCAAGATCCTGACCGTTGGCAAGAAGGGCCGCGACAGCATCCGTCGTGACTTTGCCAAGAATCTCGTCGGTCACGTTGACCTGAGTGATGTCAAACGTCTCGGCTATGTCGATGCGCAGGGCATTGCCAAGGACATTCTTGGCCGGTTCGACGCGGGTGAATACGACATCGCCACGATCTTCTATTCGAAGTTCGTGAACGTCGTCAGTCAGATCCCCACGGCACAGCAGATCATCCCCGCTTCCTTCGATGCAGAAGAAGGCGCGAACGAGGCGACGACACTGTTCGATTACGAGCCCAGCGAAGAAGCCATTCTGGCCGATCTGCTGCCGCGCGGCGTCGCAACGGCGATCTTCTCGGCTCTGCTGGAAAACGCGGCCTCGGAACAGGGCGCGCGGATGTCGGCAATGGACAACGCGACACGGAACGCCGGTGAAATGATCGAAGATCTGACCATCGAATATAACCGTTCGCGCCAAGCCGTCATCACCAACGAGCTGATCGAAATCATTTCCGGCGCGGAAGCGCTGTAGAACAAATCGGAGAAACGACATGGCAAATGCAGTCGGCAAAATTACACAAGTCATCGGCGCCGTCGTCGATGTGCAGTTCGATGATCACCTGCCGGAGATCCTGAACGCTATTGTGACTGAAAATCACGGCAAGAAGCTGATCCTCGAAGTGGCTCAGCACCTTGGCGAAAACACAGTTCGTACCATCGCGATGGACGCGACCGAAGGTCTTGTGCGCGGTCAACGCGTAGAGGACACCGGGGCCCCTATTTCGATCCCAGTCGGCAACGCCACTTTGGGTCGCATCATGAACGTCGTTGGCGAAGCCATTGACGAAAAAGGCGAAATCCAGTCGACAGATCGTCGCTCGATCCACGCTGACGCGCCTGAGTTCGCTGAGCAGTCAACTTCATCCGAAGTGCTGGAAACCGGCATCAAGGTGATCGACCTGCTGGCCCCTTACGCCAAGGGTGGTAAAATTGGCCTGTTCGGTGGTGCCGGTGTTGGTAAAACCGTTCTGATCATGGAATTGATCAACAACATCGCCAAAGTGCACTCGGGTTATTCGGTTTTCGCGGGCGTTGGTGAACGTACCCGTGAAGGGAACGACCTGTACCACGAAATGATCGAATCCAACGTTATTAACCCTGATGACCTTGAGAAATCGCAGGTTGCGCTGGTGTATGGCCAGATGAACGAACCTCCCGGAGCGCGTATGCGTGTTGCTCTGACCGGTTTGACACTGGCCGAACAGTTCCGCGACCAGTCCGGTACCGACGTTCTGTTCTTCGTCGACAACATTTTCCGCTTTACCCAAGCCGGTTCCGAAGTTTCGGCTCTGCTGGGTCGTATTCCTTCGGCCGTGGGCTACCAGCCAACTCTGGCGACCGACATGGGTGCGATGCAAGAACGTATTACATCGACCAAATCCGGTTCGATTACATCGGTTCAGGCCGTTTACGTTCCTGCGGATGACCTTACCGACCCTGCACCTGCGACATCGTTTGCGCACCTTGACGCGACAACCGTTCTGGACCGTTCGATCTCGGAAAAGGGTATCTACCCTGCTGTTGATCCGCTCGGCTCCACTTCGCGTCTGATGGACCCGTCCATCGTTGGCGAAGAGCACTACAACGTTGCGCGTGACGTTCAGGGCGTGCTGCAGCGCTATAAGTCGCTTCAGGATATCATTGCGATCCTTGGCATGGACGAACTGTCGGAAGACGACAAACTGACCGTTGCCCGTGCGCGTAAGATCGAACGCTTCCTGAGCCAGCCTTTCGACGTTGCCAAGGTCTTTACCGGCTCCGACGGTAAGCAGGTTCCTCTGGAAGAAACGATTCAATCGTTCAAAGCGGTTGTTGCTGGTGAATATGATCACCTTCCCGAAGGTGCCTTCTATATGGTCGGCGGCATCGAAGAAGTGAAAGCGAAAGCTGAAAAAATGGCGGCTGACGCCGCTTAAGGAGCGCTGACAATGGCAGACACAATGCAATTCGACCTCGTTTCGCCGGAGCGGCGGCTGGCCTCGATGCAGGTGACCGTCGTTCAGATTCCGGGTGCGGATGGGGACATGGCGGCGATGCCTGACCATGCCCCCACGATCACCACGCTGCGCCCCGGTGTGCTGCGTGTTGACGGCCCGGAGGGTACTGCTGAATACGTGGTAACTGGCGGTTTTGCTGAAATTTCGGCCAATGGTGTTTCGGTATTGGCCGAACGCGCCGTGCCCAAGGGTGATATGACCCAAGCGCATTTGGACGAGATGATGGAAGAAGCCAAGACTACCTATCAGACGGCCAAGGACGGTTTCCAAAATGAGCCGGGCCCGGTAGATGAAGCAGCCAAACTGTTGTCTGACATGGTTGCCATGGGCGATGAAATCGGACTGTCGAGCAAGCAACCTAGTCTCTGACAGGTTCCAAACAATCGAAATACAAAGGGCCCTGCATATGCGGGGCCTTTTCTATTTTAAGAACGCGTTCTATGCTTGATCACTAGAAGTTAAGAAGCATTTGTCGGGTAATCGGTTGAAATGAAAATAATAAATGGGAATAGCATCGGTATCGACAGCGGGGAGAAAGTGCTGTTTTCCGATTTTGAAAACGGTGGTGAAATGTGGACGGGGTCAGGCCCCCGCGAGCGTCGCAACAGGATTGAGTTTTCAGCTCGCTATAAAGAGATCCCCACCGTGCAAGCGTCACTCGCTTTGTGGGACGTCGACAATGCGACGGTGATGCGCGCAGATATTCGCTGTGAAAATATCTCGGAAGACGGGTTCGATTTGGTGTTTCGTACCTGGGGCGACACCCGAATTGCTCGGGTGCGCGCTGCCTGGATGTCGATCGGGCCGCTGTCGCAAAAAGATGATTGGGATCTTTACTGACCCCCCGGCGGCTGGCGTCAGTTGGATTTATACATGCCATCATAAATGGGTTCGAGCGATTCCGCATCGAACAGGGACGACACAGAGGTGCCATTCCAGATATTCAGGATCGCTTGAGCAAAAATCGGCGCGGTGGGTACGATCCGAATGTTGGTGGCCTGCTTAACCGCAGCGGTTGGCGCTATACTATCGGTAATAACCAGCGATTTCATTACGGAATTGCTGATCCGCTCAACCGCTGGCCCCGACATGACGCCGTGGCTGATATATGAATGTACTTCCTTCGCACCATTCTCAATGAGAACTTCGGCGGCTTTGCACAAGGTGCCGGCGGTGTCGCAGATGTCATCCACGATCAGGCATATCTTGTCTGTGACGTCACCAATTACGGTCATCTCAGCAATCTCGCCCGGTTTCTCGCGGCGCTTGTCCACGATGGCAAGTGGTGAGTTGATGCGCTTTGCAAGCTCGCGGGCGCGGGCCACACCACCAACGTCAGGTGAAACGACCATCAGTTCGCTCATGCGGTCCTTGAATTCGTTCTTGATGTCCAGCGCGAAGACCGGGGACGCATAAAGGTTATCGACCGGGATATCAAAGAACCCCTGAATTTGTGCCGCGTGCAGGTCCATGGTCAAAATGCGTTC
The DNA here is from genome assembly GCF_056859255.1 of Sulfitobacter sp. L-8. NCBI lineage: Bacteria > Pseudomonadati > Pseudomonadota > Alphaproteobacteria > Rhodobacterales > Roseobacteraceae > Sulfitobacter > Sulfitobacter sp. L-8. The sequence goes on from NZ_JBSXOD010000052.1 coordinate 134,536, forward strand.
AATACCGGTTCCGACCATCATGTTTGCGACCATCTTGGCCGTAATCGGCGTGCGGGCCTTGGTGCGGCGATCTTGGCGTGCATACCCGAAATAGGGCAGCACCGCAGTCACACGTGCCGCCGATGACCGGCGCAGTGCGTCGGCCATGATCAGCAGTTCCATCAAATTGTCATTTGCCGGGTTCGACGTTGGTTGGATGATGAACATGTCCTCACCGCGTACGTTTTCGTACACCTCGACAAAGATTTCCCCATCATTGAACCGTTCAACCCGCGCGTCGACCAACCCGACATTTACACCGCGATGCAAAGACATTCGCCTTGCAATCGCCTTGGCCAGCGGCATGTTCGCGTTACCAGAGATTAGTTTGGGTTCAGAGGTTTGAGCCATGTGCAAAGGGTCTCCGGTTGCATAACATGTGACAGAATCGTTACGTTGACACCGCTTAACATGACCTTACGGTCTGGCAAAGCGACACAAGCCCCCATCGGAGAACCAAATGCCCCATATCGACTATTTTTTTACGACACTTTCACCATATGCCTATCTGGCGGGGGACAGGCTCGAAACCGTAGCTGCCAAACACGGGGCGACTGTTACCTATAAACCTTTCGATTTGATCACCGCTTTCGGGCGCACCGGGGGGCAGGCTCCGAAGGATCGCCACCCCAGCCGTCAGGAATACCGTGCCATTGAACTCACGCGTCAATCCAAGAAGCTTGGCATGCCCTTCAATCTGAAACCAGCACATTGGCCGACCAACGCGGCCCCTTCGTGCTATGCGATTATCGCCGCACAGAACGAAGGCGGGGACGTGGGCAAGCTTTGCCAGCTTTTCATGGCGGCGGTTTGGGCCGAAAACCGCGATATCGCACAAGACGACGTGGTGCGTGACTGCCTTGAGAAAGCTGGATTCAATCCCGACATCGCCGAAAAGGGCATGCTGCAAGGTGCCGATACCTTTGCGCGCAACCTCGAAGAAGCTGTTGAAAAGGGCGTGTTTGGTGCGCCGTTCTATATATTGGATGACGGTCAGAAGTTCTGGGGGCAAGACCGTCTTGAGGATCTGGATCTGGTGATGGCAGGCAAATTGTGAGGCCAGAGATATTTACCCGGCGTTTCGGGCACGGCCCGCGCCGGGCCTTGGGCATACACTGTACGCTTGCGCATTCCGGTGCGTGGCGTGGGGTAGGAGAGGCATTGGCAGATGAGCTGAGCCTTTTGTGCTTTGATCTGCCTTCGCACGGAAAATCGGGTGATTGGGATGGTCAGGGCAACGTGCACGATGTCGCTACCGATATGGCACGTAGCCTGCTGACAGAACCGATGGACATTATCGGGCATTCATTTGGGGCGACGATCGGGTTGCGGCTGGCGGTCGAAAGCCCCGAATTGGTACGCAGCCTGACGATGATCGAACCGGTCTATTTCGCTGCGGCATTGGTTGATGACCCCGCTCGGGTTGCCGCCGCCGATCGCAACAGCGCAGGATTCAACGCAGCTTTCGACCGCGGCGACAGAATGGAGGCCGCGCGGATTTTCAATACCGGATGGGGCGACGGTAACGGATGGGAACAGACGCCGCAAAAGCTGCGCCAATACATGGCGGACCGCATCCACTACGTGCCGGCGAGCCAGCCTTTTCTTCGTGATGACAGTGCGGGGTTGCTGGCACCGGGGAAATTCGAACGTGCGTCGATGCCGGTGCTGTTGCTGGACGGCGCTACCTCTGGCGACATGACCGATGCGATCAGCACATCACTTGCCAAGCGGCTGCCTGATGTGACCCGAAGTGAGATCGAGGGGGCAGGGCACATGGCCCCGTTGACCCACCCAGAGGCCGTAGCAGCGCAGATACGGACATTCCTGGCGCGAAGCTAGTTCTGGAAATGCGCCAAAAACCGGTCGATCGCATCTTTTTCGATCGACCAGTCGCAGACCAGACGAGCGCCCAGCATTTCGTCCGGTGGGGACCCTTCCAGCTTGCCATTCCAGATGTAATACCTTGCGCCGGCGTCATGCAGCTTTTGATGAATCCGGCGCGGCCAGCGGGCAAATATCATGTTCGCGTCGGGCTGGTGCAGAAATTCAGCCCCGGCCTTCCTTAAACCTTCAGCCAGATAGCTTGCGTTGTCATTTGCCTGCGTGGCAAGCTGGTGCCACAACCCGTCCTGCATGTAACCGGCCATCTGTGCCGACAGATAGCGGTGCTTGGAGAAAAGATGCGCACCTCTCTTGCGTCGCAGTTCAAATTCCCACGCCTTGGCCGCGTCAAAGAACACAACTGCCTCTACTCCCATGCAGCCATTCTTGGTGCCGCCGAAACTCACAACATCGACGCCCGCCTTCCACGTCATTTCGGCCGGAGTGCATCCCAGGGCGACCACGGCATTGGCAAAGCGCGCGCCGTCCAGATGCACGGGCAGATCGTAACTCTTGGCGACCTCGGTCAGGGCCTTGAGTTCGTTCAACGTGTGGACGGTACCGCGTTCAGTCACCTGAGTGATCGACACCGGGCCGCGCTGTGCCCCGTGCACATTACCCTCTGCCTGCTTTTCTATGGCGCGGGACAATGCGCCCGGCGTCATCTTGTCATCGGTTTCGACAACAGTCAGTTTGGCCGCACCGGCATAGAATTCAGGGGCGTTGCATTCGTCTTCGTTGATATGGGACGTCACAGAACAGAAGATTGTCTGCCAAGGCTGGGTGTAACACGCCAGCGCCAGTACGTTCGCGGCGGTACCGGTGGCCACCAGATACACAACGGCGTCAGGTGCCTCGAAGGTGGTGCGTATCGCATCGCGCACCTCGTCCATTATGGCGTCGTTTCCATAAGGCATGGCGTGACCGTTATTGGCGTCGGTCAACCTGCTCATGATTTGCGGGTGGACGGGGCCCGCATTGTCGGAAGCGAAAAACATCAGGTTGGCTCCTCAATTATATGGTCTTCCCATTCTTCAAAGGGCGTATCGAATTCAGATACGGTATCGTACTGTACAGAGACCCCGGCGGTATGGACGCTGTCAGGGTCACCGCTGACCAATGGATGCCAATCATAAAGGGGCTTGCCCTCCCAGAGCAGCCGATACGCACAGGTCAGCGGCATCCAATAGGCGTGGGTGTCAAGGTTTTCGGGCTTCAGCACGATGCAATCTGGTACAAACTGGTGACGGTTGACATAGTGGGTACAGCGGCAAGTCGCATCATCCAGCAGCCGGCAGGCAACGCGGGTCAAGGCGACTTCCTGCGTGTCTTCGTCCTCAAGCTTGTTCAGGCAACATTTGCCGCACCCGTCACACAGAGCCTCCCATTCTTCCGGGGACATCTCGGCAAGAGCTTTTTTCTTCCAGAAATCCGGTGCCAGACCATTGGCGGCGATAGGTGTATTCATAATGCTGCCAGTATGCTTCGGGCGCGGTCGCTGTCCGCGTCCATTTGGGTGACCAGCGCATCGAGGCTGTCAAATTTTTGTTCTGTGCGAAGGTATTCGACAAGCGCGACCGAGACATGCTTGCCGTAGAGATCCCCCTTGAAATCAAAGAGAAACGTTTCGAGGTTGGCTTTGTTTTGGCCGAACATGGGGCGAACCCCCAGGCTGGCAACACCGTGATAGCGGCCGGCTTGGGCCCCCTCAAGTACATCCACCAACACCGCATAGACGCCGAATTTCGGCGGATGCAGTCTGTCGATGGACATGTTTGCGGTCGGATAGCCCAATTCGCGTCCACGCTTTTCACCGTGCAGTACCGGGCCTTCGAAGCGGTGCCAATGACCCAACATCGCAGCGGCATCACGGGGGCGTCCACTGCCAAGAGCATTGCGTATCGCCGTCGATGAAACTGTATTCGACCCCTGCGCCATCAACGGGGCTACCGTTACACCAAAGCCCATCTCGGCACCAAAACCCTGCAACAATGCAGCCGTGCCAGCCCGTGCTTTTCCGAACTTGAAATCTTCGCCGATCACGACATGGCGCAACCCCAACCCGTTAAGCAACACATCATGCGCGAATGATCGGGGGCTCAGGCTCGACAGAGCCGCGTCAAAGTTCAATTCATAAAGCTTATCAACGCCGATTTTTTCCAACTGATGTGCGCGCGCTTCGCCGCTCATCAATCGGAAAGGAGGCGCGTCGGGGGCGAAATATTCTCGTGGATGCGGTTCAAAAGTCACGACGCCGAGAGGGGCGTTTGGCACCGCGTCCCGCGCCAGATCTATAACGGATCGGTGTCCGAGATGGACCCCGTCGAAGTTTCCGATCGCCGCTGACGCGCCACGATCCACAGGTGCTACATATTGATAGTCGCGAATGATTTCCATGGGCTAGGTGGTAGACGCGTCTGCCCTCGCTGACAAGCAGCTCGGCCTATTCTTCCGGCGTGAATATTGCCGCGTGACGTACCGGGCGCGCACAGGGCAGGTGGATACCGGCGTGGTGGTGATGCGAATACGGGTTTCGTGGCCGCCCGGGATCGTTTTGCCAAGGGCGAGGTCAGTCGAACTTGCGTGACGGTGCTAACACCGTCGCTTCCCCTACCAATACCTTCTTGCCAGCTACCGCGCAGTGGCAATCCAGCTTTACCCGGCGTTTGGAGAAGTCGATGTCGGTCACTTTGACCTCTGCATAAACCATGTCACCGGGCCGTACCGGTGCCAGAAACTTGAGCGACTGCCCCATATAGACGGTACCATGACCGGGTAATTGTTCACCAATTACAGCCGAGATAAGCCCGGCGGTCAGCATGCCGTGCGCGATCCGGCCTTCAAAGATTGTGTCGCGGGCATAATCGTCGTCCAGGTGTACCGGATTGCGGTCCGTTGAAACCTGAGCAAACATTTCGATGTCTTCGTCTGTCACCACCTTTTGCAAGTGGCGCGACATGCCGATTTCAATATCTTCGATACAGATTGTGCCGCGGGGTAAATTATCCAACATACTGCACCTTTCCCGTAATAAAGTGACCCTTGTCGAGGCTGGTATGAAACTTTATTACTTCGCAGTCGCAGAAAAGCAAGGGTAAATTTTACCTTAGAAACCCTATGCTGTAGGTTGGAGACGACATTTCCCGGTCAAGAAACCGCGCGAGAGCCTCTGGATCGGGCTGAGTCCGCGTGTGTGTTTCCTGCGCGGCCAATCCTCCGGTGATAAACAGAGAATCGATATCTTCGCCGATTGCGCCTTTGACATCCGTATGAATTCCGTCGCCGATCGCCAGAATGTCGCTATTGGCGACCTCCGCGCCCAACGCCGATAACTTGCGCCGCGCCAAGTCATAGATCGGCGGGTGCGGCTTGCCGAAATAGAGGCTTTCACCACCCATTTCGGTGTAAAGCGCTGCGACAGCACCGGCACACCATTCGCGAATGTCGCCCCGGTCCACGACGATGTCAGGGTTCGCACAGAGAAGCTTTAGCCCTTTCTGTTTGGCCATCAGTAACTGCGGGCGCAGGATCGCGGGGTCGGCCAGCGGATCAAAGGGGCCGGTGCAAACGATGCCTTCTGCGTCTTCCAATGCAACTTGATTGATTTCTACAGGGTCATCCAAAATGTCGATCGGGTCGAAAAAATGTTTGTCCGTGGGCGGGCCCAGATGCCAGATATCCGAACCCACCATTCCGCGGTACATCGCTGTTCGCGCTGAATCGCCCGACGTGGCAATGTCGTCCCATGCGTCTTCCGCCACGCCAAAGTGACGCAATTGTTTGACCACCTGGTCGCGCGGGCGCGGAGAGTTGGTCACCAGAATGACCTTGCCTCCTGACCTGCGATAAGCCTGAAGCGCGGTGACAGCATCGGGTAACGCTTTTACTCCGTCATGCACACAGCCCCAAAGGTCTACAAACAAGGCTTCGTAGCGGTCGGAAATTTCGTGAAAATTGTTGATGATCTGGGTCATGTCGTGCTCCGCTCCGATTGGTATACGCGCAGAAAGCATACATCCCGGTGCGGAGCAATAAGCCAGCCGCTCCAACACCGATATGACGCCGCTTTATCTGCCGTGGTCGACGGTGCCCGAAAACTCAGGAAGCTCCCGCAGTGCAGGAGCTTCCATTAGCATCGTCAAAAAACCTTTGGTCGGTCAGACCTTGAGGTTTGGAATTATCTGCTTTTTGCGGCTCATGATGCCGGGCAACACAACGGTGTCGCCGTCAACCGTCGCGCCAAAGCTTTTCTCGGCAACGGATTTGCTGAGTGCATTCGGGATAAGCATGGTGGCTTCTTCGTTAAGGATATCCACAACGAACAACAGCACCTGATCAGCGCCATCCTGCGCCGCAACACCGGGCATTGCGGCCATCAGCGCATCCTTACGGTTCAGTACCGATGCGGGTGATGTGGTTTCCAGAACCGACACGCGAAATTGCATGCCCCCGACTTCGTATTCTTTACTGTCCATCCGCAGAAGCTCTGCTTCGGAGAACGACGATACATCAGATTTCGCAGCAAACATCTGCGCCGCGTAATCGGAAATTTCCACGCCAAGCTCTTTGGCGAGCGACTGCGCGATGGTCTGATCTTCTGGGGTGGTCGTCGGGCTGCGGAATTCCAGCGTGTCCGACAGAATGCACGTCAACATCGCCCCTTTTACATTTTCCGGCATACGGGACATGTTTTCGCCGATCAGTTTGTGCATGATCGTAGCAGTGCAGGCCACTGGCTCCATCACGATATGGATGGGGGTCTTGGTTTCCAGGCCACCAACCAGAAGATGGTGGTCAATTATGGCCTTGATCTCTGCCTGATTGATGTCTTCGGGTAGTTCAGCGGGGTTGTTAGTATCAACGATGACAACAGGCTGGCCCGCTTGGACACCATCGATGATCTGCGGCTTATCAAGTTTCCAATGGTCCAGCATGAACAACGCTTCGGTGTTGGGGTCCCCCAAAAGGGCGGGCGAGGCGTCTATCCCCATGACTTCGTTCAGGTACCATGACCATATGATCGGGCTGCCGGTGCTATCGGTGTCGGGGGATTTGTGGCCAAAAACAAGCGTCGTCATAATGTATCCTGGGCTGGAGAGATAAGAATTGTGTGCCTTATATGGATGGTCTGCGCGCTTGTCACCATCTGCATTTAATCCGCGTGTTTGAAGAAAAGCCGACCATTTAACTCTGGTCGGGGGCTTCTCAGGCGATTGTGAAAACTGTTAACACTGTGGGCATGAGCCCTGCGCGTGAAACCGACCTGTATCTGCCGATCAAATCCTTTCTGGAGGATCAGGGGTACGTCGTGAAATCCGAAGTCGGTGCGGCGGATGTGTTGGCTATCCGCGGTGCAGAACCACCGGTCGTCATTGAGCTAAAGCTTGGTTTCAGCTTGGCACTGTTTCACCAGTGCGTCGCGCGGCTTTCGGTCAGTGATGATGTTTACCTTGCCGTGGCACGGCAGCCGGGCAAGCGATTTGCGAAAGCGATCAAGGATAACACGACCTTGGCAAGACGTCTGGGCCTGGGGTTGATTACGGTGCGGCTGAAAGACGGTTTGGTCGAGGTCCATTGCGACCCTGGGCCGTTTGTGCCGCGGAAATCCATCACACGCCAGAAAATGCTGTTGCGTGAATTCGCGCGGCGTCAGGGGGACCCAAATGATGGCGGACAGACAAGGGCAGGGTTGGTTACTGCCTATCGGCAGGATGCTCTCAAGCTGGCCGTGTACCTTTATGAGGCTGGTGCCAGCAAAGGGTCGGACGTTGCCCGTGAAGCTGACGTAAAGCGTGCGACAGCGATGATGCGCGACAACTACTATGGCTGGTTTGAAAAAATCGAAAAAGGCGTTTACGGGTTGTCCCCGACCGGAGCCGAAGCGGTAGATGGCGCAGCCCGCGCCCTGGGGGCAGGCTAAGTTCAGCTTACCAAGGCGTATGATTAAAAATTTCCAGACTTCAATGGTTGACTAGAACAGGCGACTTCCCTAGTTAAGCGTCGTTAGCACTCTATGATACAGAGTGCTAATGGCCGGAGCTTTCCACCCGGAGAGAACGGCTTAGGAGAATAACTTTGAGCGTTAAGGAGCTGAAAGATGGCATTAAAGCCGCTTCACGACCGCGTGTTGGTGCGTCGCACCGAAAGCGAAGAAAAAACCAAGGGTGGTCTGATCATCCCTGATTCCGCAAAAGAAAAGCCAGCTGAAGGCGAAGTCGTTGCTTGCGGTGACGGCGCACGCAAAGACAGCGGTGAACTGATCGAGATGGCTGTAAAAGCCGGTGACAAGGTTTTGTTCGGCAAGTGGTCCGGTACAGAAGTCACGCTTGATGGCGAAGAGCTGCTGATGATGAAAGAAAGCGACATCATGGGGATCCTGTCCTGATTTCAGGCCGGACGGGGCCACGTTGCCCCACCCACGACACGCTGACATCAAAACAAGATTTTAGGAGAAGACACTATGTCTGCTAAAGATGTAAAATTCGGGACCGACGCCCGTAACAAGATGCTCAAGGGTGTGAACATCCTTGCCGATGCCGTCAAAGTCACACTGGGCCCCAAAGGTCGTAACGTTGTGCTCGACAAATCCTTTGGCGCGCCTCGCATCACCAAGGACGGTGTATCCGTAGCCAAGGAAATCGAACTGGAAGACAAGTTCGAAAACATGGGCGCACAGATGGTCAAGGAAGTTGCTTCCCGGACCAACGACGAAGCGGGTGACGGTACAACAACCGCAACCGTTCTGGCCCAAGCCATCGTTAAAGAAGGCATGAAATCGGTTGCCGCTGGCATGAACCCGATGGACCTGAAGCGCGGCATCGACATGGCGACCGCCACTGTCGTCGAAGCGATCAAAGCGGCAGCGCGCCCTGTCAACGACAGCGACGAAGTTGCCCAGGTCGGTACCATCTCTGCAAACGGCGAAAAAGAAATCGGCCGTCAGATCGCAGACGCGATGCAGAAGGTCGGCAACGAGGGTGTTATCACCGTCGAAGAAAACAAAGGTCTGGAAACAGAGACCGATGTTGTTGAAGGCATGCAGTTCGACCGCGGTTACCTGTCCCCTTACTTCGTGACCAACTCCGACAAGATGACCGTCGAGCTGGAAGACTGCATCATCCTGCTGCACGAAAAGAAGCTGTCCTCGCTTCAGCCAATGGTTCCGCTGCTCGAGCAGGTCATCCAGTCGCAAAAGCCACTGTTGATCATCTCGGAAGATGTTGAAGGCGAAGCGCTGGCGACTCTGGTTGTCAACAAACTGCGCGGCGGCCTGAAAATCGCAGCGGTCAAAGCACCTGGCTTCGGCGATCGCCGCAAAGCCATGCTGCAAGACCTAGCAATCCTGACCGGCGGTCAAGTGATCTCTGATGATCTGGGCATGAAGCTGGAGTCCGTTACAATGGACATGCTGGGTTCCGCCAAGAAAGTAACCATTTCCAAAGACGAAACAACAATCGTTGATGGCGCTGGCGAAAAGGCCGAGATCGAAGCACGTGTTGCCCAGATACGCAACCAGATCGAAGAAACCACTTCCGATTACGACCGTGAAAAGCTGCAAGAGCGCGTTGCCAAACTGGCAGGCGGTGTTGCTGTCATCCGCGTTGGCGGCATGTCCGAAATCGAAGTGAAAGAGCGCAAGGACCGCGTTGACGATGCATTGAACGCGACACGTGCCGCCGTTCAGGAAGGTATCGTTGTTGGTGGTGGTGTTGCTTTGGTTCAGGCCGGCAAGAAGCTTGAAGGTATGACAGGCGACAACGCCGATCAGAACGTTGGTATTGCTATCGTGCGCAAAGCGCTTGAAGCACCGCTGCGTCAGATCGCTGAAAACGCTGGTGTTGACGGGTCCGTTGTGGCCGGCAAGATCCGCGAAAGTGACGACCTGAAGTTCGGCTTCAACGCTCAGACCGAAGAATATGGCGACATGTTCAAGTTCGGCGTCATCGACCCTGCCAAAGTTGTTCGCACCGCTCTGCAAGATGCGGCATCCGTTGCTGGCCTGTTGATCACAACAGAAGCAATGGTCGCTGATCGTCCGTCGAAAGACAGCGGCGGTGGCGGCGGCATGCCCGATATGGGTGGCATGGGCGGCATGGGCGGCATGATGTAAATCACGCCGTAGGGTTTTCTGACCCTTCGTCTACATTACAAGGGGGTGCATCGTATGATGTGCCCCTTTTTCGTTGGAACGTCGCGGGTTGCTGTCCTAAGCAGGCATATGCGTATTTTTCTGTTGACCACCCTCGTGATGATTGCGTTCGCGGCGAATTCGGTTCTCACCCGCTTGGCGATCGTCGGTGGACATATCGATCCGGCAGGTTTTGCCATCGTTCGGGTCGTTTCCGGGGCGGTGGCGCTTTGGCTGTTGCTGATGGTGCGCGGCGGGCGGTTTCGCGTGCCGGGCAAGCGCCACATGCTCGGGGCGGCGACGCTGGCGATCTACATTATCGGGTTTTCTCTTGCATATTCTACCTTGGACGCTGGCCTGGGGGCGCTGATATTGTTTGGCGTCGTTCAGATCGCGATGTTTGCCCATGGGGTGTTGGTGGGTGCCGTTCCGTCACCGCGAAAATTCATCGGCGCGGCGATTGCTTTTTCGGGATTGGTTGTGGTGCTGTGGCCGGGTTCCGGCGGGCGACTTGATCCTGTGGGCGCGGCGTTGATGATCGCCGCCGGCATGGGGTGGGCCGCATATACGATCATCGGAAAAAAGTCTGACGATTCGCTGGCAGATACAGCGGGAAATTTCCTGGTATGCATTCCGTTGGTGGCGTCGCTTTTCTGGGTGCAAGACACGTTCATTACCCCGATAGGGCTGGCTTTGGCGGTGATTTGCGGTGCCGTCACATCGGGATTTGGCTATGCGCTTTGGTATCGGGTCTTACCCAAGCTTGCACAATCCACCGCCGCAGTCGTGCAACTATCCGTACCGGTGATCGCGATACTTGCAGGCACGTTGTTGCTGGCTGAACCGCTTGGGGTAAAGATTATCGTCGCCACAGTATTGGTGTTGGGTGGAATCGGACTGGCGGTCAGCGCACGATCACCTCAAGCGGGTCGTAGCTGACACCACTCGTGGCAAAGGCGACGTCGGCCAGACTGTCAGGTTTGAAACGCACCTGCTTCATCTCCTCAGCGGAAACCCAGCGGCGGTCGGTGACGACGTTTTCGGCATCCGTCCAGGCCGGGTCGATTGATGCCGAACCCTTGACCTGACACCGAAAATAGATATCGACCTGGTGATAGCCGGTGGAGGGATCATGGAATTCGTTGACCAGGCACGGATCCATCACGGTGATATGCAGGCCGGTTTCCTCAAACACTTCGCGGCTCAGGTTTTCGATCAGCGATGTACCGGGCACGACACCGCCCCCCGGTGCACACATCAGGTCACTTTGCCCATCGGGATAGGCATTCACCAAAAGCAACCGGTCTTGGTGAACCAGAACGGCGCGCACCGCGAGTCGAGGGATAGTTCCGGCCATTGTGTATCTTTCCCCGCCTACCACAATGTGAAGCATTTCACATATCGAGATTTCAGTCTATCTGATCGTTGATATGAAAACTTTTGAGACCCTTCTTGTACTGCCGCTGATCCTGGCAAACTGCGTGCAAGCGCAACCGTCGCTTAAAGATGCGGGGGCGGGGCGCTGTGTGGTGCTGCTGCACGGGCTGGCGCGTACGGAAACTTCATTTGCGGTTATGGAAGCGGCGCTGAAAACCGAAGGGTATAAGGTGGTTCGTCCTGGATACCCGTCCACCAGCGCGCGGATAGAAGAGCTGGCCCGGCAAACCTTACCCGCCGCTGTCAAAAGCTGTGGTACCGAAAAGGTGGATTTCGTAACCCATTCGATGGGCGGTATCCTGTTGCGGCAATGGGTGGCCGATGTCGGTGATGCGCACGTGGGCCGCGCCGTTATGCTGGCCCCGCCTAATCATGGCAGTGAGGTTGTCGATGCCCTGGGTGCCCTGGCTGCGTTCAACTGGATGAACGGTCCAGCGGGGGCACAGATGGGAACCGGAAAAAATTCGCTACCGTTGCAGTTGCCGCCGGTTACGTTTGATCTGGGCGTGATCGCGGGGACACAATCGCTGAACCCGTATTTTTCGTCACTGCTGCCTGGTCGCGACGACGGCAAGGTATCGGTCAAATCGGCGCGGGTGCAAGGCATGCGAGATTTCATCACGCTGCCGGTGACGCACACTTTCATCATGATGAATCCGACGGCAATTGCCCAGACGATGGCATACCTGAACACGGGCAAATTCGACAGGTCTCTGGGGTTTGTCGATGCGGTTCTTGATACCTTCGGTTGCCCGGATGCCGAATGTTTGGGTGTAAGCGGGGACAGTGATGCTGAACGTTGAGTTTACCGGCGCAACGGTGCTGGGGCAGGGAGGTCTGGAAAGCCGGCCATTGGCTATCGCAGATGGATTTATAGTTGATGAAGTGCCGGGCAAGGCAATCGATCTGGCTGGGTACATGATCCTGCCAGGAATTATCGACGTACATGGTGATGGGTTTGAACGCCATCTGGCCCCCCGTCGCGGTGCGATGAAAACCTTGTCTGAGGGGCTGGTCGCGGCCGAAGCTGAATTGGCCGCCAATGGTATCACCACTGCCGTTCTGGCGCAGTTCGTCAGTTGGGAAGGCGGGTTGCGGGGGATAGAGTTTGCAGACCAGGTATTTCGCGCAATCCGCAAGGTCTCTCCTGAGCTCGTTACCGATCTGCGCGGTCAGCTACGTTTTGAAACGCATATGCTGGATCTTTATCCAACCATCCCACAGCGCATGGCCGATTGGGGGCTTTCCTATATCGTGTTCAATGACCATCTGCCCCACGGGCGCCTGGCCGAAGGCAAGCCGCCAAAACGCATGGTTGGTCAAGCGCTGAAAGCGGGTCGTAATCCTGAGGCGCATTTGAAACTGATGCAAGACCTGCATGCCAATGGTCCGGATGTATCGTCTGCTTTGGACACCCTGTGCGCGACTTTGGCGGCGCAGGGTATCCAGATGGGAAGCCATGATGACACCACGCCACAGGGGCGCGCCGCATGGCGAAAAAGAGGTGTGTTTGTTGCGGAGTTTCCTGAAACACTTCCGGCTGCCGAAGCTGCGGCAGAGGCAGGTGATCAGGTGGTGTTGGGGTCGCCCAATGTGGTGCGCGGAGGATCGCATAACGGCAATGTGTCGGCGATCGATCTGATCATGATGGGGATAGGCGGGGCGCTCGCGTCCGATTATCACTATCCGTCGCCGCGTCGCGCTGCGTTCATGCTTGCGGACAGCGGGGTGATATCGCTGTCTCAGGCTTGGCACCTGGTGTCGTCTGGCCCCGCGTCGGTGCTGGGGCTGACAGACCGAGGAAGTCTGGAGATCGGAAAGCGAGCGGATGTGTTGGTTTTGAATGCTGCTACCCGCCGGGTCGCGATGACCATGGCGGGCGGGCGCGTCAGCTATATGTCTGGCGAAATTGCAGCGCGGCTTGTGGCTTAGGATGGTTTGCGGATCGTGTTGAAATGACCCATCTTCCGTCCCGGTTTGACCTCTGACTTACCATAAAGATGTAATGCAGTATCGCGCTGCTTGGCCAGTTCAGGCACCCGGTCCATATCGTCGCCAATCAAGTTCTCCATCACGACGTCAGCATAGCGGCTGCCATCGCCCAAGGGCCAGCCGGCCACGGCACGAATATGTTGTTCAAACTGGTCGACGCTACAGCCGTTTTGGGTCCAGTGTCCCGAATTATGAACCCGCGGCGCGATCTCGTTCACGATAAACCCTTGTGGGGTCACGAAAAGTTCTACCCCCATGACACCGACGTAATTCAGTGAATTGAGAATATTTGCCGTAAGCAACACAGCGTCCATGCGCTGTGATGCTGATAGGTGGGCCGGAACGGTGGTCGTGTGCAGGATACCGTCGCGATGGACGTTTTCACCCGGATCGTAACAGGCGACGTCCCCCGCCGCACTGCGTGCCCCGATCACCGATACTTCTGCTGTAAATTCCACGAAACCCTCAAGTATCGCGGGGCTCCCGGCCATGTCGGCGAACGCGGATGCTGCATCGTCGGCGCTGCGCAAACGTGATTGCCCCTTGCCATCGTAACCAAAGCGCCGGGTCTTCAAGATTGATGGCGCACCTATGGTTTTCAGCGCGGCATCCAGGTCGTCGGCGCTGGCAATATCTGCGAACGGCGCGACTTTCAGGCCCAAACCTTGCAGAAAGTTCTTTTCGATCAGGCGATCCTGGCTTGTCCGTAAAGCCTCGCGGTTGGGGTGGATCGGCGTGATGCCTTCGATCACGTCCAGCGCGTCTGTTGGAATGTTTTCAAATTCAAATGTCACTACATCACAGGCTTTGGCGAAGGCGGCCAGTGCTTCAACGTTGTCATAGCTTGCAGTGGTGATGGAATGTGCAACGTCAGCCGCAGGCGGGTTTGCACCGGGTTCGAATATATGGGTGCGAAACCCCAAGCGCGCCGCGGCAACAGAAAGCATTCTGCCCAGTTGCCCACCACCCAAGATACCGATGGTCGCGCCAGTCTTCAAAGGGTCAGTCATCTGTTGGTTCCTCTTTGATGGATGCGCTCAGCTCTGCTCGCCAGTCATCCAACCGCTTGGCCAGACCTTGGTCTTGTAGCGCCAAAATGCCTGCCGCCATCAAGGCCGCGTTTGCTGCCCCCGCAGCGCCGATGGCCATGGTCGCAACCGGAAACCCGCGCGGCATCTGTAAAATCGAATAAAGTGAATCCACCCCCGACAGGGCTTTGGTCTGGACGGGTACACCGATGACAGGGACGCGGGTCTTCGATGCCATCATACCAGGCAGATGGGCGGCCCCGCCGGCCCCTGCGATAATCACCTGCAAGCCACGATCGACGGCGGTTTTTCCATAGGTCCATAAGCGGTCAGGGGTCCGGTGGGCAGAAACGATTTTTTTCTCGTAAATCACGCCCAACTCATCAAGCAGCACGGCAGCTTCGCGCATGGTTGCCCAGTCGGATTGCGAACCCATGATGATACCGACAGATGGATTTGTCATGAAAGGGGCCTTTGTAAGATCACATCAGAAGCGCGCACTATAGCCATCAGCCCGAGCGTGGCAATCCGCAGTAAATAGGTTATGCAGTGATATCTGGTGTTAAGCGGTCTTCAATCTGCGCAATCAGATCTTTCAACCGCAGCTTACGCTTTTTCAAGCGCTGCATCGTCAATTGTTCGCCGGTCCCTTTTTCGGCCAAAGCGTGGATTGCATCATCAAGATCACGGTGCTCGCGCCGGAAAACCTCAAGTTCGACACGCAGCACATCGTCGTTTTTCATCGACAGGTCTGATGGAGCATTCATTACACGACACGATTCTTATTTTAATTGGCACTCTAATATACGCATTTACCTTTGAAAGGCATAGCCCTTGCTTCTGGCCCGTCGTCTCCCCATATTTGGTCTATCGGTCGCCGATTGCGGGGCCAAAACGACTGACTGTCGCTTGATTTAAAGGACGTGTCTTATGACGAAGTTAACGCTGGCTTCTTACCCTCATATGCTGGGGTTTGAGCAACTTGAACGGGTGCTGGAACGTACGGCCAAGGCCGGAAACGAAGGGTATCCCCCGTTCAACATAGAACAGACATCAGACTACAGCTATCGAATAACGCTGGCCGTAGCAGGTTTTGCGGAACAAGATCTGTCTATAACCGTTGAGGATAGACAGCTTGTCATTCGCGGACGGCAGGCTGAAGGTGGCGAGGATCGGGTGTTCCTGCATCGCGGCATCGCAGCGCGACAATTCCAACGGTCTTTCGTTTTGGCCGATGGTGTCGATGTCGGCGAAGCATTGATGGAGAATGGTCTTCTTCACGTGGACCTGACCCGCGCGAAGCCTGAAAAAGTGGTGCAAACGATTAAGATCAGAAAAGGGGAATAAGATGCAAAACGAAAATACGCATGCTCAGGACCGCACAGTGTACGTCAAGACTATCGCTGTTTCTGATCTGCCCCTCGAGGTGCGCGAGCAAGTCGAAGGTCTGAAAAAGCTTTATGCGGTTCACAATGCGGACGGACAGCAGCTTGCACTTGTCGAGGATCGCAAGCTGGCCTTTAGCTTGGCCCGCGATCATGACTACGCACCCGTAATGGTGCACTGACTGTAAGGTTTTCCGGACCTCAGCACACAAGTTGGTCAGGCCGCACATTGTTGCGGCCTTTTCTATTTTTGCTCGTTCATGTAAACTGGGGATAAATGTGAATGGACACCCTTATGACCGAAGCCGCTATCGCCGTCCTGCCCTATGGGGGGAAACTGGGGCGGCGTCTGTCTGGTCGGGATCTGGATGACTTGATCTGGCCCCTTGGACGCCCGGCGCGATTGTCATCCGGTCGCGTGGCGGATCTGACGCCGGATGATCATCTGATCATATATCCGAAGACCAACATGCATTTTTTGCCAGACCTCGGGACCCGCGCCAAGATCACTGCGATGGTGGTTGAACCATCCGTTATCCACGCGCGGCATCTGCGCTGGTTGCGCCTCACCTACCGGCGGTTTTTCCGGGTGATGACCTATCACCAAACCTTGCTGGACCACATTCCCAACGGGCTTTTCCTGCCGTACGGGACAACCTGGGTGCCCGATTACGACGAGGTCACACTGGAAAAAACCCGTCATATGTCGTTGATTGCTTCGGGAAAACGCGACCACGAGGGGCATCAGCTTCGTCATCGACTGGTTCAGCACGTCCAGCAGGCGCAACTTGATGTAGACATACTGGGGCGCGGTTATGCGCCATTCGACCGAAAAAGCGAAGGCCTGGCCCCGTACCGCTTTTCCGTGGTGATCGAGAACGTTCGAGAGCCGAATTATTTCAGCGAAAAGCTGGTCGATGCCATTCTGTGCGAAACGGTCCCGATTTACTGGGGCTGTCCCAATATCGCGGATTTTATCAACACCAAGGGTATGGTCATTTGTGACACCCAAGACGATGTTCAGCGCGCCATCGCAGCGGCGTCGCTTGCGCAGTACGATGCGTTGGTGCCGGCGCTGCTTGACGCCAAACCGCAGGCGGCGTCTTTCATTGATCTTGAACTGCGGGCGGCGGAAACATTAAAGGCCAGCCTGTAACGGCTGACCTTGGTATTTGATCTGAGGGGGAAGGGGCGTCAGCCCTTGATCAGCCCCATGCTTTCCAGCTTCAGCAGCACCTGATGTGCGCAGTTGTCGACATCGACATTCTCGGTTTCGACACGCAGCTCGGGGTTTTGGGGAACATCATAGGGGTCAGAAATCCCGGTGAATTCCTTGATCTTGCCTTCGCGGGCCAACTTGTACAGCCCCTTGCGGTCCCGACGCTCGCATTCCTCAATCGACGTGCCCACGTGGATCTCGACGAAGGCGCCAAAGGCTTCGACATCTTCGCGCACCGCGCGGCGGGTGGTGGCGTAAGGCGCAATCGGCGCGCAGATGGCGATGCCGCCGTTCTTGGTGATCTCGGAGGCGACATAGCCGATGCGGCGGATATTCAGATCGCGGTGCTCTTTGCTAAAGCCCAATTCCGACGACAGGTTCTTGCGGACGATATCACCATCCAGCAGCGTGACGGGACGGCCGCCCATCTCCATCAGTTTGACCATCAAAGCATTGGCGATGGTCGATTTTCCCGAGCCGGAGAAGCCGGTGAAGAAAACCGTAAAGCCCTGCTTGTTGCGCGGCGGCTTGGTGCGGCGCAGCTCTTCAACCACCTCGGGGAAGGAGAACCATTCGGGGATTTCCAGCCCTTCCTGCAGACGGCGACGCAACTCGGTGCCCGAGATGTTGAGGATGGTGATGTCATCCTTGTCTTCGATCTCGTCAATTGCCTCGTATTGTGCGCGCTCGGCGACCCAGACCATATGTTTGAAGTCGACCATTTCGATGCCCATTTCTTCTTGGTGCTCGCGGAACAGGTCCTGGGCATCATAGGGGCCATAGAAATCTTCGCCCTGGCTGTTGCTGCCGGGGCCGGCGTGATCGCGGCCCACGATGAAATGGGTGCAGCCGTGGTTCTTGCGGATCAGACCGTGCCAAACGGCCTCGCGCGGGCCGGCCATGCGCATGGCAAGGTTCAGCAGGCTCATCGCGGTGGTGGCGGCGGGGTATTTGTTCAGCACGGCCTCGTAGCAGCGCACGCGGGTAAAGTGGTCCACATCGCCGGGCTTGGTCAGTCCGACAACGGGGTGGATCAACAGGTTCGCCTGCGCCTCACGTGCGGCGCGGAAGGTCAGTTCCTGGTGTGCGCGGTGCAGGGGGTTGCGGGTCTGGAAGGCCACAACCTTGCGCCAGCCCATCTTGCGGAAATAGGCGCGCAGCTCGTTCGGCGTGTCGCGACGCGCCTTGAAGTCATAGTGTACCGGTTGTTGGATGCCGGTAACCGGCCCCCCCAGATAAACGTTGCCCGCAGTGTTATGAAGATAGTTCACCGCTGGGTGGGCGCTGTCATCGGCCCCAAAGACTTTTTCAGCTTCGTTCGACTTGTTTGGCGTCCAGCGGTCGGTGACGGTCATGATCGCAAGGATAACGCCTTCCTGGTCGCGCAGCGCGATATCCTGGCCGATCTCAAGACCTTCGGCGAACTTTTCCGAGACATCCAGATTGATCGGCATCGGCCACAGCGTGCCGTCCGCCAAACGCATGTTTTCGACGACGCCGTTGTAATCCTCTTCGGTCAGGAAACCCTTAAGCGGGTTGAACCCGCCGTTCATCAACAGCTCCAGATCGCAGATCTGGCGCGGCGTCAGATCATGACTGACCAACTGGCCTGCTTCCACCTTCAGCTTTTGCGCCGAATCGTAAGAGACATAAAGTTCGGGGATCGGGGCAAGGTTAGGCGTCTGCATGAATATCTCGCAATCTAATAAGTTCAAATCGGAATAGGCCGGCACATAGACCGGCCTACCTGCGCTAGGCAACCTCTGCGGCGCGTTTGGGGCAATTTACGGACAAAGGCGTGAATTTTTCTGAGCCGAAGTAATCTTCTCCCAAGAAATACCGCTTACTACGAACATTATGCGTCTGAATTTACCTTGGCACCATAGCCTAGCGGTAAAGAGGTGTCCTTGCCTTCATCATCACCGACCTCACCAAGGAATCGCTCGGCCTCCAAGGCTGCCATGCATCCCATGCCCGCACTGGTGACAGCCTGCCGGTATTTGTGATCAGTCAAATCACCGGCCGCAAAAACACCCGGGATCGAGGTTTCGGTGCTGTCGGGCTTGGTCACGACATAGCCGCCCATGTGGGTTTCCAGCACGTCCTTGACCAGCTCACTTGCCGGGGCATGCCCGATGGCGACGAACACACCCTTACAGGGGATGTCGGTGATCTCTCCGGTTTGCACGTGCTTGACCTTGACGCCTTCCACTCCAAGAGGCGCGTCAGTACCATAGACTTCTTCAAGCTGGTGAAACCACAGCGGTTCGATCTTGGGGTTCTTCATCAGCCGATCGATCAGTATTTTTTCGGCCCGCAGCTCATCGCGACGATGTATCAACGTCACCTTGGAAGCGAATTTGGTCAAAAACAGCGCTTCCTCCACCGCGGTATTGCCGCCGCCGATGACGACGATTTCCTGGTTTCGATAGAAAAATCCGTCGCAGGTCGCGCAGGCAGAGACGCCGAAGCCTTTGAACTTCTCCTCCGACTCCAGTCCCAGCCATTTCGCGCGCGCACCGGTCGCCAACACGACTGCATCTGCCACATATGTGGTGCCGCTATCGCCCTTGGCGTGAAACGGGCGGCTGGATAAATCCAGATCGGTTATGATGTCGCCAATGATCTCGGTACCCATGGCTTTGGCGTGATCTTGCATGCGGGCCATCAGGTCAGGCCCTTGTACTTCGCTGTCGCCGGGCCAGTTTTCCACTTCGGTCGTGGTGGTAAGCTGGCCGCCCGGTTCAATACCCTGTACCAATATGGGATCCAGCATCGCGCGGCTGGCATACACGCCGGCAGTATATCCTGCGGGGCCGGAGCCGATGATCAGTAGCTTTGTTTTACGCGTATCGGCCAATGTCAGCCCCCTTGGAATGTCTGTTGTCAGGTTCCCACCGATATAGCGATCCGTCGGGTTGCCTTAAAGCCCAAGTTTGCATATCGCCCTTGCAAACCCCGCGATATGCGCATCATCGCATAATTTGATAAATCGCATCAGATAATTGCGCGGTAACGAAAGAATATTGCGTCTGAAGTTGTGGGTGCTATAACAATCGAAAATACCATGGGGGATATATGGCAGGGACGCGGCTTGATCCGATTGATCGGAAAATCTTAGCCGAATTGCAGGCAGATGGACGTATGACGAACGTCGAACTTGCAAAACGCGTTGGAATCTCTGCTCCGCCATGTTTGCGTCGGGTACGCACACTTGAAGAGAGCGGGTTCATTCGGGGTTATCATGCTGATGTGAACGCCCGAGAGCTGGGGTTTGAGGTGCAGGTATTCGCGATGGTCGGCCTGGCCAGCCAAGCTGAATCCGACCTAACCGCATTCGAGGAAAAGTGCCGCAGCTGGCCCTTGGTCCGGGAATGCCACATGTTGAATGGCGAAGTGGATTTCGTGCTGAAATGCGTTGCGCCGGATCTGTCGAGCTTCCAAAGCTTTCTGACGGGCCAATTGCTGACGACACCGAATGTCGCAAGCGTGAAAACCAGTTTGGTGATCCGCCCCGCCAAGGACGAGCCGGGCGTGCCGTTTGATGTGTTGGAAAGCCGGCTAAGCGCGTCTGCGTGAAGCGCAAAAGCTAGGCGGCGGGCGTTCTTGCTTGAACCGCACGACGATAGTTGAGCGGACCGAAATCTTCCAGCTTTGTGATATGCGGAAACAGGGACAATAACTTGTCACGCGTATGCAGCGGAATGTTACGCAGGACATTCTGGCCGGGGTGATAGGTTTCCACCTCTAGCCCGTTAACGCAAACCACCGAATGACGTTTTAAGCAGATGTGGAACAACTGTACCGGCGTTGGTGGCGAAATCTCGATGATGTTGGTCCCGTCCACCAGGTCATATAGCGAGGTTAGGACCGGCTTGGCCGATTGATCGCCGCGCATGGACATTGGTGTATGCAGTACCCGCGCAGCGGGGCCAAATGTTGAAAACCCTGCCGGTCTGCCTTCGCCAAAGCTGTCGGACATCACCCTAACAAGCGGCGTACGTCGGCCGGTGTCGGCGGGGATGAAACTGCTTGACCCGATCCACAGAACCGGCGACGGCTGACCGTCGACGTCCAGGATGTCGTCACCTGGTTGCAAATCCTCGACGGCGACTTCACCATTGGTCGTCTGCACAAGCGTGCCCCGAGCGAATGCGGAAAAAGCGTTCTCGAACAAAGCTACGGCGGGCCCACGCGACTGGCCTATGAATATTGTCCCGTCGGGGCGTTTGGCGACGAATTCATAGCTGCGCTGCGGGACAGAAAGCTGCCCGAGATCTTTTTGCGATGTTTGAGCGAAATAGGACGACGCAGGGCTGATTGGCGTTGAACGGTCAACGCGATCGGGCTCAGCTGATGGGGAGACATTGAACATCGTATATTCACTTTCGTTTTCGCGTTTATCGCTTCCTACTTCCCACCTAGATTTTGGACGAATACTGGCAATATGGTGTTGGGTCGTGGGCAGGCCGAAAGCCGTGACTTACGGTCGATTACGGCCCTTGTATAAGGTGAACCATGCCTCGTTCGCTGGACTGGAATGGCCAGGGTACATCCGACTGCATCAGGCAGAGCAGGCTCGTTCAGGCCGTCTTACGTGCGGGCAGCGAAGCGGTGCGTTTGGCGATAAATGCCGCGCGGGTTGTCCCACGTTTCCATGGCAGTGCTGTATCGTCCTGAGCTGCGGCCTTGATGATGGACTTAATGAAACGGGTGTTGGTTCTCATGGTCTTGCTCCTGCTGTCTATGGGCGATTTGCCCTTCCTTGAAAGCAGTATGCAGACGCTTTCGGGCTAGGTTTGGGCAAACCAACAGCTTGGTCCAAAAACTTTCTCGGTGGTTTGGCGTCATTATGGCACCGCCGGTCTGTCAAAAATTAACCAAGTTTTAAGGGGTTTGCACAAGGGTAGCGGAAAAAGCGGCAGGAATTTAAGGAACGATTTAAGGCAAGATCATGGCGGTGCATCGGCGCCATTATGCCAGATTCCCCCCGGCTACAGAGTTATGGCAGCAATTAACCGACCGTAATCCGCTTCCTTTGCATGGGTGCTGCGCCGATAGGAATAGAATCGGTCCGGGTTGCTGTAGGTACAGTGCCGCGTCCATTCAGCATGACCTACGCCGGTTGCACGCAGGCGGTGCAGCCCAAAGCCGGCCAGATCAAACTGCATCTTATCGCCTGCACCATTCGCAAAGAAACGCGCATATTCCGGGTCCTGGTCCACAAAGCTATCCAGAAACTCGGGGCCGACCTCATAGGCGCGTTGGCTGATACACGGACCAATCACTGCCATGATGTTTTCGCGGTCGGCCCCCAGTTCTTCCATCGCGTCGACCGTCGCGTCCAAGACGCCGTCCAACGCGCCGCGCCAACCGGCATGTGCGGCCCCGATTACACCGGCATCGGGGTCAGAGAACAAGACGGGTTGGCAATCGGCGGTCAGCACAGACAGTGCAAGTCCAGGGGTGGCGGTGACCAACGCATCGGCGCGCGGCTTTTCGGCCAGCGGCTTGTCCACCTTGACTACAGTCGCTGAATGGATCTGGTGCACGCCGATCAAGTGATCGCTTGCCACGCCCATGGCCTCCGCCACACGCGCGCGATTGATCGCGACGATTTCGCGCTGGTCCGAACTTCCCGAGCCGCAATTAAGCCCGGCAAACACCCCCGAAGACGCACCGCCGTGCCGGGTGAAAAAGCCATGACGGATCGGGCCCAGACTGTCAGAGGTGAGGATTTCTAGCGTCATGGTTCCAATCCCGGCAGCGGGGGCTGGGTTGGTGGATACAGCCCCATTACTTTAAACAGGTTTCCCATTTCTGATGGGTGCGTCAAGCGTCGATGTGCCGCGATGTGCGTTTCCAACGCTGTGCCGCTCATTGCTTTGGCGAGGGCCTGTGCCCGCTGGGTGATCCCCAGTCGTTCAAGGAAAACCCCCTGCGGCGTGACACGCGAATGCTTTGCCGGCGCAGCGGCCAGCGCAAGTTTCTCGAAATCGACATGGGCCGTCAGATCGCAGTGCCCGGGCGCGATCAGGGGGTTCGTGGGTTTATGGCCCTGCAACGCCTGCAATGTGTCGCCAAGGCTGCGCCAGTCGCCATAGTCGATGATCAGTGCAGCGCCGCCAAATGTGGCGATACGGTGCGAAATAGGGCGCATGTACCCTGTCAGGGGCGGGCAATCTTCGATCAGATCGCCGTCTGCGGTATCATCCAGCCGATCATCAAGAGCGGAGTGCGGCAATCTCGGACCGAGACCAAAGCTCAGCGCCCCGTTGCTGTGGGAAATAAGCCGTTCGCGCCAGCCTTCTTTATCGCGCACAAACTGGCGAATAGGGAGCGCGTCGAAAAATTCGTTCGCCACAAGATACAATGGCTGATCGTCCAGGTCTTCAGGCGTTTCCACCCATCGCGGGCTATGTCCGTTCAGGGTGGCACTCTGAATGTCGCGCAAGGTCGGAGATGCTTCGATCAAGACGATCTCAGCAGCTTCGACAAAGCCCGGCACCTTTTGGACCGCGCGCAACAGGTCCGCCATCAGTGTGCCGCGCCCGGGGCCAAGTTCGGCAAGGGTAAACCGTGCGGGTGCACCCTGAGACAACCAGATTTGAGCGAGACACAGGCCGATCAGCTCCCCGAACATCTGGCTGACCTCGGGGGCGGTGACAAAGTCTCCGTGAGTACCGAAGGGATCACGGGTCGTGTAATATCCCAAGGTCGGATGCAGCATGCAGGTCGTCATATAGTCGTCTAGCCGCATCGGGCCATTTGCCCGGATGCGGCTTATGATGGTGTCCAGCAGTGTTGTCATCCGTTACGTTTGGCCCGAGCGATGAAATAGATTCCGATGGCGATCATCGGCAAGCTCAACAATTGCCCCATCGTCAGGCCCCAGCCGCCGACGTGCCACGCCAATCCCAAAGGGTTGCCAGGGCTGACAAATTGCGCATCAGGCTGGCGTACGAATTCGACAACGAACCGCGCGAGGCCGTACCCGGTCAGAAATGTCCCGCCGATCAGGCCTTCGTATTTCAGCGCGCCACGACGCCAGGCCATGTAAATCAGCAACGCACCCAGGATCAGTCCTTCGAGCAATGCCTCGTAAAGCTGCGACGGATGGCGGGCGCATATGCCTGCCACATCCGGGCAGTTCTGCGCCGCAACGGTTGGAAACGCGACACCCCAAGGAAGGTCTGTGGGCCGGCCCCACAGTTCGGCATTGATAAAATTGGCGAGCCGCCCCAGGAACAGACCGGGTGCCAGGCCCAGGCAAACCATGTCACCCGTCGATATGGTGTTGATCCGTTTGCGCAGGGTAAAGATCAGCCCAGCCAAGATCACGCCGATGGCACCGCCGTGAAACGACATTCCGCCCTCCCAGACGCGCAGGATTTCCCCTGGATTCTGGAGGTAATATGCGGGTTGATAAAACAGCACATAGCCCAGACGACCGCCGAGAATGACACCCAGGATGACCCAGAACAACAGATCTTCGACCTGCTGGCGCGTCATTACCGGCGTGTCATTGCGCCATAGATCGGGGCGGCCGATCGCGCGCACCACGATGCGCCAACCAATAAGAATACCCACGATATAGGCAAGCGCGTACCAACGCAGCGCAAGGGTCATGCCAAACAGGTCAATCGAGAAAATCTCGGGCGATAAATCGGGGAATGTGAGAATTGCAATCATATGCCGATTGAGCCCGCAAACGTCGGAAAGTCAACCTTGCGAGACAGCTGATTGAACACCATATAGTGAATAAGCTTTGTACAGGAGAATAATACCATGCAGACCCGCAACAAGATATTCGACGACATTTCCCAGATGATGACAAACGCGATGGGAGTAGCGCAGGGTGCCAAAACGGAAGCCGAAACCGCGATGAAGGGTATGTTGGACCGTTGGCTGTCCGACCGCGATTTTGTGACGCGAGAAGAATTCGACGCTGTTCGTGCGATGGCCCAGAAAGCCCGTGAAGAAAATGAAGCAATGAAGGCACGTCTTGCCAAACTGGAGTCAAAGACGTCGACGGAAACAAAATCCTGAGCGCCGAAAGCCGACGGTCTTAGGGTATCGACATACTCAGGTAGGAGGCACCCACGCCGTGGCATGGGTGCCTTCACTTATGCTGGATGAACGAAAATGGCTCCAGCTTTGCACAAGCTTTGCACAACGTTTTACCACATTCGGTCGGGCCTGTGCTCTTATCCACAAGATATTGCGGTTATCCCCTATCTTTTGTGTTTACTCACACAAAAACGCTTGCCTCAACGCTTTCTTGAGCGCACCATATCTAGTGTGGGTCGTCAAGATCGTCGGCGACCTATAGTGGATACACCCATGTATTGATGCGTTGCAGCGCAGAGGTACTCGACAGAACGAGGTGACGAAATGGCCCTGACAGAGCGATATCTTGAAGAAGACATTCACCCCATCGACATTGTGGAAAATCTAGCAGCCTTCAACGATTGGGATTTCGACCGAATTTCCGACGAACAGATCGCGATGGCCGTCGAAGGCCAGTGGCGTACCTACTCGATTACCTTGGCGTGGTCCCCATATGACGAAATGCTCAAACTGGTATGTTCATTCGAGATGGACCCGCCGGAGGAAAAGCTGCCGGCGCTTTATCAGTTGCTGAATGATGTGAACGACCAATGCTGGGCAGGGGCCTTCACCTACTGGCCCGAACAAAAGATGATGGTGTACCGCTATGGGCTGGTCCTGGCCGGGGGGCAAGATGCCTCGGCACAGCAAATCAATGCGATGATCAATGCGGCGGTGCTTGAAGCAGAACGATATTACCCGGCAGTTCAACTGGTTCTATGGGGTGATCAGACCCCGAAGCAGGCGATCCAAGTAGCCATTGCAGAGGCTTACGGTCACGCGTAAGTGTTGCCCCCAAAGTGAAAACTTAGGGGGATATCATGCAAGATACGCGCATCGCCAAAGATGGATTGGTTCTGCTGGGCTGTGGGAAAATGGGTTCTGCCATGCTGGCCGGGTGGTTGGCACGAGGTTTGCCAAAGTCTTCGGTCTGGGTGATTGACCCTCACCCTTCGGATTGGCTGAAGGATCAGGGTGTCAACCTGAACCAGGAACTCCCCAAGACCCCTGCTGTTGTGCTGGTCGCTGTCAAACCTCAGATGATGGGCGACGCTCTGCCCACCTTGCAGGCAATGGGCAATGGCAAGACGGTGTTCGTCAGCGTCGCCGCAGGCACCACGATTGCGACGTTTGAAAAGACCCTCGGCGGGCAGACACCGATCGTACGGGCCATGCCCAATACGCCTGCTGCGATCGGCCAAGGCATTACCGCGATAGTGGGGAACGACCACGTGGGCGAAACCGCCATGGACGAGGCCGAAAAGCTGTTGTCTGCCGTAGGCGATGTCGTGCGCTTGGATGAAGAGGCCCAGATCGATGCCGTCACCGGTGTCAGCGGATCTGGACCGGCTTATGTGTTCCACATGATCGAAACGATGGCGGCCGGGGGCGTCGCACAGGGCCTGAGCCCCGAATTGGCGCTGCAACTGGCCACGGCGACAGTTGCCGGAGCCGGGGCCTTGGCGAAATCCGCTGTCGAGGGTCCAGACCAGCTTCGCATCAATGTGACCAGCCCGAACGGCACGACCCAGGCGGCGCTTGAGGTGTTGATGAACGAGCAAGACGGGTTTCCGGTGCTGTTGAAGCGGGCAGTCGCTGCTGCCGCAGACCGTTCACGCGAGCTGTCCAATGACTGAGATCAGCTTTGACGATTTCCTGAAGGTCGACATCCGCGTGGGCACCGTGACCCGCGCCGAACCATTTCCCGAAGCACGCAAGCCTGCGATCAAGATGTGGATAGACTTCGGCCCCGATATCGGAGAGCGTAAGACGTCGGCGCAGATCACGGTGCATTATACACCAGAAGCACTGGTCGGTACTCAGGTCATGGGCGTGGTAAACTTTCCCCCCCGCCAAATAGGGCCGTTCATGTCCGAGGTTTTGGTGCTTGGGGTGCCAGATGAAAACGGAGCCATTGTGCTGACGCGACCGACGCAGCCTGCTCCAAACGGAGGACGGATGCATTGACCAAGCTATTCATCGCGCGACCGGCACCAACCGAAGTTCAGGAGGCGTTGGAAGGTTATGATGTCACCTACCGCGAGGCTTCCACACCGCTCACGGAGCCAGAGATGCTCGCCGCGCTACAGGATTACGACGGCGTGTTGCCGACATTGGGTGACCGCTTTTCAGCCGCCGTTTTTTCCGGTGTAGACGCGCCACGCTGCAAGATACTGGCGAATTTCGGGGTTGGGTATAACCACATCGACGTTGATGCAGCACGACAGGCCGGGGTTCAGGTGTCCAACACCCCCGGTGCCGTCACCGACGCCACTGCGGATATTGCAATGACCCTGATGCTAATGACTGCGCGCCGCGCGGGTGAGGGTGAACGGCTGGTCCGGTCGGGGAACTGGACCGGATGGGAGCCGTCGCAACTGCTGGGCATGCATCTGACCGGCAAGACTGTCGGCATCGTTGGAATGGGCCGTATCGGGCAAGCAGTAGCACGCCGTTGCCATTTCGGTTTTGAAATGGACGTGAAGTATTTCAGCCGCAGCGCCAAGTCGCTTCCCTTCAAGGCAGAGCATGTCAGTGATCTGAAGGCCTTGGCGGGGGCGGTTGATGTGTTGGTGGTTGCGGTACCCGGCGGCGATGACACCCACCACCTGATCAACGCCGCGATACTTGCGGCGATGCAACCCCACGGTCTGCTGGTCAATATCGCGCGCGGAAATATCGTTGAAGAAGCCGCACTGATCGAGGCGTTGCAGAACAAAGCGATCGGCGGTGCCGGTCTGGACGTCTATGAATTTGAACCGGAGGTACCAGAGTCCCTGCGGGCGTTGGACAATGCGGTTCTGTTGCCCCATCTGGGTACGTCCTCCAGAGAGGTGCGCGTGGACATGTGGATGATGGCTGTTGAAAACCTGAAAGCCGGGGTAGAGGGCAAAGAGCCGCCAAACCTGGTTTAGCGACCCACGGCTTCGCGCCAATGACGGCGGCAAAGTGACACGTATGTTTCGTTGCCGCCGATCTGCACCTGAGCACCTTGCTTGATGGTCCTGCCACCGGCGTCGCGTCGCACAACCATGGTTGCTTTCTTGCCGCAGTGGCAGATGGTGCGAACCTCGCGCATTTCGTCGGCCAGCGCCAACAGGGTGGCAGACCCAGGAAACAGCTGCCCTTGGAAGTCTACGCGCAGCCCGTAACACATGATCGGAACGCCCAGGTCATCGACGGCGCGCGCCAATTGCCAGACCTGATGGGCGCTCAGAAACTGGGCTTCGTCGATGAAGATGCAGGCGCACGGACCGGCATCAAGTCGTGCGGCTATTTTCTTGAACAGGTCTTCACCCTGGCTGAAAGTGTCCGCCGCCTGACCAATACCGATACGCGATGCAATGCGCCCGTCGCCAGCACGGTTATCAAATTGCGCCGTCATCAAATAAGGTGACATGCCGCGTTCTACATAGTTGTGGGCGGCTTGCAGCAATACCGTGGATTTGCCGGCGTTCATGGTCGAGTAGTGAAAATACAGTTTTGCCATGGCTTCCTTTACAAGCAGGCGGCCACGGCGTTCAAGACGGTGTCGGACCAAGGTCGCAATAATCCGCGAGTGATGTCAGCCGTGACGTGTCACCAGAACGGATCCGACAGAATATCCGGCACCAAACGAACAGATCAGGCCTGTATCACCATCGGCAAGATCGGCGGAGTACTTGGAGAATGCGATCATCGACCCGGCTGACGATGTATTGGCATAGTCTTGCAGAATGTTGGGCTGCTCACCGTCTTTGGGGATACGGCCCAAGACTTTACGACCGATAAAATCGTTCATCGACTTGTTTGCCTGATGCAGCCAGAGCCGCTTGAGGTCAGTGGCATCGATGTTTTCTTCGGCCATATGGCCAGCAATGTGATCAGCGACCAGGGGCAGCACTTCCTTGAAGACCTTGCGACCGTTTTGCATGAACTGCATATCGCGCCGATCAGCCACGCCGTCAGGGCGGGAACGTCGCAAGAACCCGTTGTTATTGCGGATATTGTTCGAAAACTGGGTGGCGCATCGGGTCGATTTGATCTCGAAATAGGGGCCGCTTGCGGCTTCTGCCCGTTCGATCAACACCGCAGTCGCGACGTCTCCGAAAATGAAATGGCAGTCACGGTCGCGCCATTCAAGATGAGCGGAGCAGATCTCGGGGTTGACCACGAGAGCTGACCGGATCGAACCTGAACGCACCATGTCGGCAGCAGCCTGAATCCCGAAGGTCGCCGACGAACACGCAACGTTCATATCAAATGCAAAACCGTCTATTCCCAGTAGATCCTGAATTTCGATGGCCACGGCGGGATAAGCGCGTTCCAGGTTCGACGCAGCACAGATCACCGCATCTACATCGGCGGCTGTCTTGCCTGCATCCGCAAGGGCCTTGCGGGCCGCGTCCAGCGCCATTTCAGCCATGAGACTGGGTTCGTCGTCGCTACGCTGGCGCAGCAGCGGGTGCATCACCTCGGGGTCCAGTATGCCGGTCTTGTCCACCACATAACGCTGTTCAATGCCGGACGCCTTGACGATGAACTCTTCCGACGAATGTTCCTTGGCAGGCAGCTCGCCCGCTTCAATCTGTTTTGCGTGCTGTGTGTTGTACAGGTCGGCATACGCGTTGAAGGATTTAACCAGCTCTGCGTTGGTTATAACCTGCGTCGGGGTAAAAATGCCGCTGCCGGTAATGGCGGGTGTGTACATGGATAAACCTTTTTCAGCGTTGCACGATAAGGCCAAAGATCAGGTGCAAGGTCAAGACAATGCTGCGCAGTGCCTTAACCCTGTAGCGACTTTACACCAATCTCGTCTTCAGCTTGCGCTTTGATTGCCAATGCCGCCGCATAACTGCCGGCGGCAGTCGTGAAATACGGAATCTTGTCGTACAAGGCGATGGAGCGAATGGATTTACTGTCTTCGACGGCCTGTGCACCTTCGGTGGTGTTCATGACCAGATGGATCGCGCCATCCTTCATCAGGTCGGTTATGTTAGGCCGGCCTTCATAGACTTTGTTGACGATCTCGCATGCGATATCATGCTGGGTCAGCCACTCTGCGGTGCCACGGGTGGCGACAATGGTAAAGCCTTGTTCCAGCAGGATACGCGCGGCCGAGAGCATGTCTTCAGTCTTGTCCATGTCCTTGATCGATATGAACGCACACCCGTTGCGGGGCAGGGGGTTGCCCGCCCCCATCTGCGCCTTGAGGAATGCACGGGGGAAATCGCGGTCCCATCCCATGACTTCGCCGGTTGACCGCATTTCCGGCCCCAGTAGCGTATCAACCCCCGGGAAACGGGCGAATGGCAAAACGGCTTCCTTGACAGAGAACCACGGCATATTCGGATCTGCCAAGGTCATCGGGTCGCCCAATGGCAGAATGTCCTCATAGGCGGCATCCGCATTGTAAGGTGCACGCAACGGGAAAGCTGAAAGCTTTTCACCGGCCATAATCCGCGCGGCGATCGAGGCGATGGCGCTGTCTGTCGCCTTGGCCACGAAAGGCACCGTTCGCGAGGCACGCGGGTTCACTTCGATCAGATAGATTTCGCCGTCTTTTATGGCGAACTGAATGTTCATCAGACCCACAACGTTCAGGGCCAAGGCCAGCGCTTTGGTCTGCTTTTCGACTTCTTCTATAATCTCGCGGCTTAGGGAATACGGAGGCAGGGAACAGGCGCTATCACCCGAATGTACGCCTGCTTCTTCAATGTGTTGCATGATCCCGGCGACATGAACATCGGTTCCGTCGCTCAGCGCATCGACGTCAAGTTCGACCGCGCCCGAGAGGTAGTGGTCAAGCAGGACGGGGCTTTTGCCGGATACGACCACAGCTTCGCGGATATAGCGTTCCAGGCTGGCCTGGTCGCGCACGATTTCCATGGCCCGGCCCCCCAAAACGTAAGAAGGGCGGATAACCAATGGAAAGCCGATATCGGCAGCGATTTCGAGAGCCTCGGCATCCGAATGGGCAATGCCATTGTGGGGTTGCTTCAGTCCCAGCGACTGCACAAGCTTTTGGAACCGTTCGCGGTCTTCGGCAAGATCAATCATATCGGGCGTCGTACCCAGGATCGGGATGCCCGCGTCTTGAAGGGCTTGGGCAATCTTGAGCGGGGTCTGGCCCCCAAATTGCACGATCACACCGTGCAGGGTGCCGTTTTCCTGTTCGACCCGCAGGATCTCCATCACATGTTCAAAGGTCAGCGGTTCAAAGTACAGCCGGTCCGATGTGTCATAGTCGGTCGATACGGTTTCGGGGTTACAGTTCACCATGATGGTTTCGTAACCAGCATCGGTCAGCGCATAGCAGGCGTGACAACAACAATAGTCAAATTCGATCCCTTGCCCGATACGGTTCGGACCGCCGCCCAGTATCACCACCTTGCTGCGGTCCGACGGGCGCGCTTCGCACTCGACCTCGCCAAAGGCAGGTACCTCGTAGGTGGAGTACATATAAGGAGTCTGAGCCTCGAATTCCGCCGCACATGTATCGATACGCTTGAACACAGCCTTGACGCCCAGGTTAAGGCGGGCGCGGCGTACATTGTCTTCGTCACGGCCGGTCAGCGTCCCAAGACGCGCGTCCGTAAAGCCCATCATCTTGAGCTTGCGCATCCCGTCCTCTGTCAACGGCAGGCCGTCTTGACGCACTGTATTCTCGGCTTCGACGATTTCGCGGATGCGGGCAAGAAACCAAGGGTCAAACATCGTGACACCGTGAATATCTATATCGGACATGCCGTGGCGCATGGCCTGCGCGATGGTGCGCATCCGGTCCGGTGTCTGTTTGCTGATCGCGTTTATCAGTGCCGCTTCGTTTTGGGGAGCATCGGCAGGCAAATCAGCATTCAGGCCGGGGATCACGACCTCGTCAAATCCCGTCAGGCCGGATTCCATCGAAGCCAGCGCCTTTTGCAGTGACTCGTGGATCGTGCGGCCAATTGCCATTGCTTCGCCCACGGACTTCATCGCGGTGGTCAGATAGGGCTCAGCCCCGGGGAATTTTTCGAAAGCGAACTTCGGTATTTTGGTGACGACATAGTCGATTGTCGGCTCGAAGCTAGCCGGAGTGACACCGGTGATGTCATTGTCCAGTTCATCGAGCGTGAAACCTACAGCCAGCTTGGCCGCGATCTTGGCGATCGGAAAGCCTGTCGCTTTTGATGCCAGCGCTGAAGACCGCGAAACACGCGGGTTCATTTCGATCACGACCATACGGCCATCGGCAGGGTTCACCGCCCATTGGACGTTCGATCCACCGGTTTCCACGCCGATTTCACGCAGTACGGC
The DNA here is from genome assembly GCF_056859255.1 of Sulfitobacter sp. L-8. Lineage (NCBI taxonomy): Bacteria > Pseudomonadati > Pseudomonadota > Alphaproteobacteria > Rhodobacterales > Roseobacteraceae > Sulfitobacter > Sulfitobacter sp. L-8. The sequence continues at coordinate 167,035 of NZ_JBSXOD010000052.1, forward strand.
GATAGAGTGATTGCGCATGATCTGATATTCTTTGTCGGTCAGCGTCAGCGCGGGTGCCACGGTGATTGAATCGCCGGTGTGGACCCCCATCGGATCAACATTTTCAATTGAGCATACGATGATCGCATTATCGGCGGTGTCGCGAACCACCTCCATTTCGAACTCTTTCCACCCGAGCAAAGATTCGTCGATCAGGATTTGCCCCATGGGCGACGCATCCATTCCCGAACGGCAGAAAAATTCGTAATCATCACGGTTATACGCAACGCCACCGCCGGTTCCACCCATCGTGAAGGCCGGGCGGATAATGGCGGGCAGACCGACATATTCCAGTGCCTCCAATGCAATCGCAACGCCCGCAGCAAGGTCTTTCTTACCGGCTGCGTTTTTGGGTGCAGTCACAATGGTCGCCTTGGGATTTTCGATGCCCAACCGATCCATCGCTTCGCGGAACAGCTTGCGGTCCTCGGCCATCTCGATGGCTTCGCGCTTGGCACCGATCATCTCAACGCCGAATTTTTCCAGTACACCCATTTCCTCGAGCGCGAGCGAGGTGTTCAAGCCGGTCTGGCCGCCCATGGTGGGAAGCAACGCGTCGGGGCGTTCCTTTTCGATGATCTTCGCCACGATCTCGGGTGTGATCGGTTCGATATAGGTAGCGTCCGCAAGGCCGGGGTCGGTCATGATCGTCGCCGGGTTGGAGTTGACCAGGATGACGCGGTAGCCTTCTTCCTTGAGCGCTTTGCAGGCCTGCGCGCCTGAATAATCAAATTCGCAAGCCTGGCCGATAACGATAGGCCCCGCACCAATGATCATGATCGATTTGATATCGGTTCTTTTTGGCATGTTCAGGCCCCCGGAAATTTGCAAATTCTCCGCGTTATAGGCCTTGGAGTGCGAGGTGCAAGGGGGGATGTCGGCTTATCGTGTCAGCTTTTCGGCAGTCGCTGATGTGAACAGGGGCCAAGTTTGGATATGCATTCACATGTTTGCGGACGGCCCTCCGCCAAGGCATGTCAATCCGAGTTCAAAAATGCCCGAACCGCTGCTTCGAAGGCACGGGGGTTTTCCGCGTGGAGCCAGTGTCCCGCTTTGGGAATCTTCGCGAAGTAAGCCTTTGGGAACAGCCGTTTGATCGTTGGGCGGTAATCAGACAGAACATAATGCGACGTCGCGCCAGACAGAAAAAAAGCAGGACCATTGAACGAACCTGTGACCGCTTCGGGCCAGCCGACGATATCAGGCATCGCAGCCTCAAGTACGTCAAGGTTCAGCTTCCACGATTTCGCAGCTACGTCCAGCGACTGCGTAAAAAAGCTTTGCAAGGCTGGTTCAACCCCAGCCGCAGCCAGTTGATCCTGTGCATCTGAACGCCGTGTGAGCAGGGACAGATCAACGCTGCGCATGGCGTCGATGAATTCTTGCTGACTATGGTTATACGGCACGGGGGCAATGTCTGCTATGATCAGCCGGCGCACTAAATCAGAGTGTTTCAGGGCGAGCATCATCGATGCCTTGCCCCCCATTGAGTGACCGCACACATCCATAGGGGCACCCAGGTGTTCGATGACTTCAGCCAGATCACCAGCCATGTCTTGATAGGTTTGCGTGTCCGCACGGGGGCTGTCGCCGTGATTGCGCATGTCCACGGTGACGACACGGCGCTGGTCGGCAAGGCGTTTGGCGATAACGTTCCAGTTGCGCTCGGACCCGAAAAGGCCGTGAGCGATGAGCAGGGCAGGAGTGTCGGTAGCGGTGCCGAATTCGGAATAATTTAACATGGTGAAAGGTTTAGAGACATTGCTTGAGACATGCCAGAACGATTACAGTGCTGGTATGTTAGATCAAAGTGACATCACCACCAAGATAGAAACCGTGGAGCGGGCGCTATACGCCAAACTTGGGGTCAGAGGCCGCGACCTGGCCCAGGCTCTGCGAAGAGCAGGGCGTCGATTGCCTTCTCGGATACGCAAGCAGGGCGCTATTCTCGCGCAGGCAGAGTTTATGGCCAGCAACCCGAAACTGGCACGTCAGATCGAAGTCGCGCCGGTTCATGACGCATTCGTTAAGGTGATAACGCATTTGAATGAAATCGATGTGGGCAAGCGACGGGTAGACCGTCTGTTGGGCGTCGCCGGTACAATAGCCTTTAACATTCTGGTCATCGTCGTGGCTTTTATCGTGTTCCTGTGGTGGCAGGGGTATGTTTAGGCGCTGTACTGCGCTTCGGTGACATGCTCCAGCCAATTGACTGCCTTGCCATCCAGCGCCTCTTGTATCGCAAGGTGGCTCATGGCGCAGTCGCTCGCGGCCCCGTGCCAGTGTTTTTCACCGGGCGCAAACCAGACCGTGTCTCCGGGCCGTAGCTTTTGTACAGGCCCGCCTTCGGTTTGGGCCAGACCGGCACCCGACAGGATCAGGAGCGTCTGTCCGAGCGGGTGGGTGTGCCAAGCCGTGCGCGCGCCCGGTTCAAACGTGACCGTCGCTGCACGAACGCGCGCGGGATCAGGAGCGGACACGACTGGCTCTAGCCGAACCGACCCGGTAAAATACTCGGGTGATCCGATCTCGGACGGGCGGGCGTCAGCGGGTCTTATATCCATGGGTAGCTCCGTGTGCAGGCTTTGGTTCGTGCCACTGGATCATGTAACCGATGCCAAGGGCAAGTGATCTTAGACTTTCACGGTAAAGCGGCTAGATGTCACATAATGATAACAACCAGGAAAAGAGTGCAGAATTGACAGGTACAGCTTTGATTACGGGTGCTTCATCAGGCATCGGCAAGGAATTTGCACGGATACATGCGAAAATGAAGGGCGACGTTATTCTCGTGGCCCGCCGCGAAGACAGCTTGATTGAACTGAAAAACGAGCTTGAGGCGAAAGAAGGTATCACAGCTCATGTGATGGCTTGTGACCTTGCCCACCCCGGAGCAGCGGAAAAGCTGTATGATCGTGTGAAAGCAGCCGGGCTGAGGGTAGATATCCTGATCAACAATGCGGGTTTCGGTGGTGCGGGCCGTCATATCGAGCGCCCTCTGGCCGACGAGCTGGAGATGATTGACCTGAATATCAAGGCGCTTGTCACGCTGACACATCGATTTGCGAACGATATGGCCGCCGCGGGCCACGGGCGTATCCTGAACGTCGGATCGACCGCCGGCTTCATGCCCGGTGCATTGCAGGCTGTCTATTTCGCTACCAAGGCGTTCGTGAATTCGTTCAGTCAGGCGATTGATCAAGAGCTTCGCGGCAAGGGTGTCACCTGCACCGTACTCACACCCGGTTATGTCGAAACCGAATTTGCCAAGCGCAGCAACCTGGAAGACACGCCGCTGGCCAAGAACGGTGCCACGGCGCGGAGTGTGGCGCAATATGGCTATGATGCGATGCTTGCCGGCGACCTGGTTGCGGTAAATGAGCGAAAGCTGAGTTTTGCGGTCAATTGGGTGATCCCGCTGCTGCCTCGACGTATGGTGCTGAAGATGACCCAGAAGATGCAGACCAGGAAAAACGTCTAGGGGGCAAACGAAAGCTTGCCAGAGCCGTTTCATCGGTCTGAGAAAAGAGGGGGGCGCTGCCCCCGCCCTTTGGGCCCCCCCGGGATTTTTGTCCATTTGGAAGGGGGGCAATCTTTGACTTTACAGGTTCGGGTAGATCGGGAACCGCGCGCACAGGGCTTCGACTTCGGTTTTAACCTTTGCTTCGATATCGGCATTGCCTTCCGCGCCGTTGGCGGCCAGCCCATCGACGACTTCGATGATCCAGTCGGCAATCTGGCGGAATTCGGCCTCTCCGAACCCGCGCGTGGTACCCGCAGGAGAACCGAGGCGGATGCCGGAAGTGACGGTTGGCTTTTCGGGGTCGAACGGCACGCCGTTTTTGTTGCAGGTGATATGGGCACGGCCCAAAGCCTTGTCGACGATATTACCAGTGACGCCTTTGGGCCGCAGGTCGACCAGCACCACATGGGTGTCGGTCCCATGGGTGACTGTATCGAGCCCGCCTTTGATCAATTGGTCGGACAGGGCCTGCGCATTGGCGATGACCTGTTTGATGTAGGTCTTGAATTCGGGACGCAGGGCCTCGCCAAAGGCCACGGCCTTGGCGGCGATCACATGCATCAATGGGCCGCCCTGGATACCGGGGAAGATCGCGGAGTTGAACTTTTTCGCCAGAGCTTCGTCATTGGTCAGGATCATCCCGCCGCGGGGGCCGCGCAGGGTTTTATGCGTCGTTGTGGTGGCCACATGGGCGTGCGGGAAGGGCGAGGGGTGTTCGCCCGCCGCCACGAGGCCAGCAAAATGCGCCATGTCGACATGCACGTACGCGCCCACCATGTCTGCGATCTCGCGCATGCGCTTGAAATCAATCTGGCGCGGAATCGCGGAGCCCCCGGCGATGATCATCTTGGGCTTATGCTCTTTGGCCAGTTCTTCGACTTGATCATAATCCAGCAGGTTGTCTTGTTTGCGTACGCCGTACTGGATCGCGTTGAACCACTTGCCGGACTGGTTCGGGGCCGCACCATGGGTCAGGTGGCCGCCGGCGTCGAGGCTCATGCCCAAGATCGTGTCGCCGGGTTGTAGCAGGGCCATGAATACCCCCTGGTTGGCCTGCGAGCCCGAGTTCGGCTGCACATTGGCAAAGCTACAGTCGAACAATTTGCACGCGCGTTCGATGGCGAGGTTTTCAGCAACGTCGACAAATTCACAGCCACCATAGTAACGACGCCCGGGATACCCTTCGGCGTATTTGTTGGTTAGAACCGAACCCTGCGCAGCCATCACCGCAGCCGACACGATGTTTTCGGAAGCGATCAATTCAATTTCATTTCGCTGACGGCCCAGTTCATCCGTGATGGAGCCGAAGATTTCGGGATCTGCTTCGGACAGGGGGGTTGTGAAAAATCCGGACATGCGCGTTTTCCTTTGAAGTGAGGCCAGGGTTGGGGCTATCTAGCTGAATCCTCGACGGGGGTGAAGGTCGATTGCGCCACAACCGGCTTTATATACGTCAAAGCTGGTAGCCATCCGCAGAATGTGGTTCCTTTGGGCAAGAATATCCCTCATTGGAAATAGTTACCTATGAAGATCGCTTTTACAGCCAGCCGCTCGGAAGTTGCTCAGGAGGCACTGACAGCTCTAGCGGCACGTTATGGCAACGTAGATACCGCCCGGGCAAAAGTGATCGTCGCATTGGGGGGCGATGGGTTCATGTTGCAGACCTTGCACGAGACCCAGGCGCTGGGAGTGCCGGTCTATGGCATGAACAGGGGTACCATCGGCTTTTTGATGAACGAATATGCCGAAGACGATCTGGTTGAACGTCTGGATGCAGCAGAAGAAGCGGTCATCAATCCGTTGGTCATGGTGGCCACCCACGCGACTGGGAACACGTCCAAGGCTTTGGCCCTGAACGAGGTTGCATTACTACGTGAAGGGCCGCAGGCTGCCAAGCTCAGGATCAGTGTCGATGGCCGCGTCCGGATGGAGGAACTGGTGTGCGACGGGGCCTTGGTGGCCACGCCAGCGGGATCAACTGCATATAACTATTCGGCGCACGGGCCGATCCTGCCTATTGGCGCGGATGTGCTGGCGCTGACCGCCATGGCCGCATTCAGGCCCAGACGTTGGCGCGGCGCGCTTTTGCCCAAGACCGCGACGGTACGATTTGACGTGCTCGAGCCTGACAAGCGCCCCGTCATGGCGGATGCCGATGGTAACTCTTATCGAAATGTCGTGTCGGTTGAAATCACCTCGGACCCTTTGATCGAACACCGAATTCTGTTCGATCCCGGGCATGGGTTGGAAGAGCGTCTTATCAGTGAGCAATTCAACTGAATCCCTTGGCGTGGTGGAACCAAATACCGCTTGCCACGTTTGATTATACGAAGCGTAGAAAGCCTCAGAGAGGTTTTTTCACTGGCTTAATGATAAAAGGAGTTATGCTATGAATTGGGATACAATTAAAGGTAACTGGAAACAGATGAGCGGTAAGGTCAAGGAGGAATGGGGCGATCTGACCGACGATGATGTCACTGAAGCCGCTGGCGAGCGTGATCAGTTGGTGGGCAAGATCCAGACCCGCTATGGCGTCGCCAAAGATGAGGCTGAACGTCAGGTAGACACGTTCGCAGCCAAGCATCGCTAAGCATTGGACTTACTGAAAAAGGCGGCCGCGATGGCCGCCTTTTTACGTCTGCCACCCCGATCATGTCTCTGCTGCGTACCCGACGGTTTGAAGCGACTGTTTGATTTCATCCAGCACGTCAGGGTCATCGATGGTAGCAGGCAGCTTGAACGGCTCGCTATCGGCCAGCTTGACGATCGTTGCCCGAAGAATCTTGCCTGACCGGGTCTTGGGCAGACGATCCACGACGAGGGTCAGCTTATAGGCGGCCACCGGGCCGATCTGATCGCGTACCATTTTGGCGCATTCGGCAACTATTTCGGCGTGAGGCCGGTTAACACCTTTGGAAAGACAGACCAGACCCAAAGGCACTTGCCCCTTGAGAGCGTCGCTGACCCCGATCACCGCACATTCCGCGACGTCGGGATGGTTGGCCAGAACCTCCTCCATTGCGCCGGTTGACAGACGGTGGCCCGCGACATTTATCACGTCATCGGTCCGCGCCATGATATAGAGATATCCGTCTTCGTCGATCATTCCCGCATCGCCGGTTTCGTAGTAACCGGGGAAAGTGGTAAGGTAGCTTTTGCGAAACCGGTCTTCGGCGTTCCATAGGGTCGGCAAGGTACCGGGGGGCAGCGGTAATTTGATCGCGATCGATCCCAGGGTACCGGTCGGCTGGCGGTGGCCTGCTTCGTCCAGGATCTGCACGTCATAGCCCGGCATCGGCACTGTGGGAGACCCAAGCTTGACCGGCATCGCCTCCAGCCCGGCGGGATTGCCGGCAATTGTATAGCCGGTCTCGGTTTGCCACCAATGATCATACACTGGCTTGCCCAGCTTGTTCTGGGCCCAAACCACCGTGTCGGGATCGGCACGTTCACCTGCAAGATACAAAGCGCGCAAGCACGAGATGTCGTATTTGGCGATCTCCTCGCCCTTGGGGTCTTCGCGTTTGACGGCGCGGATCGCGGTGGGGGCGGTAAAGAAACTGCGGACGTTATGTTCGGATATGATACGCCAGAAGGTGCCGGCATCAGGGGTTCCGACGGGTTTGCCCTCGAATACCACGGTCGTATTGCCGTGGATCAAGGGGCCATAGCAGATATAGCTGTGCCCGACGACCCAGCCCACATCTGACGCGGCCCAAAAGACATCACCCGGATCGACGTCATAGATGTTTTTCATCGTCCAGTTCAAGGCAACCAGGTGCCCGGCCGTTTGGCGGATGACACCCTTTGGGGCACCTGTGGTACCAGAGGTGTACAGGATATAGGCCGGGTGATTGCCTTGGACGGGGACACAATCGGCAGGAGCGACCCCGACCTGCGCGTCGTGCCAATCTAGATCGCGCCCCTCTATCATGTCGCATGGAGATTGTTCGCGCTGCAAGATCAGGCAGAAGTCGGGCTTGTGCCGCGACTGGTCGATGGCGCTGTCGAGAAGGGGTTTATATGCGACAATCCGGTTCGGCTCGAGCCCGCAAGAGGCGGCGATGATTGCCTTTGGGGTGCAGTCATCGATACGGACGGCAAGTTCGTTTGCAGCGAAGCCACCGAACACCACCGAATGCACGGCACCGATGCGCGCACAGGCCAACATCGCTTCGACAGCTTCGGGAACCATCGGCATATAGATGATCACGCGGTCGCCCTTGCCGATTCCATTGGCGCGCAAAACCCCTGCTGCTGCGGCAACTCGGGTTTGCAATTCGGCATAGGTGACCTTGGTTTTGGTGCCGGTAATCGGGCTGTCGTGAATAATTGCGACTTGATCGGCGCGCCCGCTGGCGACATGCCGATCCACGGCGTTGTAACAACCGTTCACCTTCGCCTCGGCAAACCATTCGTACAGATCATCGCCTTTGTCGTACAACGCTCTGGTTGGGGGCACGTCCCAGTCGATGGCTTTCGCCTGTTCCAGCCAATAGGCTTCGGGGTCGTCTTGCCAGCTTTTGTAAGTCTCGTGATAGCCCATTTTATGCTCCCTCCCGTGATCGTATGGGAATGTGGTATGTCACCGAAGTGGGGAAGGGCAAGGATGTTACGCAAAGCTGTGTCGTATCTTGCCGCCGAGCTAGCGCCATGTCGGATCTATTCGCGGGTGATTTTCACACCGCTGGCAAAAACTTGATCTTCGTCATTGTCGAAAACGTGCAGCAATGTCGATTTCCTGTCAGAAGTTTCCAAACCGTGCGCCATGGTTGGGGCAGAGGCGGCAGACGGCGGCCTCTCAGTCTTTGATCAAAGGATGAAGACAATGGGTGATAAGATCGCGAACAAGAAGAAGAAGGCCAAAGCGGATGCGCGGCCAGCCAAGCCGGTGCCAAGCGTTTTGGCGGACATCAAGCCGATATTCGCTGCGAAAGGCGGTAAATCAGCCAAGTGACCCGGTCTGATCAATGAGAGACGCCGCCACGGGAATGGCGGCGTTTATCCGTGCATCGACCTTCCGGCAGGGTTCAGCCGTAATGTGCCACTGGGGTGCCTGCAATGGCACCGACGTTTAACAACCCGCGCGCGGTTATCGAAGGTGACACGATGTGGGCTCGATTGCCCATTCCCATCAGAATCGGCCCGACCTCCAGCCCTGCGCCTTTCATCTTCAGAATGTTGCGCACCCCTGATGCCGCATCGGCGTGGGCAAAAATCAGCACGTTAGCGGCACCTTCCATCCGGTTGGAGGGAAGCAGACGACTGCGCAGTTCCGGATCCAATGCCGCATCAATGTTCATTTCGCCCTCGTAGCAGAAATCATGGTTCCCCTCGTCCAGAATCTTGAGCGCGGCACGCATGCGCTTTCCGGTCCCTTCGCCCTGGTTGCCGAACTGGCTTTGGGAACACAGCGCAATTTTCGGTTCAATGCCGAAGCGACGCACATGGCGGGCGGCACCGATGGCAATTTCAGCGATCTGCTCGGGGGTTGGATGCAAATGTACCTGGGTATCGGCAATGAAAAGCGGACCGTCTTCGAGAATCATCAATGACAATGCACCGTGCGGGCGACGGCCATCACGACCCAGTACCTGTTCCACATAGTTCATATGCCACCGGAATTCGCCGAAGGTGCCGCAAATCAGGCTGTCGGCTTCTTCGCGGTGCACCATCACGGCACCGATAGCGGTGGTATTGGTGCGCATGATCGCACGGGCGATATCGGGCGACACGCCGCGGCGCGCCATGAGCTGGTGATACGTCTCCCAATAGTCGCGATAACGTGGGTCGTTTTCGGGGTTCACCAGATCGACGGTTTCGCCAAGCCGGATCGTGAGTCCCGCTTTTTCGATGCGGCGCTCAATCACCTCGGGTCGACCGATCAGGATCGGACGTTCGCTGGTTTCTTCGACCATCGCCTGAGCGGCCCGCAGGACGCGTTCGTCTTCGCCTTCGGCAAATACGATACGGCGCGGTGCGGCGCGCGCGGCTTCGAAGACCGGGCGCATGAGCATCGAGGATTTGAAAACCGAACTGTCCAGCTTGTGGCGATAGGCGGCAAGATCTTCGATCGGGCGGGTAGCGACGCCTGTCTCCATGGCGGCCCTGGCAACCGCAGTGGACACGACCCCGATCAAACGCGGGTCAAAGGGCTTTGGGATAAGATAGTCGGCACCAAAGGTCAGCTGTTCACCTTGATAGGCTGCGGCTGCTTCGGCCGAGGTGGTCGCGCGGGCGAGGGCGGCAATCCCGTCGATGCAGGCGATCTTCATTTCATCGTTGATCGTGGTCGCACCAACGTCAAGCGCACCGCGAAAGATGAACGGAAAACACAGCACGTTATTGACCTGATTGGGAAAATCAGAGCGCCCGGTTGCGATTATCGCGTCTGGTGCAACCGCGCGGGCCAGGTCTGGCATGATTTCAGGCGTGGGGTTGGCAAGTGCGAATATGATCGGGCGAGTGGCCATTTTCTGAACCATCTTCGGGCTAAGGACGCCGGGACCGGACAGCCCGAGAAAAAGATCGGCATCATCGATCACATCATCCAGGTCGCGCAGGTCGGATTTCTGGGCATATTCGGATTTGATCGGGTTCATGTCGACCTCTCGACCTTCATAGACCAAGCCATGGATATCGCAGAGCCAGACATTTTCACGTTTCACCCCGAGTTTCAGCAGCATGTTCAGGCAAGCGATGCCGGCCGCCCCGCCGCCGGTGGACACGATCTTGATATCCTCGAATTTCTTGTTGGCAACGAAAAGCGCGTTTTTGACCGCCGCCCCGACCACGATCGCCGTGCCGTGCTGGTCATCGTGAAACACGGGTATATTCATGCGTTCGCGGCAGATCCGTTCGACGGTAAAACAATCGGGAGCTTTGATGTCTTCAAGGTTGATGGCCCCGAAGGTGGGTTCAAGTGCACAGACTAGGTCAGCCAGCTTTTCAGGGTCGGGTTCGGCAAGTTCGATATCGAAGCAATCGATGTTTGCGAATTTTTTGAACAGGACAGCCTTGCCCTCCATCACCGGTTTCGACGCCAAGGCCCCGATATTGCCCAGACCCAAAACCGCAGTACCGTTTGTGACCACACCGACAAGATTTGCACGAGTGGTGTACAAAGCGGCCGTTGACGGGTCGGCTTTGATCTCGAGGCAGGCTTCGGCGACGCCTGGTGAATAGGCGCGCGCAAGATCGCGCCCGTTTGCCAGAGGCTTGGTCGCGCGTACCTCCAGTTTTCCAGGTTTCGGTAGGGCGTGATAATCGAGCGCAGCTTGGCGCAGGTTGGGCGCGTCGGTCATGGCAGGTGGTTCCTTGAAAAGAATGGTTTAGCGTTAAACTATTTTTCAGAGTGCGCCAACCGGGCATTTGACACAGGCGCTTCCTTGCGTGCGTTGAGGGGGCCAGCCCCCATCGTGGCAAGCCACGATTCCCCCGGAGTTCTATTGGCAAAATGAAGCTGGGAATTTTATCGCTTTTGGCATCGCAACTTCGGGTAAAGGTTTTTATAGTTTTTACAAACGGGGGAAGCATGACAGACGATCTACGTAAGAATGCCATTACTGTGCGGGCGAACGCCTATGCGCCATATTCGGATTTCAAGGTCGGAGCCGCGCTGCGTGGTGTGTCCGGCAGGATATACGTCGGCTGCAATGTCGAAAACGTCGCTTATCCCGAAGGAACCTGCGCCGAAGCCGGGGCCATCGCTGCGATGGTTGCCGCGGGCGAAACCGAATTCGTCGAGGTTTACGTGATTTCAGGTAACCCTTTGCCGGTGACGCCCTGTGGCGGGTGTCGTCAGAAACTGGCGGAGTTTGGCAAGGCAGGCGCAAGGGTTACGATGGGTACAACGGCAGGAGGCGAGGAGACGATGACGCTTTTGGAGCTGTTGCCCGGGGCGTTTGGCCGCGCACATCTGGAGCATTGAGCAGTGAGTGCCCGCGTCATTCTTGCAAAATTGCGGCATCGGCAGTCACCCACCCGCGAGGAACTTGTCTGGTTCGCGACAGCGTTGGCCGATGGTCGGGTCAGTGATGCGCAGGCCGGTGCCTTTGCCATGGGGGTGTGTCAGGTTGGGCTGAGCGATGTGGGGCGTGTCGCGCTGACCTTGGCGATGCGTGACAGTGGCCGTGTATTTTCGTGGAACCTGGACGGTCCTGTGCTGGACAAGCATTCGACCGGTGGGGTGGGCGATTGCGTCAGTCTTGTTCTGGCCCCCGCACTGGCGGCATGCGGTGCCTATGTACCGATGATTTCGGGACGTGGTTTGGGGCATACCGGCGGCACCCTGGACAAGATCGAGGCGATCCCTGGGGTGAACTCTCAGGTCGATGAAGCGAAGTTTCGCCAGATTGTCATGCAAGTGGGCTGTGCCATAGTCGGTGCGACAGATGACATTGCACCGGCGGACAAGCGGCTTTACGCGGTGCGGGATGTGTCTTCTACTGTGGACAGTCTTGATCTGATTACGGCGTCGATACTGTCGAAAAAGCTGGCGGCGGGCCTTGATGGGTTGGTTTTGGATGTCAAGGTGGGGAGCGGGGCCTTCATGAAGGACCTTGGCCAGGCGCGGGCCTTGGCGACCGCGCTGACCAAGACGGCGAACGCCAGCGGTTGCCGAACCACTGCAATCATCAGCGATATGAGCCAGCCTTTGGTTCCGAGTTTGGGAAACGGGCTGGAGATCGCCGAGGTGATGCGGGTGTTGACGGGACAGGTAAGTGGCCCGGTGGTTTCGGTTTGTGCCGCCTTGGGAGGGGTGTTGCTGGCCAACGCGGGACTGGCCGGAGATGTCCAGACGGGTGCCGATGCCATTGTCGGTGCGATCCGGTCCGGGCGCGCGGCCGAAAAGTTCGGCCATATGGTTGCCGAGATGGGCGGACCCCCGCAATTTGTCGAGAACTGGAGCCGGTTCTTGCCCGAGGCGACGATCATCGGGGAGGTGCGGTCGTCGGCAAACGGATATGTGACCGCCATTGACGGGGAGGCGTTGGGGCTTGCCGTGGTCGCGTTGGGTGGCGGGCGCGTGATCGAAGGCGACCAGATCAACACCGCAGTCGGTATATCAGACGTGGTGCGATTGGGGGCTCATGTGTCGCGGCGCGCCCCGTTGGCGGTGGTGCACGCCGTGCGCAATGCTGACGCTGAAAAGGCGGCACAAGCAATCCGTGCGGCGATCACGATTTCGCCCGAGCCCGTTACGCCACCTGATTTGATCGTGGAGCGCGTCGGCTGATGGCACGCGCATTTCTCGTTGTCATGGATTCGGTCGGCATTGGCGGCGCGCCTGATGCGCATGGTTTTTTCAACGGTACCGTGCCCGATAGCGGGTCGAATACGATTGGGCACATCGCTCAGGCCTGTACCGAAGGCCGAGCTGACGAAGGCCGTTATGGGCATTTAAACGTGCCGCACATGATGGCAATGGGCCTGGGACGAGCTGTGGAACTTGCAAGTGGCGTGCGTATCCATGGATGGGATCGACCGGTGACCGGTGCCTGGGGGGCGGCCACGGAGATTTCGCGCGGCAAGGATACGCCATCGGGGCATTGGGAACTCGCCGGTTTGCCTGTGCCCTGGGCATGGCATTACTTTGATGACGTTACGAATTCATTTTCCGACGACCTGGTGAACCAGCTCGCCTCATTGGCCGGAACCACGGGTATTTTAGGAAATTGTCACGCGCCGGGCACCGCGATTATCGAGGAACTGGGTGCCCAGCACATCGCGAGCGGATTGCCGATTTGCTACACGTCGGCGGACAGCGTGTTGCAGATTGCAGCTCACGAGCAAAGCTTTGGGTTGGCCAGGCTTTTGGATCTGTGCGCCCGGGTCGCCCCGGTTGTTCACGAGATGAAAGTGGGCCGGGTGATTGCGCGTCCTTTCAGCGGGAGCGCCGAAGCGGGGTTCGTTCGTACGCCGAACCGGCGTGACTTTGCCATTACGCCGCCTGGACCGGTTCTGAGCAACTGGGTACAGGATGCGGGACGGCGTACCTATGCGGTGGGTAAGATTGGCGACATCTTTTCAATGGCAGGGTTCGACGAGGTGCGAAAGGGGACGGATGCGGAATTGATGATCCACCTGAATGATCTTGTCGAAACCACCGAAGACGGCAGTCTGACATTTGCGAATTTCGTAGAATTCGATAGCGTGTATGGGCATCGGCGTGATGTCGCGGGATATGCGCGGGCGCTGGAGTGGTTTGACATGGAGATCGGGAAGGTGATCGGCAAGCTGCGTGCCGACGACCTGCTTGTCCTGACAGCGGATCACGGGAACGATCCCACCTGGGTAGGCACGGATCACACGCGTGAGCGCGCGCCTGTACTGATGTCGGGGCGGGGCAGAGGCAGCGTGGGGCAGATTGGGTTTCGTGACGTGGCGGGGCTGATTGCTGGCCATCTAGGCGTGCCGGTCCGTCGTTAGCGGGCAGGGGGCCAGCCCCCATCGCGGCATGCCGCGACCCCCCCGGAGTTTATTTGGCAAAATGAAGCAACGCGAACTTGGGGAAGGTTGCGAAGCGAGGCTTTTCGGGGCAAGAGTTCAACATGTAATATGGAGAATGCCCGTAATGTCCCAGTCCGATCAGCATCTGACAGTTGTCAACCACCCGTTGGTTCAGCACAAGCTGACGATCATGCGCGACAAAGAGACACCGACGGCAGTGTTTCGACAGTTGTTGCGTGAAATCAGTCAGTTGTTGGCCTATGAGGTGACACGCGGCCTGCCGATGACGACCAAGCGGATCGATACGCCGATGCAGCCGATGGATGCACCGACGCTGGATGGCAAAAAGCTGGCGCTGATTTCGATCCTGCGGGCGGGCAATGGGCTGTTGGACGGTGTGCTGGAGTTGATCCCTTCGGCGCGGGTTGGTTTTGTCGGACTTTACCGTGATGAGAAAACGCTGGAGCCGGTAAAGTACTATTTCAAGGTGCCCGAAGGAATGGACGACCGGTTGGTGATTGCGGTTGATCCCATGTTGGCGACCGGGAATTCATCGGTGGCGGCGATTGATATGCTGAAGGAAGCCGGGGCGACGAATATCCGCTTTTTGTGCCTGCTTGCCGCCCCGGAGGGGATCGCACGCATGAAGCAGGCGCATCCTGACGTTCCGATTGTGACTGCGGCGGTGGACGAAAAGCTGAATGAAGCCGGGTATATCGTGCCGGGCCTCGGTGACGCCGGCGACAGGATGTTCGGCACCAAATAATGCCTGTAAATTGGTGCGCATCGGTAAGCGACTCTTTACTCTGATCCAGTGATGGCGCATGGTTCACCTACTAGATCATGTGGGGGCGCAGATGAAGATAACTAAAATTATGGCGATGGCTGTCGTGTTGGGGGCGTTCAGCGGCGGGATGTTGCAGGCGCAATCGTTTCGCGATCAGCCCGCCGAATTTCCACCAATGTCCTATAAGGGCAAGCAGTATGTAGACAGCAAGGGCTGTGTTTTCATTCGCGCCGGCATAGACGGGAACGTCACATGGGTGCCAAGAGTGTCGCGCAAGCGTCAGGGGGTGTGTGGTTTCAAGCCGTCGAACGTTGGAACCGCCGCGGCGAACCCGTCGACGAACACCGACACAGCGATCCAGATCACGCCCGACAACGGCAGTGTCGCGCAACCCGCAGCGCGTGTTGCGACAGCGCAAGTCACTCCGCGCCCCGTGCCAGTGCGGCGTAGCGCACCGGCAGTAGTGCGCAAGGCAGCGCCGAAGGTTGTACGTCAAACCGCGCCGCGTCCGGTTGTGGTTGCCAAGGCACCGGCCCCCGTTGTCGTACCATCTGTCAGGGTGCCGGCGTCAGCCGTGCAAGCGGGGGGAGCGTGCCCAGGCCGCTCGGCCCTGAGCCAGCGTTACTCCGGTTCGAACCGCCGAGGCTTGGCGGTGCGTTGTGGTCCGCAGTCTGCACCTATTGTGGCATCGCAGCCCGCACCCATCATGGTCGCACCCCAGGCCGGACGCGTGGCGACGGTACCCGGGACACAGCGTCAGCATGCAGGTGTGGTGACCACTGTCCCCTATGACCGCAGTGTTGCAGGTATAACGGCCACGACCCGTATCGTGCCCAAACACGTAGCGCGGAACCGGTTGAACACCTCGGCCAATGTCGCTGTTCCCCACGGGTACAAGCAGGTCTGGACCGATGGCCGTCTGAACCCCAATCGGGCCGAGCAGAACCTGGAAGGACGTGCCCGTATGCTTCTGATCTGGACGAATTCGGTCCCGCGTCGGTTGATCAATCAAGCCACAGGCAGAGACATGACGGCGCAAATACCGCTTGTTTACCCTTATACGTCGATCGAACAGCAGCGCCGCGAACTGGGCGAGGTTACATTTGCGACGCGTGACGGCCAGCTGGTCAAGCGGATTGTACGTAACTCGCATACCGCAAGGGTCGGCCACAAGCCGGTCGTGTCCAGCAGATCTGCGGCCAAACCTGTCGCCGGCGCCTCCGCTCGCCGGATTGAAGCAACAGGGAATAGCTATGTGCAGGTCGGTGTGTACAGTCACAGCTCCAACGCGCAAAAGACCGCACGGCAGATTGCAAATATGGGGATGGGCGCACGTATCGGCAAAACGACCCGTGGCGGCAAGACCCTGCTGACCGTTCAGGCAGGACCGTTTGGGAAGGCTTCGGCCCCGTCAGCGGTGAGTTCGCTGCGGCGGGTCGGCTTTAGCGACGCCTATATCCGCTAAGCCGCGCGCATCTGCATCTACGTCTGGCCAGTCGGAGATAATCCGGCTGGCTATTTCGTTTCCCCATAGCGCATAGATTTCGGGACCAGGGTGATACCCGTCTTCCGCCAGTTGGGTGTGGTCAAGCGCGACGCTGAAGGGGACATGGCGGACATGGGGATCCGGATGTGCCAGCCGCGCCAGCGCCGCGTTAAAGCGGTGAGCCTCGCGGCCAAGCGACCACCGCAGGGGCTGCGGTAGAATGGGAAAGTCTCCCAATGGGGGAACGCCGGAAAGATAAATCAGTCGCGGCGCAAACAATGTATCGAGCCTTTCGATCAACCTTTGTTGCTGCCGCAGCCAGAGAGACCTTGGAACGGCATGTGTCACGTCGTTGACGCCAAGCGCGGTGACGATGATGTCGAACGGCGCGGGGTCCAGGCCGTTCAGCGTATCCAGCGTGCTGCGCGTGGTTGCGCCGGTTCGTGCCACCAACCGCCAGTCAATCGTGAATTGGCTGGCAAGCAACCGGATAAGCTGACCTGACAGCGCTTGTGACTGTTGACCGACACCGACCCCTGCCGCCGATGAATCGCCCAGGATGAGGATCGAAAGCGGCGGGCCATCGCCAACCTGGCCAAACCGCGGGCCGTCGGCTTCGGGAAGGCGCAGCGCACGCGCCCGTACCCTAAAGCCTTGTGCCAAAAGAATGGGGAGCATCAAAACGCGAAGACTGACATCGAACATCAGCGGTGCCTATCCAACGCAGATGTCTTGCAATCTCAGCCAATCAGCGTCGTTCAGAAGCGGTGCCGTTTCCTGGCCGTTCATCGGGTCACGTTCAATCAATGCGCGAACCGTTGCGTCAGTTTTGTCGCGTGCCTGAGCGAATGGTGTACTGTGGAGCCTTTCCGCGGCAAACCGGGACAGCAAGGCGTCTGTCGGCGGTGGGTGGCCTTTCTGGCTCATCAGTCGTTCGGCATAGCTTTCGAGGGCCGCGTCGGAGACATCACCCGTCGTCAAAAGCCGGAAGTTTTCGCGCAATCCGATAGAGGAAAGCATATCGGCCAACGGGTCACTGACATCGCGGTTGGCCAGCTCTGACAGAATGAAGCCGCCGGCCACGTCGGGTGAATCGTAATTTTCAAACAGGGACTTGTCCAATACGATCAAGCCACCCGGTAACAGCAGGCTGGGTCGTGTCATCGCCGGCAGCACGACCAGCGGTCCTGCTGAGAGGCGCGCGCCGAGTTTGGCAAGGGCTAAGCGACCGCGAGGAAGGGTGCAGGCCACACCGGATACACGTTCGATTTGCTTGAGCAGCGCCGCACCGATGGTAGCAGTTTTTACCTTTGGTACGACACGCAGTGTATGGTCTTGCACCGCACCTGGCAGCCAAAAAATGGCCAGGGCTGCCACAACAAGAAACGACGCCAGGACACCATAGAGCCGAAGCCTGCCGGGACGCGGGCGACCACGGTCCACCACCTTGCGCAATGTTTCGATCGCAGCGATCATCTCGGCTTCGGAATCCGGAATTTCCAGCGTCTCGGAGGGGTCCCCGTCGGGGTGGTAGATAGCTGGTCGCAAACCGGGATTCTTGCGGTCCACCGCAGCCAGCGACCAGTGGGCCAGTGCTTGATCTTTCAGGTTTGATATCACCAAGGTCGCATCCCCGATGGATACGATTACCTCGCGCCGCTGTTCATCTGGACCAGCACGCCAAAGGCCCGTTGCTTCTAACCGGGCATATTTTGTGAGCGCCGTCATAACCTGTAGTATACTGCCATATCGTTTTCGCTAGTCTACCATCTGTTACGGGTTGAGCAATGGGGGCAGTTGGGCCAGCATGTGACAATTCTGGAGGAGATATGCATATGAAGATAAAACCCGCTCAAGTTGCCGATACAGCGGTTCTCGCTGACATGTGGTATAAGGGCTGGTACCAGGCTCATGCGAAAATAGTACCGCGCGCGCTTCTCAACCTACGTACGCCGGCAGAGTTTGCCGCGCGCATGGATGCACATCTGGGACAGACGCATGTGGCGTGGCAGGATGATCAGATTGTCGGATTTTTCATGCTCGACCAAGACGAGATATATCAGTTCTATGTGAACCACCCGTATCAGGGTACCGGCATTGCGACAAGGCTTATGCACGCGGCGGAACAAGCATTGGGCGACGGGCTGAAGTGGCTGGCCTGTTCAGTCGGTAATGAGCGTGCCGCCGCATTTTATGAAAAATGCGGATGGACGCAGGCTGGGGCGATCCCTTACGAGGTCGAGACCGGAGAGGGCCCGTTGGTGGTCGATGTCTGGCGGTACGAAAAACGACTGAACATAGCTTGAAAGCACCGGCGCCTTTCCCAACTTGCACCCCTTGGCTGGAATGGCGCGCGAGCGGGCGTAAAGCGGGACACTTCGCTTAAAGCGCCGCCGCGGATTTGCGCAGTTCAAATTTCTGGATCTTCCCGGTCGAGGTTTTTGGAAGCTCCTGAAACACAATCTTTTTTGGTGTCTTGAAACCGGCCAACGTTTCGCGTGCAAAGGCGATCATCGCAGCCTCGTCACCGACAGCGCCAGCTTTGAGTTCGACGAAAGCGCAGGGCACTTCGCCCCATTTTTCGTCCGGTTTGGCGACGACGGCGGCCAAATTAACGTCAGGGTGTCCCATCAAGACGCCTTCGACCTCTACCGATGAAATGTTTTCTCCGCCCGAGATGATGATGTCTTTGGCGCGATCCGCGATCTGGATGTGACCATTCGGGTGCTGCACCGCCAAATCGCCTGAATGGAAGTACCCCCCTTCAAAGGCTTCGCGCGTGGCGGACGGGTTTTTGAAATACCCTTTCATCACCGCATTGCCGCGGATCATGATTTCGCCTTGTGTCGTACCATCGCGTGCGACCTGCGCCATCTGGTCATCCAGCACGGTGATCTCCTCCATCATTGGCATGGCCACACCCTGACGGGCCTTGATCGCGGCGCGCTCGGCCCCTTGGGCGTTGTCCCAAGCGGGATCCCACAGGCATTCGGTGACGTGGCCGTAGGTCTCGGTCAGCCCGTAGACCTGCGTGACGTTGAACCCCAAGGCTTCGATCTTGGACAGGGTGGCGGGGGCAGGGGGCGCACCGGCGGTAAATACTTCGACCGTGTGATCAAAGGTACGCCGTTCGTTTTGCTGTGCGTTGACCAGCATGTTCAGCACGATAGGAGCCCCGCCGAAATGGGTCACACCCAGGTCCGCAATCGCATCGTAGATCGCGGCGGCGGTCACATCGCGGCAGCACACCAGTGTCCCGCCCAACAATGGCATCATCCAGGTGTGGTTCCATCCGTTGCAATGGAAAAGCGGCACGATCTGCATGAATACGGGGCGCATGACCATGCGCCAGCTGATCACTGTGCCCATTGTCATCAAATAGGCCCCACGGTGATGATAGACCACGCCCTTGGGCCGCCCGGTGGTGCCCGAGGTGTAATTCAGCGCGAGGCTTTCCCATTCGTCCTGCGGCATCACCCATGAAAACTGAGGGTCAGCTTCGGCGATCAGATCCTCGTATTCGCGGTGCCTGCCTGACGCGGGGTAGCCGGCACTGGGGTCGGGCACCTCGATGATCATCGGCGCATGCTCTCCTGCCTGCGCACAGGCCGCTTCTGCCAATTCGATGAATTGCGTATCGGCCAACAGAACACGGGCTTCGCCGTGATCAAGGATATAGGCGACGGTATCCACATCCAGCCTTGTATTGATTGTGTTCACCACCGCGCCGCATGCCGGAACGCCAAAGTGCGCTTCGGCTTGCGCTGGTACGTTCGGCAGCAGGGTCGCCACGACCTGCCCGGGGCTCACTCCAAGTTTGACCAAGCCCGAGGCCAGCCTGCTACACCGGGCATAATACTGCGCGTAAGTCAGGGACATCGCGCCATATGAAACAGCGGTCACGTCGTGGAATACCGTTGCCGCGCGTTGCAGATGCGACAGGGGGGTAAGTGCGACGTAATTGGCGCGACATTTGTCCAAGCCATCTTCGTTTGTCATCCAACCCATGGTATTTCCTGCCGTTTAGAACATTATCGGCATAAGTATTGCGTGGGAGCAGGGTTTTTGAAAAGAGTGAAACCGCATAGCCATTCGGAGACTGACGCATTTTGTGCACATTGCTGAACTTGGAGCGCACCCGCGCATTGGGCTTTATTGACCCGCGCAGCCCGACCGGGGACGTGATGTGATCATCAGCAAGGGTCGGGGTTATATCTTTGTTCACATTCCAAAAACCGGCGGAACATCATTGGCGCTGGCATTGGAAAGCCGCGCCATGAAAGACGACATGATGATGGGTGATACGCCCAAGGCGGTGAATCGCCGCAAACGGTTGGACGGTGCCAACGCTGCGGGGCGTCTTTGGAAACATTCTACATTGGCAGATATCGAGGGCTTGGTGCCACGGGATGAGATCGCGCGAATGTTTGCCTTTACCATGGTGCGCAACCCCTGGGACCGGATTGTCAGCTATTTCCACTGGTTGCGAGAGCAGACATTTGACCATCCGGCGGTGGCATTGGCCGGGCGGGTAGACTTTGGCACTTTTGTAAACACGCCGTTTGTACAGGCAAGCCTGCAAGCCGCACCATACGGCCATTATATGCGCGACAGCCTGAAACAAGAGCAGTGCAAGCTGTTCATTCGGGTTGAACATTTCGCCCAGGATGCCGCGCCGCTGTTTGATCATCTGGGGTTCGACCTGATCCTCGCACATAAAAACACATCGAACCGCGAGCGGGACTATCGAGGGTATTACACTGCGCAGACACGTGATCTGGTAGCCGGGCTTTGCGCCGAGGACATCGCGCGTTTCGGGTACCGTTTCGACACCCGAGGGTGAAAACGGCCAGCAGGGGATGCTGGCCGCTTCAAAAGTATTCATGCTTGGGTCAATACCGGTTTAAGTTTTAAGCGGCCTTGGCGTCCGGCCCGAAGCGACCATAGAAGGTCTGGTTCTTCTCGGCCATTTCACGCAGCAGGTCAGGGCATTTGAACCGCTCGCCGAACTGCGCTTCCAGCTGGTCACAACGTTCCGCGGCATAGGGCGTGCCGATGATGTCGAGCCAGCTGAACGGGCCGCCGGACCAGGGCGCAAAGCCCCAGCCAAGGATCGCGCCCACGTCGCCTTCGCGGATATCTTCCAGCACGCCTTCTTCCAGCGCACGTACCGCTTCGAGCACTTGCACGAACATCAGACGGTCCTGCACATCGCGCAGGTCTGGCTGTTCCTCGGCCAGCGGGAACTTGTCGTGCATCCCCTTCCAATAGCCCTGACGCTTGCCCTTTTCGTCATAGTCAAAGAAGCCCGCGTTCGCCTTGCGGCCCAGACGACCCAGATCTTCCATCCAGAAGATCAGATCATCCGCTTGGCTGGCAGGATAGGCATTGCCCATGGCCGCCTTGGTCGCGCGGGCAATCTTGGCCCCCAGATCGATCGAGGTCTCATCGGTCAGCTGCACCGGCCCCACGGGGAAGCCCAAAAGCTGTGCCGCGTGATCGACCAGTTGTGGCGCTGTGCCTTCGGTGATCATCCGCGCGCCTTCGTTGGCATAGGGGATGATGCAGCGGTTGGCATAGAAGAACCGCGCGTCGTTGACCACGATCGGCGTCTTGCGGATCTGACGCACATAGTCGAGCGATTTGGCCACCGCACGGTCACCGGTTTCGGCCCCCTTGATGATCTCGACCAGCGCCATTTTTTCGACGGGAGAGAAAAAGTGGATGCCGATGAACTGATCCGCCCGGCTGGAGGCTTTGGCCAGTTCGGTGATCGGCAGGGTCGAGGTGTTGGAGGCAAAGATGCAATCCTCGGGGATCACGGCTTCGACCTTCTTGGTCATCTCGGCCTTGACGGCAGGGTCTTCGAAGACGGCTTCGATGATCAGGTCACAGCCTTTCAGCGCGTCCAGATCGGTGGTTGCGGTGATCAGATCCAGGGCGGCGGCTTTCTTTTCCTCGGTGGATTTCTTGCGCGCGATGCCCTTGTCAAAGAAGCCGGCGGAATAGGCTTTGCCCTTGTCGGCGGCTTCCTGCGTCTGGTCGATCAACACGACTTCGATCCCGGCTTGCACGGAGACAAGCGCGATGCCCGCACCCATCATGCCAGCCCCCAGAACGCCCAGTTTCTTGACGCGCTGGTCGGCAACGCCTTCGGGACGTACCGCGCCTTTTTCCAGCGCTTCCTTGTTCAGGAACAGCGACCGGATCATGGCAGAGGAGGACGGGTTCAGCAGGATATTGGTGAACCAACGCGCCTCGATCTTCAGCGCGGTATCAAACGGCACAAGCGAACCTTCGTAAACGGCGCTCAGCAACGCCTTGGCCGCAGGGAAGGCACCTTGGGTCTTGCCGTTGACCATCGCATTGGCCCCGACAAACGTCATGAAGCCCGCAGGGTGATAGGGGGCACCACCTGGCATCTTGTAGCCTTTGGCGTCCCAGGGTTTCAGAATGTCCGCATCCTTTGCATTCAGCACCCATTCCTTTGCGGCGGCTACCGGATCAGCGACGACTTCGTCGATCAGACCGGCAGATTTCGCGGCAGCAGGGGCAACCATCTTGCCTTCCAGCAAGAAGGGCGATGCGGCCATCGCGCCCAGTTTGCGCGCCAGACGGGTGGTACCGCCCGCGCCGGGGAAGATACCGACCATGATCTCGGGCAGGCCGATGCGCGCCTTGGGGTTATCGGCGACAAAGATGCGGTGCGTGGCAAGCGGGAGTTCAAGCCCGATGCCCGCGGCAGTGCCGGGCAGGGCAGAGGCAATCGGCTTGCCGCCCTTGTTGGTCTTGGCATCCATGCCCGCGCGTTCGATCTTGCGCAGCAGGGCATGCATTTTCATCGTGCCGTCAAACAGCCCCTGTGCGGGGTCGTCCCCTGCGTCTTCGCGCATCTTGGCAAGCAGGTTCAGGTCCATACCACCGGCAAAGGATCCGTCCTTGCCAGAGGTGATCACCGCCCCCTTGATGGCGTCGTCGGACAGGACCGTGTCGATGATGCTGTCCAGCTCGGACAGGCCCTCGATCGACATGACGTTCATGGATTTTCCGGGCACGTCCCAGGTGATGATGGCGACGCCATCGGCGTCTGTCTTCATGGTGAAATCGGTCATTCAAATCTCTCCCTGATTTGGAGTGTGTTACGAGCGCTGAGGCGTATAGTCAGCGAATTTTTCAAGCAGTGAGCGGATCAAGGCGATGGTGGCTTCGGGGCCTTTGTCGCAGTCATCCGCGCTTAGCAGTATCCGTTTGAAGTCCTTGAACCGCTCGCGGTCATAGCTGTCGCTTGGATCGTTGCGATGCTTGAAGAACAGCGGCGGCGTGGCCTGATACAGGCGCACGTATTGCCCCCCGCGTTCTTCTGCGAGCTTAAGGTCCCTCAGCCCACGCCGCGCTGCCAGATCGGCTACGGCGTGGAAAGGATGCGGCTGGTCGCCCATCAAACGCGCTCGATGATGGTGGCGGCACCCATGCCGGAGGCGATACAAAGCGTGGCCATCCCGACTTCCTTGTCCGAACGCTCAAGCTCGTCCAGCAGCGTGCCGATGATCATCGCGCCGGTGGCTCCCAAGGGGTGACCCATGGCGATCGACCCGCCGTTCACGTTTACCTTGCTTTCATCAACGTCGAACGCCTGCATGAAGCGCATGACCACGGCGGCAAAGGCTTCGTTGACCTCGAACAGATCGATGTCGTTGATGTTCATGCCATTGTCGGCAAGGATCTTTTCGGTCACGGGAACGGGGCCGGTCAGCATGATGGTCGGGTCGGTCCCGATCTTGGCGGTCGCACGAATACGCGCGCGCGGCTTGAGACCGTATTTCTCGCCGAATTCCTTGTTCCCGATCAGGACAGCCGCCGCACCGTCCACGATGCCCGAGGAGTTCCCCGCGTGGTGGATGTGGTTGATCTTTTCGAGGTGCGGATATTTCATCAGCGCGACCTTATCAAAGCCGGGCATGACCTCGCCCATCTGCTGGAACGCAGGGTTCAGCGCGCCAAGTGATTGCATGTCGGTCTGGGGGCGCATGTATTCGTCATGGCTGAGGATAGACAAGCCGTTCTGGTCTTTTACGTCGATCACCGATTTTGCGAACCGGCCTTCGTCCCAGGCTCGCTTCGCTCGTTGTTGCGACTTGACGGCAAGCTGGTCGGCCTCGTCACGGGTAAAGCCATATTCGGTAGCGATAATATCGGCCGAAATTCCCTGCGGGACAAAGTATTTCTCCATCGCGATCGTAGGGTCGACGGCAATCGCAGCACCGTCGCTTCCCATCGCCACACGGCCCATCATTTCAACGCCGCCGGCGATATAAGCCATGCCAGCGCCGCCGCGCACCTGGTTAGCGGCAAGGTTCACCGCCTCCATCCCGGATGCACAAAAGCGGTTGATCGCAAGCCCGGGGATGCGCTCGTCCAAATCTGAGGCCAACACCGCTGAGCGGGCCAGACAGCCTCCTTGCTCCATCACTTGTGTCACGTTGCCCCAGATTACGTCCTCGACGGCGTGCCCTTCCAGGTTGTTACGCTCCTTGAGCGCGTTCAGCGTCAATGCGGACAGGCGCAGCGAGGTTACCTCGTGCAGCGACCCGTCTTTACGACCCTTGCCGCGCGGCGTGCGTAATGCGTCATAAATGTATGCTTCGGTCATGTGATCTCTCCGTTTCTGTCAGGCGCGGTCAGCTGGGCTGCCGGGCATTAAATCATAAGGGGCTTTCCAACCCGGTGTTTCGCTCAGGCGCGAAAGCCACGCGTCGATATGAGGCCAATCCGTCCGGTCAAATCCGAAAGGTTCCGGGTAATAGAGATAGCCACAGCAACTCAGATCGGCGTTTGTTATCTGGTCTCCGACAATCCACTGACGGCCATCAAGATGATCATTGAGCACCGCATACGCCGCCGCTAAACGACCTTGCATAAAGGCGATGACTTCCTTGGGGCGCTTGTCTTCAGGCAAAAAATTCGCGAGAAAGCGCGTCATCCCCGCGTTGGAGCTCAGCTTGTGGTTGTCCCACAGCACCCATCGCAAGATCTCGCGGCGTTCGTCGGCGTTTTTCCCGTCAAACTTGCCAGACTTTTCCGAAACGTAATCTTGTATGACACCGGACTGGGTGAGTCGGACATTACCGTCGACCATAACCGGGGCTTCACCCATATTGTTGATGCTCGTACGATAATCAGGAGTACGGGTCTCACCGCCGAAAAAGTCGACCTTTACCGGTTCCCAATCGAGGCCGGACAGTTGGAGTGCGAGGGCAGCTTTGTAAGCGTTGCCACTTTCGCCAAAACAGTAAAGTTTGATGGTCATATATGCCTCCCATAGGCGGTAGTAGAGTTAATCGTTGCGGTGGGGGTATCACACCCCCACACCCCCGTGGAGTTTTTTCGGCAAAATGAAAATGACGTTATTCTTGTTAAGCAAATGCTAAGTGTTCTGGGGTATCAACACTGGGCGGGGCAGGCTGGAGAGCCGAGCCGCGTGCAAAGTGAAACCCTGCTTTGGTCTTAAGCTGTAATAGGGCCAGAGCAGGGCGACAGGATTTCATTTTGCCAAAGAAACTCTCCCCGAAGGGTCGGTATCGTACAGGCGTATCTTCGAAGGTTCCTTTCATTTTTTCCGATCATCCAATTCGGCGTTGAAAAGCCGAAGGCGCGCAGTGAGATTTTCTTGGTTCGTAACGCTGTTAAAATTTTCGAATATAAATGACAGCGCTTCACCTTCGTCCAAACCTGCTTCGGAAGAAAACTTTTTGAGGCGACGATACCCGTCTTCTGTCATTGCCACGGGAAAGCGGCGGGTCAGGCGAAAACGTTTAGGCATAGCGGTCCTTTCTCTGGGCGTGAGGAGCGGGGTTTCTCCCACTCCCCGCAACTTAGAAGTTTGCCGAATCCAGCGCCATTACTGTCTGTGCGCCTGTTTCAATTCGGGTAAGGTGCAAAGCTGTCGCGGGCAATTGGCGGGCCATGTAAAACCGTCCGGTAGCCAGTTTGGATTCGAAGAAGGCGGGGTCGCCTCCCTTGTCCGCGAGGGCTTGCCTGGCGGCGATCGCCATTCTTGCCCACATGTAGCCCAAGCAGACGTGCCCGAACATATGCATGAAATCATTTGATCCTGCTAAGGCGTTGTTAGGATTCTTCATGCCATTTTGCATGAAATACATCCCCGCTGATTGCAGATCCTTGCTTGCTGCTTTCAGCGGTTCCAGGAAATTCTTGTCGAACTCGGCGTCCTGGCCTGCATTGTCCTTGATAAAGGTTTTGATCAGGTCGAAGAACGCCATGACATGCTTGCCACCATCTTGTGCCAATTTGCGTCCGACCAAATCTAACGCTTGAACACCGTTGGCACCTTCGTAAATCATGGCAATCCGGGCATCGCGCGTGAATTGGGACATTCCCCATTCCTCGATATAGCCATGGCCGCCATAAATCTGTTGCGCCTTGATTGTCATGTCATAGCCAACATCGGTCAAGAAGCCTTTGATGACGGGGGTCATCAGCGAGATCAACCCGTCGGCAGCGCTGTCACTCGAACGGTGTGCGGCGTCGATCAGATTTGCCCCCCATAAAATGAATGCCCGCGCCCCCTCGATGAAGGATTTCTGTTCCATCAGGCTTCGGCGGATATCCGGATGCACAATCAATGGATCGGCGGGGCCGTCGGGGTTTTCGGCCCCGGTGACGGCGCGGCCCTGCAAACGGTCCTTGGCGTAGGCCAACGCGTTTTGATAGGCGACGTCGGCTTGTGCCAACCCTTGCATGCCCACCCCGATCCGGGCTTCGTTCATCATGGTGAACATGGCACGCATGCCTTTGTGTTCTTCGCCCAGCAGATATCCGACGGCACCATCATAGTTCATGACACAGGTTGAGTTGCCGTGTATCCCCATTTTTTCTTCGATGGAACCGACGGATACGGCGTTTCGATCGTCGAGAGACCCATCGTCATTGACCATGAATTTCGGGACAATGAACAGCGACACGCCCTTGATGCCTTCGGGGCCGCCTTCAATTTTCGCCAGCACCAGGTGAATGATGTTGTCAGCCATGTCGTGTTCGCCGGAGGAAATGAAGATTTTCTGTCCGGTAATCTTGTAGCTGCCGTCGCCCTGAGGTGCGGCCTTGGTCCGCATCAAGCCAAGATCAGTGCCGCAATGCGGTTCTGTCAGGTTCATGGTGCCGGTCCATTCGCACGAAACCATGTTCGGCAGGTAGGTTTCTTTTTGCGCGTCCGATCCATGGGCGAGGATTGCGGATGCGGCACCATGGGTCAGACCCTGGTACATGGTGAATGCCTGGTTAGAGGCCGAGAACATTTCTCCTACCGCAGAACCGAGGATATAAGGCATGTTCTGCCCGCCATATTGCTCGGGCATGTCCAGACCGGTCCAGCCGCCTTCCTTGACCTTGGCGAAGGCTTCCTTGAAACCTTTCGGGGTGTAAACCACGCCGTTTTCAAGCCGGCAGCCTTCCTTGTCGCCAACCGCATTCAGGGGGGCAAGAACTTCGGAGGTCAACTTTCCAGCTTCTTCGAGGATCGCGGAGGTGAAATCTGCTTCTAGTTCCTCATAACCGGGGATGGAAGACTCAGTGACGTTCAACACGTTATGCAAAACGAACTGCATGTCTTTGATTGGGGCGGTGTAGCTAGGCATGTGGTCTTCTCCCTTGGCCAGGCGGTCGTCGATTATGTTTCGTGTGATTTATTCGGCGGCGTTGCGCGTGCTGTTGATCGAGGCGATCATTTTTTCACCCCATTTCAACTGGTTTTTCAGATCATCTATAGCATTGGTAAGGTCGTCACGCTGTGCCTCAAGCTCGGCCAGGCGCTCGCGAGCGATATCATAGGTGCGCGCAAGTTGGGTCTGCTGCTGATCGCCCATATGATACAGGTCCAGAAGCTGGCGGATCTCTTCCAGGCTAAAGCCAAATCGTTTCCCGCGGAGGATCAGCTTGAGCCGAGCGCGGTCGCGTTTGGTAAACAACCGCTTTTGCCCATGGCGTTCGGGGAAAAGCAACTCTTTGGCTTCGTAAAAACGCAAGGTGCGCGGTGTCACATCGAATGCGGTACACATCTCGCGAATGGTCATTGTTGTGTTCGACATTTACGGTACTCGCTAAGTTATTTTGCTTCGTACAATAGGTATCTGCGTTTACTGCCCCGGCAATACTATGGAACATGAGGTTGACGTAAGCCAGACGTCACGTCACATGCGGGTTTGACGTTAGGGAACGTTACGTAAGCCCGAATTTTGCCTTATTCAATGAAAGGGTAGGAACAAAGCAGCGCGAGACACACACAATTCAGTGAACAAACAAGGAGCGGATATGACGGAAAGGTTGGAACTGCACGCATTCATCGGGCGCGTTAGAAAGACAACGTCTTATGCGTCCTTGTGGTTGTTGATTCAACGATATGCGAGAGACAACGATTTTCGCAGCGTCACTTACCACAGCATTGATGTGCAGTCTTTGGGGGCAGAGAATTTCGGGGCTGTGGAATTTGGAATTCCAGCCGATTTCCGGCGTGTATATCTGGAAGAGCATCTATATCTGGATGATCCGTTTCCAGCGATCGCGGCGACGCGGACCGAGCCTTTCTATTGGTCAGACATTACAGGTTCTGTGCAGCTTACCGCCAGGCAGTCGACCTATATCGAAAAAGCAAGTAAGGCGGGCTTTGCAGATGGGATGATAATGCAGGTCTTTGGGCCGCAGGCGCGAAATGCGTTGGTGAGTATCGGCTTTCAGAAGGGAAGACCTAGACTTTCACCCCAAGAGGTTACGGAAATGCAATGGGCCGCTCAGTCCGTTCATTTACATTTTTGCAGCATGTCCAAGCCGACCGATGGACAACATTCCCGTTTATCACCGCAAGAGCTTGAAGTGCTGCGCTGGATAGCCCGTGGCAAAAGCAATACCGTGATCGCTGAAATCATGGGGCTTTCACGCCACACAGTGGATACGATCATTCGCCGCATGTTCGGTAAGTTGGACGTGACAGACAGGACTCGCGCGGCGGTCAGGGGGCTCGCATTCGGCCTGATCCACCAATCTTCGGACTACTTGGCATAGCAATCAACGTGTAGCGTAACTGCGTGACATGTTCGCTTGGTAGAAAACAGTTAACATGGTAACTTCAACTTTAACGATTAGACATTAAATTTTGTTTTTGTTAACCATTACCGAGTGTGCGTAAACTTGGGTATAGAGTAAAGGTGGCTTAGTTGGTTATGCCAGATGTCGTTGGAGTAGATGCGCTGCGTGTTGCAGCAAGCAAAGTGGAAGATGCAGCTTACGAACTTGCTGCTGACGTAAACAGTGATCTGGTCTCGGAAATGATTGTTCTCGCGGCCGAGCTCACCCGGATCGCCGATATTGTTTCACGACGCGCGGCGCAGGTCCGCTAGGTCGCGGAATCCAGCTTGAGAAGTGATTGAGCCGTATCATCACGGAGCCGTTGAAGTTCTGCGATTGCTTCGTCTAATTGTACGCGCTGATCTTTCAATTCTTCAAGCTGGTGGTCTGCACTGACCACCCACGCGCGCATTTGGGCGTGGGTTCCTTCCTTTTCATAGATAAGCAGCCACTGGCGTATGCCTTCAAGGGTATATCCAAATTTACGCCCCCGCATGATCAGCTTCATTCGGGCGATTTCACGGGGCCCATAGCTGCGCGACCGGCCTTCGCGATCGGGATGAAGAAGCTCAATATATTCGTAGTAACGCAGTGTGCGCGGCGTGACGTCAAACTCTGCACACATCTCTTTGAAGCTCAGGCGTTTTTCAGTCATTGTTCTCTCCTCAGAAAAGAAACCTATGCGTAACATTCTGCAAGCGCAACACTCGGGGTTGCTCTAGGTGACCAGCTTGGTTGATATGGAACGGTGAACAACAATCAAGGGCAATTCATGTTAGACAAGCTGCGGATGGCCGAACAGTTCATTGCTGCCCTACCTTACAGTGCAGCGTTGGGAATGAAGCTCGAAGAACTCAATGACGGGGTATCGGTGATTTCCATGCCCTATGATGAAAGATTTGTCGGGGACCCACGCACCGGGGTAATTCACGGCGGGGCGGTATCGGCGCTTATGGATACGTGTTGTGGGGCGGCGGTAATGAGCCACCGCAGCAACCCCGGCGGTACCGCGACAATAGACTTGCGCATCGAATATCTGCGCATCGCCAAGCCGGGACAGCGGATAACGGCGCGAGCCGAATGCTATCATGTGACACGCTCGGTTGCGTTTGTTCGTGCCACGGCCCACGACGAAGAAGATGACAACCCTGTCGCAACCGCGACCGGCAGTTTCACCGTAGAGGGTCGCAGATGAGCGTACGTGGCAAGCCGGAAGCGGTTCAGGTTGTGAAGAAACGCCGCGACTCTGCGTTGCGGGCCTTGGTTGATGGGGTGCCCTATATCAAGTTTCTCGGTATCGAATTTGATCGCCGTGGCGATGAACTGACGGGGATTTTGCCGTTCTCCGATAAGTTCATCGGGAACCCGATGCTTTCGGCATTGCATGGGGGTGTGACTGCTTCGTTTCTTGAGGTCACATCGATCATTACCCTAAGCTGGGCTTATCTTTGGGACGACCTCGAAGCGGGTATCATCAAGGTAGACGCAGAGCGCGAACCGAATCTGCCGCGCTTGCCAAAGACGATAGATTTCACACTCGACTACCTGCGTTCCGGTTTGCCGCGCGATGCCTATGCACGGGCACGCATCAACCGGTTGGGGCGACGGTATGCTTCGGTGCAGGTCGATGCATGGCAGGATAACCGCGATAAACTGTTTGCCCAGGCCACCGGTCATTTCTTGATGCCGCAGCGACGTGACTGAAACGATCCCTAACGATGAGATAAAGGCGTTTGCGCGCGGCAAGGTGGCGGCGCGTGACGTTGTGACTCATCGCCGGGTACTGAATATCGCTATTCCCATCGTCGTTTCAAATGCCACAGTCCCGATATTGGGGGCGGTGGACACCGGCGTGGTCGGTCAGTTGGGTCTGGCTGCCCCGATCGGCGCGGTCGGGATCGGGGCAATCATCCTCTCGGCGCTGTATTGGGTATTTGGCTTTTTGCGGATGGGCACCGTCGGGTTGACTGCGCAGGCAGCGGGCAATCAGGACGACGCCGAAGTGGCTGCGCTTTTGACCCGGGGATTGTTGATCGGGAGCCTCGCCGGCATGACGTTGATCCTGTTGCAACTGCCGTTGTTTTGGGCTTCCTTTCAGGTGTCTCCGGCAAGCTCTGATGTGGAAGGGCTGGCACGAGCATATATGCGAATTCGCATATGGTCGGCCCCGGCGGCGATTTCGATTTATGCGATCACCGGTTGGTTGATCGCCCAAGAGCGTACCCGCGCGGTACTGGTCATTCAACTCTGGATGAACGGCATGAACATCTTGCTCGACCTTTGGTTCGTGCTGGGTCTGGATTGGGGGGTAGAAGGAGTTGCCTTTGCCACGTTCCTTGCCGAATGGACGGGTGCGGCGCTCGGTCTGTGGCTTTGCCGGGCGGCGTTTGCTGGTCCGGCCTGGCGCGACTGGGTGCAGGTGTTCGACGGGCCTCGATGGATCAACATGGCCCGCGTCAACAGCGATATCCTGATCCGATCATTATTGCTCCAGGCGATCTTCGTATCGTTCCTGTTTCTGGGGTCGGGCCTTGGTGATGTCACGTTGGCCGCCAATCAAGTCCTGCTGCAATTTCTGATGATTACGGCTTTCGCGTTGGATGGCTTTGCGTTTGCTGCCGAAGCTTTGGTCGGTCGCGCCATGGGGGCCAGACAACGCGATATCGTGCGTCGCAGCGCCGTGCTTACCAGCGGCTGGGGTTTTGTCATCTGCGTGTTGATGGCCGTTGTCTTTGCATGGGGTGGCGGGGCTATCATCGACCTGATGACCACCGCCGTTTCTGTACGTGCAGAGGCGCGCGTGTTTTTACCTTACATGACCGCGGCACCGTTGCTGGGGTGGGCGTCGTGGATGCTGGACGGCGTTTTCATCGGAGCGACGAGATCGCGAGACATGCGAAACATGATGGCCGTATCCTTTGCGATCTACGCGGCAAGCGTTATCATCCTGTTGCCCTGGCTGGGCAATCATGGATTGTGGATATCGTTGCTGATTTCATTCGTCGCGCGCGGTGTCAGCCTGGGGCTGCGATATCCGGCGCTTGAACGGTCCGTCGCCTAGACGGTCCAGCGAAACCCGTGGGTAATTCTAACGCGACGCTCCGCCTGCCCACAGTGGTTTGATCGCCTCGGGTGGCCGGCCAATGATCGCTGCGGTGCCTTTGAACGCGATTGGCCGTTCGATAAGAACCGGAAATTCGGCCATTGCCCGCAGCAGATCGTCATCGCTGGATGTCTTGGACAAGTTCAATTCCTTGAACTTGGCTTCTCCCGTGCGCATCATATCGATCGGGCGCAGGCCGAGAGCTTTTGAAGCGGCCAAAAGCTCTGCTTTGGTGGGGGCGTCATCCATGTAACGTCTGATCGTGACATCAACCTTTGCCTGTTCGATCAAGCCCAAGGTTTGACGCGACTTTGAACAACGCGGATTATGCCACAGGGTGATCATAGCCATTTTTTCCGCCTGCTGCCGACAGCGTCGGCAACAGTGTCGAACCCATCATGTTTTAACAATTTGTCCAATCCGCGCGCAATATCTGCCGCCAGTGACAACCCG
The DNA here is from genome assembly GCF_056859255.1 of Sulfitobacter sp. L-8. Lineage (NCBI taxonomy): Bacteria > Pseudomonadati > Pseudomonadota > Alphaproteobacteria > Rhodobacterales > Roseobacteraceae > Sulfitobacter > Sulfitobacter sp. L-8. Next base: position 200,015 of record NZ_JBSXOD010000052.1, read on the forward strand.
CCATATACCAACGCGGTATATAGCTGTACTGCGCTCGCACCCGCACAGATCTTGGCATACGCGTCCTCGGCTGAACTGATGCCGCCGACGCCGATCAGCGGAATATCGGTTAGCGTCGAAAGCCGGGCGAGAACGCGCGTCGACTTTTTAAATAGGGGGGCACCGGATAATCCGCCCATCTCGCTGCGGTGGTGGCTTTGCAGGCCGTTGCGATCCAGTGTTGTGTTTGTCGCGATAATGGCTGCAACGCCCGCGTCGTTGGCAACGTCTGCGACGTCGGCAGTTTCGGCTTCGGTCAAATCCGGGGCAATTTTCAGAAACACAGGCGTATCGCCGCGCACGGCCATTACGCCAGCCAGCAGCCCAGCCAGTGCAGCCTTACCTTGTAGATCGCGAAGCTTTTCGGTGTTGGGGGATGACACGTTGACCGTCGCAAAATCCACATGATCCCGCGCCACTTCCATAACTCTGGCAAAGTCAGCGGCGCGATCCTGGCTGTTCTTATTAGCCCCAAGGTTCAATCCGACCGGCACACCGGCACCACGTCGCGCAAGGCGGGTGCAGATCACCTGCATCCCGTCATTGTTGAACCCAAAGCGGTTGATCGCCGCCCGGTCTTCGGTCAGTCGAAACAGCCGGGGTTTTTCATTGCCGGGCTGGGGCAAGGGGGTCGCGGCACCCACTTCGATAAAGCCGAACCCAGCATTGGAGAGAGGCGCAACGGCCGTGGCATTCTTGTCAAACCCCGCTGCCAGCCCGACCGGGTTAGGCAAAGACATGCCGGCGACGATCGTTTTCAATCTGGACGATGTGACCGGGCCTGGCGATGGTGCCAATCCTGCGCGCAGTGCCGCTATGGCGACGCCGTGGGCTGCCTCCGGGTCGATGCGGTGCAAGGCGCGCAGGCCCAGCTGTTCGGCGACTCGCCTCATGCAAATTGATCGGTCAAGGGCAACGGGGCGCTGCGTATTAACCTTGAGGTCGCTACCGCCGCTTGCCGATGTACCACCGCCAGCTTGTAGCGCGGATCGGATATCATCCGCAAAAACGCATGGGCGTTGGGATATTGCGCGATGAACATCAGATCCCAGGCTTCGTCACCGGGGCCGATCAAGGTTGCTTCGAATTGACCGCGCCAAAGGATCGACCCGCCCACGTCAGCCAAAACTGGCCCACTTTCGGCCCCGTAGTTCTTGTAGGCCTGCGCACCGGTCAGGGCCTTTGACGCCAAGGCATGATCATCTGGATAACAGGCCTTTTCGCGCAGACGCACGAGATTCAGCATGTTTATCGGGGTCTCGCGGTCCAGCGCTTTGAAGCTGTCAAACTGGTCCCGGTCCGGGTCGATATAGTTGGTCATCCTTTTTCACTTTCAAAGCCGGCCGGAAATTCATGGGCACCGTTCACCAGCGGCAAGGGCTGGGCCCATACGACATCCGGCATTGTCAACTCGCGATAAAGATGCGGAAACTTGGCGTTGCCGCGCGATATTTCCCATCTCAAGGCATCGCCCAGGCGTTCCGTCTCGATGGCGAGCAGAAACAAATCGGTTTCATCGGCAAAATGCTTTGCCGCGGTTTCGGCCGCTTGGCTTGCGGTGGAGAAATGCACATAACCGTCGGTGACGTCGATGGGCGCACCGCGGGTGGACCCGTTCTGGCGCAGGGTTTGCCATTCGTCGGCGCGGAATATTTTGTATATCAGCATGACCTTGTGATGCCTCGGTATAATCGATGGGTCAAGGGGCGACCGCCGTGCCACGCCAATTCGATTGGCTTTGTCATTCGGGCCGATGAAACATCTTTGAAAACAAACGCGATACGGTCACGATACGTCAAACCTTCAACCTGGGGAGATGACCATGAAACGATTCCTTTCGGCCACCGCGGTTCTTGCGCTGACGTCCGGCGCGGCAGCGGCTGACTTTAACCTGACAATTTTGCACACCAATGATTTCCACTCGCGGTTCGAACCGATCAGCAAATACGACGGTCCGTGCCCTGCCGAGGATAACGCGGCGGGTGACTGCTTTGGAGGCACCGCCCGTCTGGTGAACGCAATCAAGGACGCGAAATCGCGAAGCTCCAACTTCGTGCTCGTCGACGGGGGGGACCAGTTTCAAGGATCGCTGTTTTACACGCGCTACAAGGGTAAGATGGCAGCCGAGATGATGAATATGCTTGGCTATGACGGGATGACAGTCGGAAACCACGAATTTGACGACGGACCGGAGGTGCTTGCCGGGTTCATGAACGAGATCAATTTTCCGATCCTGATGTCGAATGCTGACGTTTCCGCAGAACCGTTGCTTGCGGGCAAGTTGGCTAGGTCGGCGGTGATCGAACGCGCAGGCGAGCCCATTGGGTTGATCGGGCTTACCACCGAAGACACGCCCGAACTTGCCAGCCCCGGTGAAACGGTGGTTTTTCTCGACTCGGTCGCGGCGGTTCAAGGCGAAGTCGATTTGCTGACGGCGCGGGGTGTAAACAAGATTATCGTGCTCAGCCATTCCGGCTATGGCGTGGATCAGATGGTCGCAAAAAACACCACGGGCGTTGATGTGATCGTGGGTGGCCACAGCAATTCACTGCTCAGCAACACAAATGATCGCGCCGATGGACCTTATCCCACCATGGTCAACCAGACAGCCATCGTGCAGGCCTATGCCTATGGTAAATACCTCGGTGAACTTAACGTGACCTTTGATGATGAAGGTAACGTCAAGCAAGCCTCGGGCGAACCGGTTCTGATTGATGGACGCACGCCCGAGGACGAAGCCACGCTGGCGCGGATCGCCGAGCTTGCCGCCCCGCTTGAAGAAATACGCAACAAGGTTGTCGCCAATACCACTGACCCGATCGACGGGGATCAGGCGGTTTGCCGGATCAAGGAATGCCAGATGGGCAATCTTGTGGCTGATGCGATGTTGGACAGAGTCGCCGATCAAGGTATCGAGGTCGCGATCCAGAACAGTGGCGGGTTGCGCGCCTCGATTGATGCCGGAGAAGTCACCATGGGTGAGGTGCTGGCGGTGCTGCCTTTCCAAAACACGCTGTCGACTTTTCAGGTTTCCGGGGCAGAGCTGATCGAAGCACTTGAAAACGGGGTTAGCCAGATCGACAAGGCGGCGGGTCGGTTTCCTCAGGTCGCGGGGATGACATTTACCGTGGATCCCAAGGCCGACGTGGGGCGTCGCATAAGCGATGTAACGGTATCGGGTATGCCCATTGACCCGGAAAAGACGTATGGAATGGTATCGAACAATTATGTACGCAATGGCGGGGATGGCTATGCGACGTTTAAAACCGCAAAGAATGCGTATGACTATGGCCCCGATCTGGCCGATGTAACCGCTGAATTCATTGCCAAGAATGGCGATTATACCCCGTATATCGATGGTCGAATAAAGATAAAGTAGCGCGCACAATTCTGCGTGGCACTGTGCCTTTCAATGCGTGGGCACCGTGCTTCGCATGGCTTTTCACGCGTTGCCGGAGACACTGTCTGCCTTGGCAAAGGCCGCCGTTTGCGGTGTTGAAATACGCCCGCCCGGAACCGGCCGGAAATCAATCTTGTCTTCCGCGGGAACTGCTTCGCGTTTCATGATGCGGAACATGGTGTAGAAGATGATCACGACGTGACTGCCCGCCGTGATGACAAACAGCGCGCGATCTGCGAAGCCCGCCATCGCCCAACCGGCGATCAATGGGCCGACAATTCCACCGACACCATAAAGCAACAGCAAGCCGCCGGAAATTTGGATCGAGGTTCCAGGGGCAGCGTGGTCATTGGCGTGGGCGACAATGACCGGATACATGGCGAAAATGGACCCGCCTAAAACCCCTGCCAGCACCAGATTAAGGGCTCTGCTGTCAGGCGCGAAAACAAGAAATGCGGCATCGGCGGCAAGGGCGAGCACCGCCAACCCGATCAAGACGTGACGTCGGTCAGTCTTATCTGACAGCCAGCCAACGGGAATCTGCGCCAGTGCTCCGGCCAAGATCGGAATGGATGTGAAAAGCGCAATTGTCGCGAGAACAAGCCCGACACGTTCGGCGTAAACCGCAGCAAGCGTGCCGAAGGCCGAATTGGAAACCCCGACGAATAGCACCGCGATGACGGCCACAGGGGAGTTGCGCCAAAGTGCCTTGAGATCAAGATTGACGCTAACCAGCGGGGCAGGGGTCGCACTGGAACTGACAGCGGTCGGAACCAGTGCCAAGCAATAAAAGATCGCGGCAATCGCGAAAAAGGTAAATCCGTTCGGGTCCCCCACCGTCAACAGCATTTGGCCCGCAGTGGTCGCGCCCAAGTTAACCATCGTGTAGACTCCAAACACCTTTCCTCGGCTGGAAGGTTCGGTCTGTTCGGACAGCCAGCTTTCCACAATCATTGCCGCCCCGGCAAAGCAGAAACCGCACAGGGCCCGCAGAATGATCCAGGCGATCGGAGTCACCAGCAACGCGCTCAGCAATATGGAAATTGCCGCGATCGCGGCCATCGCACCGAATGCCCTGATGTGACCAACGCGCCCGACCAGCCGGGCGGTGAAGATGCAGCCCGACACATAGCCGATAGCCCAGCCGGTTCCCAATAAACCCAACGACAGCGCCGAGAACCCCTCGTATTGCCCGCGCAGAGGTAAAATCAGCCCATTTATCCCGCCAGCGAAAAGCAGAAATGCGGAGCCAAGCAACAAGGTACTGACAGGCAGGAATTGGCGAAGCATAAGGGGGCCTTTAATCTGTCATGCCTGCGACGGCGGGTCATGATACGGTTCTACGTGACGGTCATCGCGCCGGTCACGATGGTCTATCCATCCTTGCCTTTGGCTGCACAAGCATAGGGCGGTTTAGTGATTTGCATATCTGTCTGCAACATAGACCTTGCCCCGGTTAAGTAAAACCGAATGTCGGTAACCTATGCGGCGATATCACTGTGCGGGACGGCGTGGCATTCATCGGTTGGGATTTGAGGTATCAAAATTGCGCATGACGTCGAAGGCAGAAAGTGAATGCCGGCGGGAACATCTGCTGGTCCGATAACGGGGACGTCAATTTTCAACTGGGCCGCTGATGCAAACGCAAGGGCAGCAAGACATGGTATTTCGTGCGGCCATGGTCTGGTCACAGTCGGCACAATAACGGATGAGGGCTGAAACCCGCGTCCCCTAGCGGGTCATCGTTATTCGCTGAGCGGGGGCGCGGCGAAGCTGATCTCGCCGGTATAGCTTACTTCGCCGTACCGGGTTTCACCGGTGGCAACGAACTGTAGCGGAGTTTTGCTGTCGACAGGATACGTAAAGGTTTGGCCCCGGCTCATGTTACCTGATTTCCAACTTTTTCTGTCGCCCAGGATTGAGCGGACGTCTGATGCCTCGTTGGTAAACTGAACTTTGTCACCGGGTTGCAGATAGGTTACCGCCGGGAAGAACCCCCGGTCGTGTATCAAGACATAATGGGTCTGGGCGACTGCGCTGCCAGCGCTGAGCACCAAGCCGACTGTCACGGATACCATCGCCGTTTTGCGAACAGAATTATACATTGTACCGCTCCTTACCATCATTCGGGCAGAGTCGGTGGTCTCCATCCGAGCAAGTTGAGCTTCATTTAATGAACTATTAAGGCGTAATTAGGGCAAATTGGTTATAAATGCCTATCCGTTTGGGCCGCCACCCATCCTTTGAAAGATTTCAACGCCGCTGTTTCGACGCGATCCTCGGGCCAGACAAGGTAATAATTGCCGATACTGTGGGTGGTTTGGGTCGATGCCAATACCAGTTGTCCATCGCGCAGATAGGGGGCTGCGGAAAACGTCGGCAACAGGGCTACTCCCAGCCCGTGTACCGCTGCCTGCGCCATGGTGGAAAACTGATCAAAGACCATACCGGCAGGGGGGTCCTGTGTGACGCCGAGCGCACGCAGCCATCGCGACCAACCGCGTGGGCGGGTGTCAAGATGCAATAGCGGATAGGTGAGGATTTCAGCGGCGTTTTCCAAAGGAGCACCCAAAAGCTCGGGCGCACAGACCGGCACGACGGTTTCTGGCATAAGATGCAGATAACCGACGCCGGGCCAGTCCTCCTTGCCAAAGTGAATTGCGGCGTCGAAAGGGCTGTTCTGGAATGAGAACGGGTGAAGTCGGGTGCTGAGGTTCACCGTGACTTCGGGGTGGGTCTGGGCGAAATCGCGCAATCTGGGGGCCAGCCAATGCATGCCGAACCCCGGCAGTATGGCAAGGTTCAGCGCACCGGCCGTCGGGTTGGTACGGGCTGATATCGACGCCTGTGCCAGCTTGTTAAGTATGTCGCGCACCTGCACGACATAACTTTTCCCCGCGTCGGTCAACACCAACTGACGGCCCTGCCGCCCAAGCAGGGCAACGCCCAACTGATCTTCCAACGTCTTGAGTTGCCGGCTGATGGCGCTTTGGGTCAGCGATAACTCGCGTGCCGCCTGCGTGGCACTGCCAAGCCGGGCAACTGCTTCGAAAGCGAGCAATGAATTGACCGAAGGCAGGAAGCGACGCGGCGCTATCATATGACTTTTACTCATAGGTTCAGGACAAAGCAGCGATAGTCATTTGCCGTTTGCTTTGCAATACTGCCCCAAATTCGCACCCCGAGGAGAACACCGATGAGCACTGAATTGCCAGTATTGAAAGCAAAGGACGCACCGGACATGGGGAGCTTTGATTGGGCAGACCCGTTCCGCCTTGTCGATCAGTTGACCGAAGACGAGCGCATGATCCAGCAAAGTGCCCGCGCGTATGCGCAGGAAAAGCTGCAGCCCCGCGTGATCGACGCCTTTGCCAACGAAACCACCGACCCTTCGATATTTCGCGAAATGGGCGACATGGGGCTTCTGGGCGTCACGGTGCCCGAGCAATATGGCGGGCTGGGGGGGAGCTATGTTTCCTACGGTCTGGTCGCACGTGAAGTTGAACGTGTGGACAGTGGCTATCGGTCGATGATGTCGGTGCAATCCAGCTTGGTGATGTATCCGATCTACGCCTATGGCTCGGAAGAGCAGCGCATGAAGTATCTGCCGAAACTGTCCAGTGGCGAATTCATCGGCTGCTTTGGCCTGACAGAACCGGATGCGGGCTCCGACCCTGCGGGCATGAAGACCCGTGCGGTGAAAACCGCCAATGGCTACAAGCTGACGGGCTCCAAGATGTGGATCTCGAACGCGCCGATCGCGGATGTTTTCGTGGTCTGGGCCAAGTCCGAAGAGCACGGCGGCAAGATCCGCGGCTTCATCCTTGAAAAAGGCATGAAGGGTCTGTCCGCACCCAAGATCGGCAATAAGCTGTCGCTGCGCGCCTCGATCACAGGCGAGATCGTGATGGACAACGTCGAAGTCGACGAAGATGCGTTGCTGCCCCATGTCGAAGGTCTGAAAGGCCCATTCGGCTGTTTGAACCGCGCCCGATATGGCATCAGCTGGGGCGCACTGGGGGCCGCTGAATTCTGCTGGCACGCCTCGCGTCAATACGGTCTGGATCGCAAACAGTTCAACAAGCCGCTGGCGCAGACACAGCTGTTCCAGAAAAAGCTGGCCGACATGCAGACCGAAATCGCGCTTGGACTGCAAGCCTCGTTGCAAGTGGGTCGTCTGATGGACAATGCCAACGCCGCGCCGGAAATGATCTCTATCGTCAAGCGCAACAACTGCGGCAAGGCGCTGGACATCGCCCGCATGTCCCGCGACATGCACGGCGGCAACGGCATCAGCGGCGAATTCCAGGTGATCCGCCACATGATGAACCTCGAGACGGTGAACACCTATGAAGGCACGCACGACGTGCACGCGCTGATCCTGGGCCGCGCCCAGACCGGCCTGCAGGCGTTCTTCTAAAGCATTGGAAAAGGGGCTCCATGCCCCTTTGGGACCACCATTCTTGCCACTGATCTGGCAAGATACGCATAGTCATAAGGTGTAAGATGGACCGTGTTCAGATCGTCCATGACAATTTCCTGCGTCGCGTTTCGGCGCGGGATTTTCCCGTTGGCGGCGGCGTCACGCCCGGTTTGTCGGACGCTGAGGCGATCAGGCTTTATCGCGCTCAGGTTCTGTCGCGGGCGCTCGATCTACAAAGCCGGGTCATGCAGAAACAGGGGCAGGGGTTTTACACCATCGGCTCCAGCGGCCACGAAGGGATGGCGGCTGTCGCGCATGCCCTGCGCCCCGATGATATCGCGTTCCTGCACTACCGCGACGCTGCATTCCAGATTGCCCGCGCAGATCAGGTCGAGGGTCAGGATATGATGCGCGACATGTTGCTGTCGTTTGCGTGTTCGGCTGATGATCCCACCAGCGGTGGCCGCCACAAGGTGTTGGGTAGCCGAACGTTGATGATTCCGCCGCAGACCTCGACGATCGCCAGTCACCTGCCAAAGGCCGTCGGTGCTGCACATGCGCTCGGGCTTGCCCGGCGCAATCCCCCCGAACACCAAATGCTGCCGCGTGACGGGATCGCGATGTGCAGCTTCGGCGACGCCTCCGCGAACCACTCTACCGCGCAGGGCGCTATCAATGCCGCCAGTTGGACCGCGGTTCAGGGGGTTCCTCTGCCGCTGCTGTTTGTCTGCGAGGACAACGGCATCGGCATATCGACGAAAACGCCAACCGGCTGGATCAAGGCTTCCATGTCAGCGCGGCCGGGGTTGCGCTACTTCGAGACCGATGGACTGGACCTCTATGCGGCCTATGCGTCGGCCAAACAAGCCGCTGATTACGTCCGCAAACACCGCAAGCCTGCGTTTTTGCACCTGCGCACGGTTCGGCTTTACGGCCACGCCGGGGCCGATGTCGCGACATCATACCTGCCCCGTGCCGAGGTCGAAGCAGACGAGGCGAATGATCCGCTGTTGCATACCGTGCGCTTGCTGAGCGCGGCTGGGGTGATGGACCCAACGGATGCCTTGACGCTCTATACCCGAACACTTGATCGCGTGGCCGAGGTCGCCAGCGATGTCGTCACCCGCCCACACCTGACGACGGCCGCTGACGTGATGGCAAGCATTGTGCCTCCGAAACGGTTCTGCGCCCCGACCAATGGTCCCAGCGTCGAACACCGCGCCGATGTATTCGGCAGCGACCTTGCCCAGATGGACAGCCCGCAGCCGCTCTCCAGGCTGATCAACTGGGCGCTGCACGATCTGATGCTCGCACATCCCGAAACGCTGTTGATGGGCGAAGATGTCGGTCGCAAGGGCGGCGTCTATGGCGTCACGCAAAAGCTGCACCAACGCTTTGGACCGGCCCGCGTGATCGACACCCTGCTCGACGAGCAAAGCATTTTGGGATTTGCCATCGGTGCTGCGCATAACGGCTTCATTCCGATGCCCGAGATCCAGTTCCTTGCCTACCTCCACAACGCCGAAGATCAACTGCGCGGCGAAGCTGCGACGCTCCCGTTCTTCAGCAATGGTCAATGGTCCAACCCGATGGTCCTGCGGATCGCGGGGTTGGGGTATCAAAAAGGCTTTGGCGGCCATTTTCACAATGACAACTCGCTGGCGGTGCTTCGCGACATTCCCGGCATCGTCATCGCGTGCCCGTCCAGCGGGGCAGATGCTGTATTGATGCTACGTGAAGCACACAGGCTGGCCCGCGAAGAACAGCGCGTGGTGGTATTTGTCGAACCCATAGCGCTTTACCCGATGCGCGATCTGCTGGAGCCGGGCGACGGCGCATGGATGACCTTCTATCCCGACCCGGACCAGCGTATCGGGCTGCAAGATATCGGCGTGTATGGAGACGGTTCCGATCTGGCGATCCTGACCTATGGCAATGGCCATTACCTAAGCCGCCAGGCCCAGGTCGACCTTGCCGCCCGGGGCGTACAGTCGCGCGTCATCGACATGCGCTGGATCGCGCCATTGGCCCAAGATGCGATCATTGCAGCGATCGGTGCGCGGCCCGTACTGATTGTCGACGAATGCCGCCGTACCGGTGGGCAGGCCGAAGCACTGATGGCGCTCCTGCAAGAACGCGGTATCGACAGCTACGCCCGGCTCACGGCCCAGGACAGTTTCATCGCCACGGGCCCGGCCTATGCCGCGACACTTCCATCGCGCGAAAACATCGTGGCGTCGGCGTGTGCCTTGGTGGGCCGCTAAGTCTTTATCGACGGGGCCCCGCCCTCGAATGCGTTCCCGTTGACATAATCACACGGGTCCTCCTGCATCTGCAAATGCAGGTCCTGACCATGGTAAGGATGCGCCCGGGCCAATGCTTCGTCCACGTCAATGCCCAATCCGGGGGCGGTCGGTGCCTCGATGTACCCGCCTTCGACACGGATGCAGCTTTTGATCAACTTGTCATGGAACGGGGTTTCGATACATTCGCACATCAGGATGTTGGGGATAGATACCGCAAGTTGAATGTTCGCCGCCCATTCGATGGGACCCGCATAAAGATGCGGGGCGACCTGTGCGTTATAAACCTCTGCCATAGCCGCGATCTTCTTCGCTTCCCATATGCCCCCGGCGCGCCCCAACGCAGGTTGTAATATCGCCGCCGCCCCCGCTCGCAACACCGGGGCAAACTCGGCCTTGGTGGTCAAACGCTCTCCGGTGGCTACGGGGATCGGTACAGCACGGGCCACGGCTGCCATCTGCTCGACTGCATCGGGCGGGATCGGCTCCTCATACCAAAGCGGGTCATAGGGTGCGATCGCTTGCCCCAACCGGATTGCGCCGGCAGTGGTGAACTGCCCGTGGGTTCCAAACAATAGATCCGCCTTTTCGCCAACCGCGTCACGGATAGCTTTGCAAAACGCGACGGACCGCGTGATATCCGACATCGCCGGCATATGCCCGCCGCGCAGGGTATAGGGCCCCGCAGGGTCAAACTTGACCGCTGTATAGCCACGCGCAATGCAATCCAACGCGGATTCTGCCGCCATCTGGGGCGAGGTCCAGAAACCCGTCATGTCATGATGCGCAAGCGGGTACAGATACGTATAGCCGCGAACCCGCTCATTCATCCGCCCGCCGATCAGGGCATGAACGGGCCGCTCACGGTGCTTGCCCAGGATATCCCAACAGGCAATCTCCAGCCCCGAAAAAGCGCCCATTACCGTCGGGTCGGGACGCTGTGTAAACCCCGAAGAATACACCCGCCGATACATCAGTTCGATATTTTCTGGGTTCTCGGCGTGCATGTGGCGCTCGAAAACGTCCTGGATAACTGCCCGCATCGCGGCCGGCCCCACCGTCGACGCATAGCATTCACCCCAACCGACGATGCCGGTATCCGTTGTGACCTTCACCAATATCCAGTATCGCCCCCCCCATCCTGGTGCCGGAGGGGCCGTCACGATCACATCCAGATCCTGCAACTTCATCGCGCGACCCTCTCTTCCAAATGGTTCAAAATCCCGGGGGTGCGGGGGCTGGCCCCCGCGTCGTTATCGATCAAACAGAATGACATTGCGCCGTGCAGCCCCTGTCTTGGTATCGTCAATAGCCTCGTTGATCTGCCCGAGCGACCACCGCCCCGATATCAGTTGGTCCAGCTTCAACCGTCCTTGGGTATAAAGATCGACCATCCATGGGATGTCACGCTGGATCACCACATCACCCATTTTCGACCCAACCATACCTTGCCCCATCGCGGCCAGCATTACCGGCTCATAGGTCGATACGTCGCCCGAATGTGGCATCCCGACCATGACCACACGCCCCCCGGCCGCCAGATATTTAGGCGCATCGTCATAGGCGGGAATAGCACCTACCGTAACAATCACCGCGTCAACGCCCGCGCGCCCCACCAAACCGGCGACCTTGCGCCAAGGCTTGTCGTCCGTGGCCAGCACCCCGTCCGTCGCTCCGAATTCTCGGGCGATCGCCAGCTTCTCTTCGCTCATGTCTACTGCAACGATGCGCCTGGCCCCGGCAATCCGCGCCCCTTGAATGGCGTTCAGTCCGACGCCACCCGCGCCGATCACCACGACATCCTGACCGGGGCGCAATGCAGCTGCATTCACCACCGCGCCGACGCCCGTGATTACGCCGCATGCAATCAGGCAGGCCGCGTCTTTCGGGATGTCCGGGCTGATTTTCACCACCTGCGCCTGATCGACGACCACTTTTTCGGCAAACGCACCCGACGCCATCGCCTGATGCAACTTGCCACCTTCCTTGGTCTTCAGCGGTCCGGTATCACCGTCATAGGGTGTTTCGCAAATCACCGGCCGGCCACTGGCGCAACTGGGGCAGGACCCACATGCCCGGATAAGCGTGACGATGACGCTATCGCCAGGGGCCAGGCCGCTGACCTGTTCACCTGTTGCGCTGATACGACCCGCAGCTTCGTGACCATAGACTGCAGGTAACGAACCGCCCCAGCCGCCTCCTGCATAGGAAATGTCGGAGTGACAGATCGCTACAGCGTCAAGCGTCACCTCGACTTCGCGGCCCTCGGGAGCCCGCAACTCGACATCTTCAACAACAAGGGGGGCACCAAACTCGTGGCAAACAGCGGCTTTGATCAGTGGCATCGCAGGTCCTTTCGAGCGCGTGAATTTCAGCCAAGGTGACGCCTGCCCGTTTCAGGTGCAAGCCTCTTTGTGATCGTGTCAGTCAATTCCAGCGGTGCGCGGGGGGATCGGCCACGATGTCGACCTGACGACGGCGTAAATATCGCCTTTGGTGTGCTCTGACTTGCTTGGGTTCGATGTAATTTGATGTGATTTGGTTCTATATGCTTGGCTGCACGCGCTAGCTGTTTGACATTGCCCGGGCCCGCGAGACAAACGCAGCTGCATCGTGCGGTGCCTGGCCCAACTGTGCCGCAGGGTCAAACAATGACCCCGGCACGCTGGGATAATCCGCGTGTACCAGGTCCGCCAGCGGGACCTGTTTTTCCAAAGCATCAAGGCAGAGTTGCTTGGTTATTCTTTGTGCTTCGGGGCGGGGCATGAACTCGGCCAACGCAAAACTCAGGGCTTCGGCGTGGATCAACCCCAGCTCTGCGTGCAGGGCGCTGTGCATTTTTACCGGGTGCGGCGATATGCCTGACGCCAGCCGCTTGGCTTGAGACAGCGCAGAGGCCAGGCACAACGTCAGTTGTGGCACCGCCATCCATTCCGAGAACCAAGCACCGCCATCGCGTTGATGCTGGTGCGCGGCAGCAGCCTGCAAGGTTACGCGTTGCCCGGTAAACTGGTGACCAAGTGCGATGATTGCGGAAGGTCCCACCGGGTTTTGCTTTTGGGGCATCGTCGACGACGCACCCGAAGCTCCCAGTGCGACTTCGGTGATACCTGTCATCGTCAAGCCAAGGGTGCTTTGCGCGATATGCGTCAGCGCCGCCATCACGCGACCTTGCCAATCGGCGATGCGCAAGATCGGACCGCGATCGACATGCCAACTGCGCTTGGGATCATTCAGCCCCAGTGCCTTGGCCAGCCCCGCGCGGGTTTCAGCCGCTTTCGGCCCCAAAGCGGACCCGGTGCCGGCGGCACCTGACAGCGACACGAACAACGAGGATTTGCGCACGCTTTCAAGCTCCTCGATGGCGCTGCACAGCGGCATCCCCCATTCCGCCAACACCGCGCCCCAGCTTGTTGGCGTGGCGTGCTGTCCATAGGTCCGGGCAGGAAGCGGCACCGCTGCATGCGCCTGCGCCGCATCGGCAAGATGGCCGATGATCTCGCGCAGATCGGTTTCCGCCAGCAGCAATGCCTGACGCAGGCGCAGCATCAAAGCGGTGTCGATGATATCCTGGCTGGTCGCGCCCCAATGAACGTGCTGCGCGAACTCAGGTGCCTGCATTTCCGACCGGAACTGGGCCAGCAGGCCCGGTACACACACGCCGTTTTCGCCGGTCGACGCCGCGACGGCACCCGGATCAACCTGAATTTCCAACGACGCGCGATGGATAGCGGCAGCGCTGATTTCGGGGATTACGCCCAGGCCTCCCTGTACTTTGGCTAGCGCGCCTTCGACCAGCAGCATGGCCCGGATCGCCGCACTGTCCGAAAACAGTCGGCCGGCATCGCCGGTCTGGAAAAGATGCGCATACAGGGGGCTGTCAAAAACGCTGGCGGCCATCGGTTACCTCGATAAAATCGTTTCGATGATCCGCGCCAAACGGGCGGGATCTGTTAAGAAGGGTGAATGGCCGGTAGCCATTTCATAGACATCCTTGTCCGGCCAGTCCTGTGTCATGGTGACCTGATAGGCAGGAGGGATCGTGCGATCATCCATGCAGCGGATATAGCTGCGCGGCAGCGACTCGGCGCGGCGTGTGTCAGGCAGGGCAACAGTCGTGGGGGCAATCGCTTGCGCACACAGGCGCGGTATTGCGAATTCTGCCGCACCGGGCGGGCAATCGTTGTAAAACAAAGCCTCGGTCATCGTGGGGTCAAGGGTAAAGCTCTTGCCGTCGTCGGCCATGCGCACCGCAGGCATCAGGGGCTGGCTGGGGGCCTGCTTGCGCATGTCGGCAAGGGTCATTCCGGGGGCCGGCACATAGGCGCATAAATAGATCAGCCGCGCCATCGCAGCAGGGTTTTTTTGCGCGGCGGCGCTGATCGCGAACCCGCCCATCGAATGGCCCACCACCACGGTCTGGGGGGTCGACGCGGCGAGCACCGCGTCGGCATAGCTGTCGAGGGTAACATCGTTGACGGGTGTCGGGTCATCCCCGTGTCCTGGAAGGTCTATGGCACGGGGCGTATGCCCCAAAGCGCGCAATTCGGGTAACAGATCACGCCAGCACCACGCGCCGTGACACGAGCCGTGTACCAGTAAAATGTCAGACATGGCCGACGCTTCTTAGGAAATCAGTCAACACGCGGGCGTATTCCCGAGGATGCTCCACGCAAGGCAGATGCCCGGCCTTGCGGATGACATGAAACTTTGAACCGGGTATCAGGTCGACCGTTTCGCGAACCAGATCGGGCGGGGTCGACCCGTCTTCAGCACCTGCGATGCCCAGACAGGGCAAGCGCATCGCGGCGGTGGGCGTATAAAAATCTGTTCCCGAGATCGCGGCGGAACACCCCGCATAGCCTGCGTCCGGCTGACGCACGACCATGTTGCGCCACAGTTCCAGCTCTGGGGTGCCTCGAAAATCAGCGGCAAACCAACGCTCCATAATCGCGTCGGCCAGGCTTTCGATGCCGTTCTCCTCTACTGCCTTGATCCGCTCGGCCCACATGTCTGGCGTACCGATCTTGGCGGCGGTGTTTGACAGGACCAGCGCCCGGACCAGATCCAGACGCTTGGTTGCCAAGCCCTGTGCGATCATGCCGCCAATGGATAGGCCGACAAAGACGCTTTCCTTTACTTCCAGAAAATCCATCAGCTTTTCGGTGTCGCTGATCAAGGATCCCATTTTATATGGTGCAGGCGGGCAGGTCGACAGTCCATGGCCCCGCTTGTCAAATCGGATGATCCGCAACCCCTTGGGTAGGAACGGCAAAATAGGGTCCCACAGGCGCATGTCGGTGCCAAGCGAATTGGCAAAGACCACCGGCGCGCCGTCGTCAGGGCCGTCGACGCGATAATGCAGGCGCACTTCGCCCGTATCAAAAAGCTTCATATCTGTGGCTCCTTTGCTGGATCAATCAAGAGTGGCAAGGGCGCGGGCGAACATATCGCTATCCACGTTCCCCCCCGAAATGGTTACGATCACATCGCTGCCGTTTATCTGATCCGTGCGGAAAAGAGCGGCAGCGAGCGCCACAGCCCCACCGGGTTCGGCAACGAGTTTCAGACGGTTGAACGCGTGGGCAACCGCTTGCAGAGCTTCGTCGTCGCTGACCGCAAGACCGGGACCGCACAGTCGTTGCATGATCGGAAAGGTCAGGTTGCCGGGTTGCGGCGTAACGATTGCATCGCAAATTGACCCGCCGCTGTTGGCATTGCGCTGTATCTGTCCTGTTTGCAGCGAACGGGCCACGTCGTCGAACGCCTCGGGTTCGGCGGGGCGCACCCGCAGGGTAGGGGCGTCGACCTCAAGCGCGAGCGCGATACCGGATGTCAGCCCCCCACCGCCACAGCACACAATCACATCGGCGTTTTCAATCCCTGCCTCAACCGCCTGTTGCGCAATCTCGAGCCCCGTGGTGCCTTGGCCCGCAATCACCTGCGGATTGTCGAAAGGTTTGATCAACGTCAGATCTCGGTCTTCGGAAAGCCGCGCGCCGATGGCATCGCGATCCTCGCTCATGCGGTCGTAAAGCACGACTTCGGCCCCAAGCGCTCGGGTATTGGCGATCTTCAGGCGCGGTGCGTCGGCGGGCATGATGATCACCGCAGGCACCCCGTGCAGCTTGGCCGCATAGGCGACGCCTTGGGCGTGATTGCCGCTGGAAAAGGCGATGACACCTTTGGCCCGCACTTCCGGATCCAACGCCGAAACCGCCGACCAACCGCCGCGAAACTTGAAGCTGCCGGTGTGCTGCAAACATTCGGGCTTTACCCAGACACGCCGCCCCGCGATGTCATCCAGAAACGGCGAATTCAGCAAAGGCGTGCGCCGCACGTGCCCCTCCAGGCGTCTGGCAGCAGCACGGATCATGTCGATGTTCATTGCATTTTCCCGATCCATTTGCGCAAGGCCGCCACCGCTTCGGGTTCATCCAGAAACGGTATATGCCCGCGGCCTGGAACCCGTGCAACCACCATATCGGGGCGTCTTCTTTCCATTTCCGCCAGCGTGTCTTCGCTAAGCAGGTTGGAATTCATCCCGCGGATGCAGGCCAGCGGCAAGCCCTCCAGCGCATCGAAAAATGGCCATAAATCGGGCGAGGGCTTGGCAAACGCCTTGGCAACGGCGTCGCGCAAATGCTTGTCATAGGTGATGGTAAGGCCGGTATCGGTCTGGGTGTAGTGCTTGACCGCTTCCTCCATCCAGCGGCTTTCGGGCACACCTTCGAATTCGGGAAATACTCGCGGCATCGCCTCGGCCGCTTCGACATGGGTCTTGGCAGCGGGATCACGGCCGATGTACTGCATGATGAAGTCCAGCCCCTGCGGGTCGATATGCGGTCCCACATCATTGAACGCGACGCCCAGCAAACGGTCCCTGGCACCCACGGCCAACCCCATTGCGTTCAGCCCGCCGCGCGAGGTTCCCAGGATGGCCACTTTGTCGATGCCGAGATGGTCCAAAAGCTCAAGAGCGTCTCGGCATTCCACAGGGGGCGAATAGTGGGACCAGTCCGGGTCGAAATCGGACCGCCCGCGTCCACGATAATCCATCTTGATCAACCGGTTACCGGATAGATGCGGGGTCACGTAGTCGAAATCCGCCGTAGATCGTGTAAGCCCCGCCAGGCACAGTATCGGCAGGCCCTGGCCACCTTCATCCGTGTAAAACAGGCTCAGCCCGTCTGAACTGTTGAACGTTGGCATTATACACCAGCCAGTTTGGGAATGCCGTCCAGTTGTTTCAGAACATGCACCGGTGTCCACGGTAATCGGTCTACCGGATCGCTATTTCTGTTTACCCAGGCGGTGGTAAATCCATAGCCTGTCGCGGCCCCTGCGTCCCAACCGTTTGAGGACACGAACAAAACCTCGTCCTTGCTGCACCCGAATTGCTGGCCCACCAGGTCATAGACCCGGGAATCGGGTTTGAAGACCCCGACCGTTTCGACCGATAGCAGAACATCCAACGTGCCGCCGATACCCGCTGAATCGACGGCCCCTTGCAGCATCGCAGGCGATCCGTTCGACAGGATCGCCGTGTTCAATCCCGCGTCTTTCAAGGTTTGCAGCATTTCTGGCACCTCGGGATACGACTGCAACTCCCAATACAGGGCCAACAACCGCTCTCTTAGCGGAGCGTTGCCATCATGCCCGGTCTTTTCCAGAGCCCAGTCCAGCCCATCCTGGGTGACTTGCCAAAAATCGTCATGCGCCCCCGTCACGGCACGCAGCCAGGAATAATTCAGCTGCTTTTGGCGCCAATGCTCCGCCACCTGCGGCCAATCGTTCCGCAATGCGGCGAAATCCGGTTCGGATGCAGCTTGCCGTGCGGCGGCGGTGACATCGAAAAGCGTACCATATGCGTCAAAAACGCAGGTCGTGATCGGCATGTATTGTCCTTTCGGATTGTTCACGCAGCACAGTGCCACGGCCCGCGGGGACAGAAAAGGCCGAAAAACCGGAGCCAAGGGGGTTTACGGCGGCGCGCAGGCTTGAAACACTAAGCACCGAACCCGGAGCACCCGCGCAGATACGCGGCCTCCTGTATTTAATCATCAACGATAGGAATATTTTATGACGCAGGTTAAAGCCGGCGATACGGTCGCTATCCACTATACTGGCACGTTACTTGACGGCAGCACGTTTGACAGCTCGGAAGGTCGCGAGCCGTTGGAGTTCGTGGTCGGGTCCGGCCAAATCATTCCCGGCCTTGATGTTGCGCTTCCCGGTATGGAAGTCGGCGACAACAAGATCGTCAAGATCGGCAGTGACGATGCCTACGGGCCGCTGAACCCGGAAATGCGCCAGGCTGTGCCACGCGAAGGGATTCCGGCGGATATCCCTCTCGAGGTGGGTACCCAGCTACAAATGCAAACCCCGGATGGTCAGGCCATGCCGGTGACGGTCGTCGAAGTAGATGATGCAACCGTGACCCTGGATGCAAACCACCCATTGGCGGGCAAAGATCTGCAATTTGACATCAAGCTGGTGAAAATCGCCTGATACCGCCTGACCAAGACGTCGGTGCGGGGACTGCCCGCACCGCGGCCCGTCCGCCGGTTCAGGCGATTGCGCGGTACAACGCGCAACGCTATGGCGGCCTGCCGAAGATTATGCTCGAAACCCGGCGCTGCCCGCAGTAAGCAGCGACCATGGATACACAACACACTTTTGATATTTTCATTGTCGCGTCGCCGGGTCTCGAAGATATCCTGCTGAACGAAGTTATCGAAAAAGGCTTCGCCAATCCGTTGGTATCACCCGGAGGTATCACCATCCAGGGCGGCTGGTCCGATGTCTGGCGGGCAAACCTGGAACTCCGCGGGGCCACGCGGGTGTTGGCGCGAATTGGCTCGTTCATGGCGTTCCATCTGGCACAGCTCGATAAGCGGGCCCGGAAATTCCCCTGGGCACAGATATTGCGCCCCGACGTGCCGGTGCGCGTCCAGGTCACAACCAAGGCTTCACGGATCTACCATGCCGGTGCTGCCACCCAGCGGATCGAAACGGCCCTGCGCGAGAGCCTGGGTGCTACGATCTCACCAGAAGCAGCCCTGGTGCTGAAGGTACGGATCGACGATAATGTGGTGACGATCAGCCTCGATACCTCCGGTGAATCGCTGCACAAACGTGGCCACAAGGAAGCCGTCGGCAAAGCCCCGATGCGCGAAACCCTCGCTGCGCTTTTGCTGGGCAAGGCCGGCTACCGCGGCACGGAAACAGTCGTCGACCCCATGTGCGGTTCGGGTACATTCGTGATCGAAGCCGCAGAGATCGCTTTGGGGTTGAACCCAGGCCGCAGCCGCCAATTTGCCTTCGAATCCCTGGCCTCTTTCGACGCTGACGCCTTTGCCGCACTGCGCAACACTGCCCCGAAATCAACCAACCTGCGTTTCTTCGGATCGGACCGTGACGCAGGTGCCATCCGTATGAGCCGCGCCAATGCCGAACGTGCAGGCGTGTCGGATCTGACCAATTTCGAAAACCACGCAGCGGGTCAGTTGCAACCCCCGCCAGGGGGGCCGGGGTTGGTTATGGTAAACCCACCCTATGGCGGCCGCATCGGCAACAAGAAATTGCTCTACCCGCTATACGCAACTTTAGGTCAAACATTGCTGGCTCGGTTCAAGGGCTGGCGTGTCGGTCTGGTGACCTCCGAACCGCCGCTGGCCAAGGCCACAGGCCTGCCCTGGAAGCCGCAGGGTGCCGCCATCGCCCACGGCGGCATGAAGGTGTGGTTCTATCAGACCCCACCGTTGCGATAGGGCCACGGGCCTTCCAAATGGCATGAAATCCCGGGGTCCGGGGCAGCGCCCCGGTCCGTCAGCGACACGTCAAACAACGTTTAAAGATTTTCCGCCTGCGGCATGCCCAGGATATGAAACCCACCGTCTACCCGAATGGTTTCGCCGGTCGTGCAGGCCCCGGCATCCGACACCAGATAGACGGCGGTCCCGCCGACAGCTTCCAATGTCGCATTCGCACGCAACGGGGCATTCTGATCGGTATGTTTATAGGTTTTTCGCGCCCCGCCAATCGCGGCACCGGCAAGCGTCTTCATCGGTCCGGGGCTGATTGCATTGACGCGAATGCCCTCGGGTCCAAGGTCATTGGCCAGATAACGCGTAGCGGATTCAAGGGCCGCCTTGGCGACACCCATCACGTTGTAATTTGGGACAACCCGGTTCGACCCCTGATATGTCAGCGTCAGCAGCGTGCCGCCGTTTTCTTTCATCAAAGGATGCGCTCGGCGGGCAATTTCGATGAAGGAATACGCCGAGATGTCCAGCGAGTGTTTGAAATTCTCACGTGACGTATCCATGAAGCGCCCCGTCAGTTCGGACTTGTCCGAAAACGCAATGGCGTGCACCACAAAATCTATCGTAGGCCAACGTGCCCCAAGCTGGTCGAATGCCCGGTCAAGTGATGCGTCATCGGTCACATCGACATCTACCATGAAATCCGAACCAACGCTCTGCGCCAATGGTTTAAGCCGGGTCCCGAACGCGTCGCCCTGATAGGTAAACGCCACTTCCGCTCCGGCTTCGGCCATGGCGCGCGCGATACCCCAAGCGATAGACCTCTCATTCGCGACACCCATGATCAGGCCGCGTTTTCCCTTAAGCATACCAGACATCTGCGGCCCTTATTCTTTGAATTTGGAAAGGATCATCGACCCGTTGGTGCCACCAAACCCGAACGAGTTGGTCATCACCGAATCCAGCTGTGCGTTGTCAACTCGTTCCAGCGCGATTTCCGACGGGTCCAGCTTCGGGTCGAGATCGAAGACATTGATCGATTTTGCGATGAAATCGTCCTTGAGCATCAGCAGGCAAAAAATCGCTTCCAACGCTCCGGCGGCCCCTTGGGCATGACCGGTCATGGATTTGGTCGAACTCACCGGCGGGGTATTGCCTTGCCCGAAAACCCGGCGGACCGCTTCGATCTCGCCGACGTCGCCCACCGGCGTCGATGTTCCATGCGCGTTGATATAGTCGACTTTCCGCCCCTCGGGCAGGGTTTGCAAGGCCAACCGCATGGCGCGCTCGCCGCCTTCGCCCGACGGTGCCACCATGTCATGACCATCCGATGTGGCTGCATAACCGGTTACTTCGGCATAGATAGTTGCCCCGCGCGCTTTGGCGTGCTCAAGCTCTTCGAGCACCACCATACCGCCGCCACCAGATATCACAAACCCGTCGCGATTGGCGTCAAATGCCCGGCTCGCAGTTTCGGGGGCATCATTGTATTTGCTGCTCATGGCGCCCATCGCATCAAACAGGCACGACAGGGTCCAGTCGAGCTCTTCTCCGCCGCCTGCAAACATGATGTCTTGCTTGCCCATCATGATCTGCTCTGCCGCGTTGCCGATACAGTGCAGCGATGTTGAGCAAGCGGAGGTGATGGAATAGTTGATGCCTTTGATCTTGAAGGCGGTCGAGAGGTTTGCGCTGACTGTCGATGACATGGATTTCGGAACCGCAAAAGGCCCGATCCGCTTGGTCGCACCGGTGTCTTTCACGATGTTATGCGCGGTGAATATCGCCGAAGTCGAAGGACCACCGGACCCGGCGACCAGACCGGTGCGCGGGTTGCTGATCTGATCCTCGGTCAGCCCTGCGTCGGCGATGGCCTGACCCATGGCAAGGTAAGCATATCCGGCACCGTCACCCATGAAGCGCAACGTGCGTTTGTCGATATGATCGGCAAGATTGATCTTGAGTGTGCCGGCGACCCGGCTGCGAAACCCGTGCTCGGCCATTTCCGGGCTCGCGACAATGCCGCTGGTCCCGGCCATGAGAGATGCACGCACTTCCTCCGCGTTATTCCCGATGGATGAGACAATCCCTAACCCTGTGACGACGACGCGGCGCATGGCGCTCTCCTTGATCTTTCGGGCCTCGGCCCAGTTTGTCGCACGCTTGGCATCCTCATGGGTACTTGCCGCGCGTTCAATCCCCGTTTGCCGCCATTAGGGCGACAAATCAAGTCATCTGTCGGCTCAGCTTTCCGACAGGGCGACCTTCATGTCCTTGACCATATAGATGACTTCGCCGTCGGCTTCGACGATGCCGTCGGCCACACCCATGGTAAGGCGGCGCGTCTGGATGGCTTTGGTAAAGTCGATCTTGTAGGTCAGCATCTTGCGGTCGGGGCGTACCATGCCGGTCAGCTTCACTTCGCCCACGCCAAGCGCATAACCGCGCCCCTGCCAGCCGCGCCAGCCCAGGTTGAAACCGGTAAGCTGCCACAGACCGTCAAGGCCAAGGCAGCCCGGCATGATCGGGTTGCCGGGGAAGTGGCAGTCAAAGAACCACAGGTCGGGCGTGATATCGAATTCTGCGGTAATATGACCCTTGCCGTGCGCGCCCCCGTCGGCGGAAACATCTGTGATCCGGTCCATCATCAGCATCGGCGGGGCAGGCAGTTGCGCATTTCCCGGACCGAAAAGTTCACCACGGGCACATTTAAGCAGACCTTCTTTGTCGAAACTGGTGGGGTAATCGGCCATATTGTCGCGGCTCCTGCGGTCAGAATTTCAAGTTCATAGCGGTCTAGCATTGCGCAGATGGTGCCCGCAAGGGTGCAGGTGCCGAGGTCATTCAGGGTTTTTATTTGAAAACCATGCACTTTGTCCTCTATATATATCCCGAATGGCCCAAGAGTGTGTAATGACCCAAGTGATGCAGAAGATCAGTTCCGATTGGTTATCGAAGGCCGGCCTGCGGCCAACCCGGCAACGAATGACACTTGCGCAGCTTTTGGTGGGCGATGGTCAACATCGACACGTGACGGCCGAAAGCCTGTTTGAAGCGGCCAAGGGGCAGGGCGATGCGGTCTCACTGGCCACGGTCTACAATACCTTGCGCGCCTTTTGTGACGCCGGATTGATGCAAGAGGTTACCGTGGACGGGTCGAAAAGCTATTTCGACACCAACACCCATGACCACCCGCATTTTTTCTGGGAGGACGAGGGTTGCCTGACCGACGCGCCTTCGGATCAACTGGTGATAGCGAAGCTCCCCGAAGCACCGGACGGGGCCGAAATCGCATCGGTTGATGTGGTTATCCGTCTGCGCCGCAAATCCTCACCGCGTTAGACCGATCGCGCCCATTGGCGTGGCCGTAGGGACACCCCCGGACCCGGCGTTTCATCGGCCGGGTTTTGACGCGAAAAGAAATTTCAAAACCATTGTCCCGGCTCCATCAGTCCCAAATCCAAGAGCTGGCGTGAGTGCCATTCGAACGGCGCGGAGTTGTGCCACTTGAACGTATGGATATCGAACGTGCTACCTGGATTTCTTTTCAAGGCCTTGGCCGTGCGGAATGAACATACCGCCGCCGTGAGGTTATGGTGCCAGGGGCAGGCGTAGGTATTATATTCTTCGTCGTTGAAAGTAAAATTCGTCTGCAGGCGCAGGCCCGGTTTGGCCTTGAACAGAGATATCCTGTCGATCCTGCGCCGGGACGCGGGGACGTGCTCCTCGAACCGCCAACGCAGTCCGCCGTAAAAATCCAACTGGCGATCTTTGGGAGGTGCCTCAATAGTGTCGCCGGGGCGGGCAAGCGCGTAATAGCCCGAGCGGTCCATATGCGCCTGATCCAGCGATACCGCGTTGGGGTACCTGTCCAGATCTTCTGCATAAAGGTCAACGACATACGTAAGCATCGCATCCCGTCGCTCTTCGGTGTGAAAGCCCAGCATTTCGCCGATGCTGCGCGTTTCACAAAACGGGTAGAACAGATATTCAGCATTGTAGCAGAAATACAGCCACTGCCCTGGTGCGGCGTCAATCATCCGGTTGACGGCAGTCTCCAGCGCCAGGTCCCTGTCGGGGTCGTAGTCAATGCGAATGACGGTCCCGGCCACATCGCGCGCCAGTTCAAAGCTGGGCGGCATCAACACGATCACCTGGGAAAACCTGTATTGCTGGTGATGCCTTACGGTGGTGTCGATCTCAACGTCATCTTCCACAAGGATCAGGGCGATCGGACCCTTTGCCAACGCGGCTTGCCCTTCGCTTAAAAAGTGATCAAGACTGCGATATTGCATGAAACCCCGACGTCAGTGGATACCCTTTCTAGATCGGCTAAATCGGGACGCATTGCAAGACAACGCTGGCGCTGTTAGACCGCGTTTTTGCACTTCGTATCAACGGACCTTATCATGACCGCGCCCAAAAAGCTGTTCATCAAGACCTATGGCTGCCAGATGAATGTTTACGATAGTGAACGCATGGCCGAAGCCTTGGGCGATACCTATGTCGAAACCAAGACGGCCGCTGACGCCGACCTGATCTTGCTGAACACCTGCCACATCCGTGAAAAAGCGGCGGAAAAGATATACTCCGAACTCGGTCGCCTGAAACCACTGAAGACCCAGAACCCAGAGCTGAAGATCGGTGTCGCAGGGTGCGTTGCCCAGGCTGAAGGGGCTGAAATTATGCGCCGACAGCCCGCCGTCGATCTGGTGGTGGGGCCGCAATCGTATCATCGCCTGCCTGCAATGGAGGCCCGGGTGCGTTCCGGAAAAACTGCGCTTGATACGGATTTCCCCGAAGAGGACAAGTTCGACAAGATGAAGGGCAGGGGCAAAGCCCGGCGCGCACCTTCCGCGTTTCTGACAGTGCAGGAAGGATGCGACAAATTCTGCGCCTTTTGCGTGGTGCCCTATACACGCGGTGCCGAAGTGTCGCGCCCGGCAAGCCGGGTCCTGAACGAAGCGCGCGAATTGGTCGAACGCGGGGTTCGCGAGGTGACATTGCTGGGCCAGAACGTGAATGCCTATCATGGAGCCGGCCCCGAAGGTGCCGATTACACGCTTGCGCGTCTTATTCGTGAACTGGCGAAAATAGACGGGCTGGAGCGTATTCGCTATACCACCAGCCACCCCAACGATATGGATGATGAACTGATCGCCGCCCATGGCGAGGTTGAAAAGCTGATGCCCTATCTTCACCTTCCTGTGCAGTCCGGGTCAGATCGTATCCTCAAGCGGATGAACCGCAGCCACACCGCCGAAAGCTATCTCAGGCTGATCGAACGTATCCGCGCCGCCCGTCCCGACATCGTCATGTCGGGCGATTTCATCGTTGGCTTTCCTGAGGAGACCGACGCCGATTTCGAGGCGACGATGGATCTGGTCCGGACAGTGAACTATGGCTATGCCTATTCATTCAAGTATTCGACCCGTCCCGGCACCCCGGCAGCAGAGCGACCCCAGGTGGATGCGGCGGTGGCCGATGCGCGCCTTCAACGTTTGCAAGGGCTTATCACTGATCAGCAACGGGCCATTCAAGACGCGATGGTGGGACGAGACCTTTCGGTTCTGGTCGAAAAAACCGGGCGTGACGACGGGCAGATGGTGGGCAAATCCGAATATCTTCATTCCGTTCATATCGACAACGCCCGGGCCGCGATAGGTGAGGTCGTAAAGGTAAGAATCGTAGACGCAAAAACCAATTCATTGACCGCGCATCAACTTTGAGACGAAAAAGCCAAGACGTCGGCCCGGCTGATTGTCATGCAATTGGTCCACAATTGTCGCGTATTGGCCTAAGTGTTGCCATAATATAATAAATACCGCTGCATTCTTACTTCACAGAACCGTTAATACCTCTTAATCTCTCGATATTATTGCGGAAAGCTGCGGTGCTTCGGTGTCTTTGCGGTCTTTTCAGCGGGGGACATAAGAAAAAGGACGAAGGCTGTGTTAGACACATTTTCCAAAGGGCTTCGGCTGTTCGCTGGTACGATGATCGCCGCGACATTCGTATTCCAGGCATCGGTTGTCGATGCTCAAACCAGATCGCAAGGTGGGCGCGACAAGGGGCAGTATATCCCTACGATCTGGGTTGACCCGGATGGGTGTGAGCACTGGGTGATGGATGACGGCGCAGAAGGGTACATGACCCCTAACGTCAGCCGCCAGGGCATTCCGGTCTGCCGCCGGGGCAATGTCTGCGGCGTCATGAATACCGATCAGTTTTTTGCGACTGACAGCTACCGTATCAATCAGCAAGGCAAGGCGCGTCTGGCCGAGTTTTTTAAAACTACCGGCGCGGTTTCGTATATCATCAACGGCCATACCGATAGCCGCGCCTCTGACGAATACAACATGAGGCTGTCATTGAACCGGGCGAA
Organism: Sulfitobacter sp. L-8; assembly: GCF_056859255.1. Taxonomy (NCBI): domain Bacteria; kingdom Pseudomonadati; phylum Pseudomonadota; class Alphaproteobacteria; order Rhodobacterales; family Roseobacteraceae; genus Sulfitobacter; species Sulfitobacter sp. L-8. The sequence continues at coordinate 226,332 of NZ_JBSXOD010000052.1, forward strand.
TTCGGTTGCGGTCATTGCCAAGCAAACCGGGGCACGTATCGCGGATGTCCGGGGTTACGGCGAACGTCTACCGGCGGCACCGAACGGCACGGCGGCTGGCATGGCGAAGAATCGCCGTGTCGAAATTATCTGCATCCGCTAGGGGGATAACAACGTGATAAAAACAAAAGTTATATTGGTCGTCGCCAGCGCCTTGGGCCTCGGGGCATGTGCAGACTTCGAAGGCCGCGGGTATCCCGCAGACAAAAGCATCGACCGCGGCATCGACACCAAACACCTTAGCCAATTGCAAGCCGGCATCTGGGTTGATCCCAACGGGTGCGACCACTGGATCATCGACGACGGTCTGGAGGGTTACCTCAGCCAGCGTCTGGATAAATATGGCAAGCCGGTCTGTTCGGGTGTGGCCCAGCCAACCTATACCGTGGGTGATTTCAAGGGCGGATCCCGGATCCCCGACCCCAACTGATCTTGCTGGGCGATCCCATCGTTCTCGGGCCGGGGCGTTTTGCGCCTCGGCCTTTTTTGTCTGATATCGAGGGTTCTCATTTGCTGCGAATGCCCCATATCGTTAAATGTACACTCTCGAATAGGAACAGGCTTTGAGCTCCAGTGAAATTATCCCGCCTTCAGGCACCACGTCACAACTATTGGAATACCCCGATAACAGGCTGTTGATCGACCTGTGCGGTGCCTACGATGCGCATCTTGCCGCCATTGAGAAAGCTTTTGGCGTACAGATTGTCAGGCGGGGCAATCAGCTTTCGGTGATGGGCGAAGACGACGCGATCGTACGAACCGCATCGGTTCTCGATACGCTTTATGCCCGCCTGGAAGGCGGCCGCGGCATAGAACCTGCCGATGTCGATAGTCTGCTGCGAATGGGCGATTCCGCTGTCGGAACAGGTGTGCGCGCAGGTGACCAGCTAGAAATGCCAATTCTGGGTGGCATCGAAATCCAGACCCGGAAAAAGCGCGTCGAACCGCGTACAGCGGCACAAAAAGCATATGTGCATTCGCTATTCGCCAATGAACTGGCCTTTGGTATCGGGCCGGCGGGGACCGGTAAAACCTATCTGGCCGTCGCAGTGGGCGTGTCGATGTTCATCGGCGGACATGTCGACAAGATTATCCTGTCGCGCCCCGCTGTCGAAGCAGGGGAGAAACTCGGTTATCTTCCAGGTGACATGAAGGACAAGGTCGATCCGTACATGCAGCCGCTATATGATGCGCTGAATGATTTTTTACCGGGCAAGCAACTTGCCAAACTGCTCGAGGATAAAAAAATCGAGATCGCCCCATTGGCCTTCATGCGGGGGCGTACCCTGTCGAATGCCTTCGTGGTACTGGACGAGGCGCAGAATGCCACCTCCATGCAAATGAAAATGTTCCTGACACGTCTGGGCGAAGGGTCACGTATGGTTATCACTGGTGACCGGACCCAGATCGACCTGCCGCGCGGTGTCGCCTCGGGGCTTCAGGACGCCGAACGGCTGCTCAAGTCCATCCCCAAAATCAGCTTCAACTACTTCACATCCAAGGACGTGGTGCGCCATCCTCTTGTTGCCGCGATCATCGAAGCATACGAAGCAGATACAGGTCACGCATGATCTCTGGTCCTTTCATTTTGCCTCGTAAACTCCGGGGGTCCGGGGGCTGGCCCCCGGTCTGCCAATGATGGATGATCTCCACATCGTCGAAGAAGACCGGCGCTGGTCCGCGCTTGATCTGGCTGCCTTGGGCCAGCGGGCCGTCACCGCGACCTTGCGGCATCTCGACGTCGATCCCTCCGCCGCCGAGGTGTCGATTCTCGCGTGCAATGACGATCGCATTTCGGCACTGAACGCCGATTATCGTGGCAAGCCTGCGCCGACCAACGTGCTAAGCTGGCCGTCCCAGGAACGCGGTGCCCCGGACGACGGCGGTATTCCGCTTCCGGTAAAGCCGGATTTTGACGATGTTCTCGAATTGGGTGATATCGCTATCTCTTACGATACCTGTTCGACCGAAGCTCAAGCGATGGGCAAATCCATGGCCGATCATGTGACGCATCTGCTTGTGCACGGCGTTCTGCATCTGCTGGGGTACGACCATGAACGCGACGCGGATGCGGCGTTAATGGAGCAGATCGAAGTGGAAGTACTTGGCAAACTGGGGTTGGATGACCCATATAAGGAGAACGCGGGAACACTTCCTGCATCAACACATGAAGACAGGACCTGATGGGCGAGACAGACGGATCATCTGAGGCGGCGCACAGCGCGCGGCCCGAAGACACATTGATAGCGGTTGACACTGAAGATTTAGAGGACGCCCCAAAAACCGGGGGGTTCTTCTCACGGATGATGGGGGCTCTCAGCACATCTGATGCCCTCGACGAAGAAGAGACTACGGCCGCGCAGGCCGACAGGTTGTCGGCGCGTGGCATGATGAACTTGCGTCGGATGAGGGTCGACGACGTCGCCGTTCCCAAGGCAGATATCACCGCGGTACCGATTACCACCAGTCTGGAAGAACTGGTAAGCGTTTTCAAGGAAAGCGGCCTGACACGCCTGCCGGTCTATGACGGCACGCTCGATACGCCGGTGGGCATGGCCCACCTCAAGGATCTGGCCTTGACCCATGGCTTCAATGGCAACACCGAAGACTTCGATCTGGCCGCGATGCTGCGCCCGCTCGTTTACGTGCCGCCGTCGATGACGATCGGGGTTCTGCTCACCAAGATGCAGGCAGAGCGGCGGCATATGGCACTGGTCATCGATGAATATGGTGGCGTTGACGGGCTGGTTACCATCGAAGATCTGATCGAACAGGTCATCGGGGAAATTGAGGACGAACACGACGTCGACGAAGGCAAATACTGGACCGTGGAGAAACCGGGCTGTTATCTCGCGCTTGCCAAGACCCCCCTCGATGATTTCGAATCCGAGATCGGCCACTCCCTTACCGACCATGACGACGTGGACGAAGAGGAAATCGACACCCTCGGGGGGCTGGTCTTCATGCTGTCGGGGCGCGTTCCCGCGCGTGGTGAAGTCGTCGTGCACCCCGATGGGCCGGAGTTCGAGGTGATCGACGCTGACCCACGCCGGATCAAACGTCTGCGGGTACGGATGCCAGGCAAATCATGATGCCAACCGCAAGACGTACGTGGCTGCGGTTTGCCGGTGCTATTGGCGCGGGTGCCGTGGGGGCGTTTGGTCAAGCTCCTTATGATATGCCGGCTGTCATGTTCCTCAGCGTCGTGGCGCTGGTGTTTCTGTTTCGGTACAGCCCTCGACCCATGCACGCTGCCGCCGTCGGCTGGGGCTTCGCAGTGGGTTACTTCATGCATGGTTGGACCTGGCTGCTCTCTCCGTTCATGGTCGATGCCGAACGCTACGCCTGGATGGCCCCTTTCGCCCTGGTTTTGCTATGCGGTGGGCTTGCCCTGTACTGGGGGCTGGCGTTCGGAATAGCGCGCTGGCTGTCGCCCCGATCCTGGCCGTTGATCATTTTGCTGCCGACCGCGGAATTGCTGCGCGGCTATCTCTTTACAGGTTTTCCATGGGGCATGTTCAGTCAGGGCCTGGTGAATCTCTGGCCCGGTCAGGGGCTGGCTGTAATCGGGCCGTATGGTATGACCCTGTTGTTTGTCGGCCTTGCCGTTGCCTGCGCGCGTCCAGCAAGTGGCTTGTTCGTGCGTCGCGCGGGGATGTACGCGCTGTGGGGTGTCGCAGCCGTGTTGCTGATCGTACCGTTCAGCCGGTCCGAGGCCGCCTTGACCGATTTCACCATTCGGATGGTGCAGCCTAATGCCGCACAAAAAGACAAGTGGGACCCCACGAAAATTCCCGAATTCTTTGATCGCCAGCTTGCCTTCACCAGCGCTCCGCCCGCGCCGGGCAGCCGGCAACCGGATCTGATCCTTTGGTCGGAAACCGCCATTGCCTGGCCGCTTGACCTGGCACAGGGCGCGCTTGACTACATCAGCGTTGCTGCTGAGGGCAAGCCTGTGGTGCTCGGGGTGCAGCGTCGCACCGAGACACAGTTCTATAACTCCGCGATCCTGCTTGGGGCTTCAGCGAACGTGACGCAGACCTATGACAAGCACCACCTGGTGCCATTTGGCGAATATGTTCCCTTTGCCGACGTGGTGAACCGTTGGGGCATTCGCGGTATCGCGTCACAGTTCAATTCCGGGTTTTCTGCCGGTCCCGGCGCAGAGCTGATGGATCTGGGGCCCTTGGGTCAGGCCCTGCCACTGATCTGCTACGAAGCGGTGTTCGCACGCGACGTCAACGCGGCCCCCGAGAGACCCGCGTTCTTGATGCAACTGACGAATGATGCGTGGTTCGGCAAGGGGCAGGGGCCGTTGCAACACCTTGCGCAGGCGCGGATGCGCGCAATCGAACAGGGCCTGCCGATGGCGCGTGTCGCCAATACCGGCGTGTCGGCGATGATTGACCCCTGGGGGCAGGTCACCGCAAGCCTTGCACTGAACCAAGCCGGTTTCCTTGATGCGCGCCTGCCTGCCCCCCGTGCGGCAACGATCTATAGCAAGTTGGGGGAGTGGCCATTTCTTGCGGTTTTATTCGCCGGGTTCGGGGTGCTGGTCATCAGTCGCTCCAGAAGGTCGGAGAAAGTTAGAGTTTGACCCGCCTGCTCGTCAAAGTTAAGCCCTATGTATCGGCCACAACGGCTTCCTGACGTGGCTACGAAACCTATTGGAGCACTAAATGTCCCGCATGAATTATACCTTCACCTCGGAATCCGTTTCCGAGGGCCACCCAGACAAGGTTTGCGACCGGATTTCTGATGCCGTTCTCGATGCCTTTCTGACTGAAGAACCCGAAGCGCGGGTCGCCGCGGAAACCTTTGCCACCACCAATCGCGTGGTCATCGGCGGCGAAGTCGGCCTGTCGGATAGAGACAAGCTGAGTGAATATATGGGCAGGATCGAAAGCATCGCCCGTGCTTGCATCAAAGACATCGGCTATGAGCAGGACGAGTTCCACCACGCCACATGCGAGATTACCAATCTGCTGCACCCGCAGTCCGCGCATATTGCGCAGGGTGTAGATGCGTCGGGCGACAAGGAAGAGGGTGCCGGCGATCAGGGCATCATGTTCGGATTTGCCACCACCGAAACACCCGAACTCATGCCCGCGCCGATCCATTATGCCCATGCGATCCTGCGCCGACTGACCCAAGCCCGCAAGGACGGCACCGAACCCACATTGCGCCCCGACGCGAAAAGCCAGCTTTCCGTGCGCTATGAGAACGGCAAACCGGTCGGTGTGTCTTCGATCGTGTTGTCGACGCAGCACGCGCATGAAAGCCAGACCAGCGCCGACATCCGCGATATCGTCGAACCCTATATCACCGAAGTCCTGCCCGAAGGCTGGATCACCGCCGACACCGAATGGTGGGTGAACCCAACCGGGACTTTCGTGATTGGCGGCCCTGACGGCGACGCCGGGCTCACCGGGCGCAAGATCATCGTCGATACCTATGGCGGCGCGGCCCCGCACGGGGGCGGCGCGTTCTCGGGTAAAGACCCGACAAAGGTCGATCGTTCGGCCGCCTACGTTGCCCGTTATCTGGCCAAGAATGTGGTCGCGGCGGGGCTGGCCGAGAAATGCACGATCCAGTTGAGCTATGCGATCGGCGTGTCCAAGCCGCTGTCGATCTATTGTGACACGTTCGGCGGCGACGCCGATGTTGCTGACGCGGCGATTGAAAAGGCAATCGGTCAGATTATCGACCTGACCCCGCGCGGTATCCGCGAGCATTTGCAACTGAACAAACCGATCTATGAACGCACAGCGGCCTATGGTCATTTTGGCCGCGCACCCGAAGCGGATGGCGGCTTCAGCTGGGAAAAGACCGATCTGGTCGATGCCCTCAAATCTGCGCTTTAAGCCGGACTGCATCACAGGGGGGGGGGCGACCTTTGCCAAGGCCGCCTCCGTTTTGGCCGCAGGGACTGATCGGCAGACCGTTGCGCCCACCCTTTGTGCAGGCTAAAGGCAGCGCCATGACACATTCAGAACGCCCCCGCCGAAATTTTTATGGACGCCTCAAAGGCAAATCCCTCAAGCAAAGCCAGAAGGGCTATATTGAGGAAGACCTTGATGCACTTTCACCAGGCCCTGTCGACTGGGACGCTAATCCATCTCGTGAACCGCTGGATTTGCAGGGCCTGTTCGCGGGCAAGCCGGTGTGGCTTGAAATCGGCTTTGGCGGCGGCGAACACATGGTACATCAAGCGACCCGGAATCCCGACGTCGGGATCATCGGGTGCGAGCCTTACATCAACGGCGTTGCCATGCTGTTGGGCAAGATACGTCGCGCTGCCGTTGAAAATGTGGCGATCCACCCCGGCGATGCGCGTGATATCTTTGACGTGCTGCCTCAGGGGTCGATTGACCGCGCCTTCCTGCTTTATCCTGATCCTTGGCCAAAAACCCGACATCATCGTCGCCGTTTCGTGACCCCCGAACATCTGGAGCCCTTGGCGAAAGTCTTGAAACCCGGTGCCGCTTTCCGAGTGGCCACTGACATCGAAGACTACGTCCGTCAGACCCTTGAGCAAGTCCCGCGCCATGGGTTCGAATGGCTGGCGGAACGTCCCGAGGACTGGAAAGAACCGTGGGACGACTGGATTTCGACACGCTACGAACAAAAGGCACTGCGCGAGGGACGAGTGCCGCATTATCTGACATTCAGGAAGCTATAACCGGTTCGCGGCTCTTTGCGGTTGCGTGGCGCAAGCCGCTGCCTGGTCGTCGCCATAGCGTTGTCAGTTGTACGTGCGATCGCGCAGGCTGGCATAGACGTGACGATGGACGGCACCTGCGTGCTGGTTTATGACAGCGTTCAAATTTTACCTTAGGGGTTTTTCATGTCCAGCCACGCCACACCCGTTCCGATGACGTCTTCTGCTTGCGGTCCGCTAACAGGCACAGCCGAGGTGCCGGGCGACAAGTCAATCTCGCATCGTTCGTTGATTCTGGGCGCCATGTGCGTCGGTGAGACAACGATCACCGGATTGCTTGAAGGTGATGATGTGCTGGATACCGCCAAAGCGATGCAGGCATTCGGTGCCGAGGTCAGTAATCACGGTGGTGGCAACTGGTCGGTACATGGGGTCGGGGTCGGCGGCTTTGCCGAACCCGACGGAGTGATCGACTGCGGAAATTCCGGCACAGGTGTGCGTCTGATCATGGGATCGATGGCGACCTGTCCGATCACCGCCACCTTTACCGGCGACGCGAGCTTGAACGGGCGGCCCATGGCGCGGGTAACTGATCCTTTGGCGTTGTTTGGTGCGCAATCGGTTGGGCGCAAAGGCGGGCGTCTTCCGATGACGATCGTGGGCGCGGTTGACCCGGTGCCGGTGCGCTATGTCGTGCCCGTGCCCTCTGCACAGGTAAAGTCGGCGGTGCTGTTGGCCGGGCTTAACGCACCTGGTAAAACCGTGGTGATCGAGGCCGAAGCCACACGTGACCATACCGAACGGATGCTGGCGGGGTTTGGTGCCGAGATCACTGTCGAAGACACCGACGAGGGCCGGGTGATTACCTTGACCGGCCAGCCCGAATTGCGCGCCCAACACGTAGAGGTGCCGCGCGATCCTTCTTCGGCGGCGTTTCCGGTCTGTGCGGCGTTGATCGTGCCGGGGTCAGACGTTCTGGTGCCCGGTATCGGGCTGAATCCGACGCGGGCAGGGCTGTTTACCACCTTGCGCGAAATGGGGGCGGACCTGACCTATGAAAATGAACGGATTGAAGGCGGTGAACCCGTGGCGGATCTGCGGGCGAAATTCTCGCCTCGGATGAAAGGCATCGACGTGCCGCCGACGCGTGCCGCGTCTATGATCGACGAATATCCGGTCTTGTCCGTTGTCGCCGCCTTTGCCGAGGGGCAGACGATGATGCGGGGCGTGAAAGAGCTTCGTGTCAAGGAAAGCGACCGGATCGACGCCATGGCCAAGGGGTTGCGCGCCAATGGTATCGACGTTGATGAAGGCTCCGATTGGTGGGCCGTGCACGGGTTGGGACACGGCAACGTCCCGGGTGGCGCGACCTGCGCCAGCCAGCTTGATCACCGCATCGCCATGTCGTTCATGATCCTGGGCATGGCGTCGAACGCGCCTGTAGGTGTCGATGACGGATCACCGATCACCACGTCCTTCCCGATATTTGAGACGTTGATGGAGCAGCTTGGGGCCAAAGTCACAAAAGGAGTGCTGTGATGTTGGGTTTTACCGTAGCCATTGATGGCCCCGCTGCAGCCGGCAAAGGTACAGTCGGGCGCGCCGTCGCCGCGCATTTTGGTTTTGCGCATCTTGATACCGGCTTGTTATACCGCGCTGTCGGGGCAAAGGTGCTGAATGGCGTTACCGCCGAAGAAGCTGCCGAAACGCTGAAGGCGCGGGATCTGGAGAGTGACCAATTGCGTTCCAGTGCGGTTGCCGAGGCGGCAAGCCGGGCCGCAGCGATCCCCGCCGTACGCAGTGCACTGGTCGATTTCCAACGCAGCTTTGCAATGCGGGCCGGCGGTGCCGTGCTGGACGGTCGCGATATCGGTACGGTGATATGCCCCGATGCCCAGGTTAAGCTGTTTATCACGGCCACCCCCGAGGTACGTGCTGCCCGACGTTTTGCCGAGCTGAGCCGGGTGGATCCGACAGTCACCCTTGAAGGCGTGCTGGCGGATGTTCAGGCCCGTGACGCACGCGATAGCAGCCGCGCGGAAGCCCCCCTGCGACCCGCCGAGGACGCGGAGCTTATGGATACGTCCACCATGGATATCGAGGCCGCCGTGGCCCGTGCGATTGCATTGGTGAACGCGCGTCGCGGGGAATAGGCAGCGGTTCTGGCGGAATGTGCCCTTGGGCTGTCCCGGCGTTTGGATTCACAAACCTGTTCATGATATCTGGTGGAAAAACTCTTTTGCATCGGGAACGTACAGTCCCCGCCCGGCGTTTGAGTCCGATGTGTGCGGGCCGTTCGGCGTGCACCATCAGTCTTAAATGGAAAGGAAATTTACCATGAAAACCGCGCAAGAGTATCTCGACGACGCGAATGCTGTGGTCCCGAAAATGGACGTTAAGGATGCGATAGCCAAACATGCGGAGGGCAACGGCATTTTCATCGATGTGCGCGATTCTGCGGCTATCGCCGAAACTGGTACTATCAAGGGCGCGCACCGGGTCCCTCGGGGCATGATCGAATTTCGGGCCGATCCCAAAGTCGAGGCTCTGTATGATCCCGTCTTCAAGAAGGATGCCGAAATCTATCTGATTTGTGGTGCAGGGGGCCAGGCTGCCCTGTCGGGCAAGACTCTGCACGACATGGGATATACCAATGTAACGAATATTGGTGGTTTCCCCGGCTGGAAAGACGCAGGCGGCCCGACCGAAGCCTAACCGTCCAACCACCCTCGCAAAGCCCGTCGGCAAGGCTTTGTGAGGGCCCGCGCGTCAGGCCAGCCCGGTGCACTCTGATAGCGGACTACACCGACAAGTCTGGTAGTGCTTGCGCTTGCCACCCATCTATTTTTCCTTTATATGCGCGAATGTCTAAGGGGCGGCTACAGCTTCGGACACGATATATCAGGCAGGGTCGGTTTTGTCCGGCCCTCTTTGCTTTTTGTGCCGAACACCATCACGGACGACATCTTCAACCATAGACCGGCGGAGACAACCGCGCGGCCAGAAACCAAATGCTAAAGGAAAATCAAGCTACATGGCTATGAACTCAATGGAAGACTTCGAAGCACTTTTGGAAGAAAGCTTTGAAATGGACACGCCCGAAGAGGGCTCAGTTGTCAAAGGCAAGGTTATCGCGATCGAAGCGGGCCAAGCTATTATCGACGTCGGCTACAAGATGGAAGGCCGCGTTGAGCTGAAAGAATTTGCCGAGCCTGGCGAAGCACCCAAAGTGGAAGTCGGCGACGAAGTCGAAGTATTCCTGCGTCAGGTTGAAAACTCACGTGGCGAAGCTGTTATCTCTCGCGAGATGGCGCGCCGCGAAGAAGCCTGGGACCGTCTGGAAAAAGCCTATGCCGCCGAAGAGCGCGTTGAAGGCGCGATCTTTGGCCGTGTCAAAGGTGGCTTTACCGTTGATCTGGGCGGCGCTGTTGCCTTCCTTCCCGGTTCTCAGGTTGATGTACGTCCCGTGCGCGATGCCGGCCCGTTGATGGGTCTGAAGCAGCCGTTCCAGGTTCTGAAAATGGACCGTCGTCGCGGTAACATTGTTGTATCGCGTCGTGCCATCCTTGAAGAATCACGTGCCGAACAGCGCGCCGAAGTTATCGGCAACCTGACCGAAGGTCAGGAAGTCGACGGCGTGGTCAAGAACATCACCGAATACGGTGCGTTTGTTGATCTGGGCGGCGTTGACGGCTTGCTGCACGTCACAGACATGGCATGGCGCCGTGTGAACCACCCTTCCGAGATTCTGACAATCGGCGAGACCATCAAGGTTCAAGTCATCAAGATCAACAAAGAGACACACCGTATCTCCTTGGGCATGAAGCAATTGCAAGAAGATCCATGGGATCTGGTTGCCGCTAAATACCCGCTGGAATCCTCGCACACTGGCCGTGTGACCAACATTACCGATTACGGCGCATTTGTTGAGCTTGAGCCCGGGGTTGAAGGTCTGGTTCACGTTTCCGAAATGTCCTGGACCAAGAAGAACGTACACCCCGGCAAGATCGTTTCCACCAGCCAGGAAGTCGAAGTCATGGTTCTGGAAATCGACGGTGCCAAGCGTCGCGTTTCCCTGGGTCTCAAGCAGACACAGCGTAACCCATGGGAAGTGTTTGCAGAAACACACCCTGAAGGCACCGAAGTCGAAGGCGAAGTCAAAAACATCACCGAATTCGGTCTGTTTGTTGGCCTGCCAGGCGACATCGACGGCATGGTTCACCTGTCCGACCTGTCATGGGATGAACGTGGCGAAGACGCGATCCAGAACTACCGCAAGGGCGATATGGTTCAGGCCGTTGTGTCCGAAGTCGACGTTGAGAAAGAGCGTATCTCGCTGTCGATCAAAGGTGTCGGTGGTGATAAGTTCGCAGAAGCAGTGGGCGGTGTTAAACGCGGCTCCGTGGTGACTGTGACTGTTACGTCCATCGAAGAAGGCGGTATCGAAGTAGATTACGAAGGCATGAAAGCCTTTATCCGTCGCTCTGATCTGTCGCGTGACCGTGCCGAACAGCGCCCCGAGCGTTTCTCGGTAGGTGATAAGGTCGACGTTCGCATCACAAACGTCGATGCCAAAGCGCATCGTCTGGGTGTGTCGATCAAAGCCCGCGAAATCGCAGAAGAGAAAGAAGCAGTCGAACAGTATGGCTCGTCTGACTCCGGCGCGTCCCTGGGCGATATCCTGGGTGCCGCTCTGAAAGGCGACGAATAAGCCTTAGCGCTTGTTGGATTGAACGGGGCCTCGCAGCGATCGCTGCGGGGCTTTTTTTGTGCGAATCGCGACTTGATTGGATGAGAACCAATCAAGCGCCGCAGCGCAGAATGCTGCGAGCGATAACATGAATCGGCAAAAAACGACCGAATAACAGCAACTTCCCGCCATGAAATCGGTGGATTAGAAATATGCATGCCTTCACGAACGCGTGGGATTTGCTATAGTCCACCAAATAAAATCATGAGAGATTACATCTCGGGGGGACGTTAAATGATCCGATCTGAACTGATCCAGAAGATTGCCGACGATAATCCGCACCTCTATCAGCGCGATGTCGAACGGATTGTGAATACCATCTTTGAAGAGATTACCGGTGCCATGGCTCAAGGTGATCGGGTGGAGCTTCGCGGTTTCGGTGCTTTCTCTGTCAAAAAACGTGACTCGCGTGTGGGCCGGAACCCTCGTACAGGCGAAACGGTTAATGTAGAAGAAAAACACGTGCCGTTCTTCAAAACCGGCAAGTTGCTTCGAGATCGTTTAAACGGGAATACCTAATGCGTTACGTTCGTTACCTCTGCATCGCAGTCTTTGCCATTGCGCTTATTGCTGTTGCCTTGGCCAACCGGTCCATGGTGTCGCTTAAGCTGCTGCCAACCGAGGTATCGGGCTGGTTTGCACTGAACCCCGAAATTCGGGTGCCTTTGTTCATCGTAATTCTCGGCAGCATCATTGCCGGTTTGCTGGTCGGGTTCGTATGGGAGTGGGTGCGTGAATACGGCCAGCGTGCCGAAGCCGAGCGTCAGGCCCGCGAGATGCGCCGGCTCGAGCGCGAAGTCGCTCGACTGAAAGTCGAAAAACACGAAGGGCAGGACGAGGTTCTGGCGCTTTTGGAGCAAGCAAGCTAAGACGTCATCGGACCACGACGGTCCGAGGAAGAACCGATGGCCCTGAATTTGCATGTAAAGTATTGCGGATTGCAGAACGTGGGCGATGTATCGGCCGCAGTCTCGGCAGGTGCACGGTATGTCGGCTTTGTTTTCTTTGAAAAATCTCCGCGGAATGTGTCGTTACAGCAGGCTGCTCCTTTGGCGCTTGAGGTGCCTTTGGGGCTTTGCAAGGTTGCTTTGACCGTCAATGCCGATGACGCGTTTCTGGACGCGCTCACCGATGCTGTGGCTGTTGACATGTTGCAGTTGCACGGCAGCGAAACACCGGCACGCGTGACCGAGGTCAAGCAACGATATGGTCTGCCGGTGATGAAGGCCGTGGGGATCGCGCAGGCCGAAGATCTTGCGCAGCTTGATGCGTATATGGATGTCGCCGATCAAATACTGGTGGATGCAAAGCCACCGAAAGGATCGGCGTTACCGGGTGGCAACGGGTTGGCATTTGATTGGCGTTTGCTTGCCGGGCGAAGCTGGCCCAAACCGTGGATGCTGGCGGGGGGGTTGACCCCTGAAAACGTCGCCGAAGCGGCGCGGATGACGGGGGCGCGACAGGTCGATGTATCATCAGGGGTCGAAACGCGCCCGGGGGTCAAAGACGCGGGCTTGATCGCAGCCTTCGGCAAGGCTGCGACAGTCTAGGTTCGGAAATGATCAGAACGTGATCGGGTCTTGCTTGGCCAGTGAGTCAAACCTCATCAACGATGCAATAAGTGCCGGCATTTGATCGAGATAAATCATGTTTGGCCCGTCCGAGGGCGCTTTATCCGGATCTTCGTGCGTTTCGATGAACACCGCTCCTACGCCGATGGCAACTGCGGCGCGCGCCATTACCGGTGCAAATTCCCGCTGACCGCCGCTTGATCCACCTTGTCCTCCGGGTTGCTGCACCGAATGCGTGGCATCCATTACAACCGGGTATCCGGTTTTTGCCATTTGCGGCAGGCTGCGCATGTCTGCAACCAAAGTGTTATAGCCGAACGACGTTCCACGTTCGGTCAACAAGATGCGCTTGTTGCCAGTGGATTCGATCTTGGAAACCACATTCGGCATGTCCCAGGGTGCCAGAAACTGCCCCTTCTTCACGTTGACGACCTTGCCGGTATTTCCAGCCGCAAGCAGCATGTCGGTCTGACGACACAGGAAAGCCGGAATTTGCAGAATGTCCACCGCTTCGGCGGCGATCGCGCACTGTTCCTGTGTATGCACGTCAGTCAGGACGGGAACCCCGATAGATTTTCCGACCGATTGCAAGATGGCCAAACCGTCATCGATACCAAGACCGCGCTTGCCGCCCAGTGACGTACGGTTGGCCTTGTCATAGCTGGCCTTGAAAACGAATTGGGCACCCGCAGCATCACAGGCTTCTTTCATCCGGCCCGCGATCATCTGTGCATGGGTTTCACTCTCCAACTGGCATGGGCCGGCGATGACCGTCAGAGGGAGATCGTTGCCAATTGTGACATTTCCGACGGCGACTTGGATCATTTTGTTACCTGTTCCTTGAGGATGGACGATGTCAGCGACAACATCAGATAGATGCCCGCAAAGATCAGGAATGTCAAAATCGTGTTTTCAAACTTGCGCGGATACGACGGGGCCTGCGACGGGACCGGACGCACCGCCACCGTGAGGTAGCGGACCTGTCGATTGGCTTCTGTGCGGGCTTGTTCCATCTGCGTCTGCGAGGCCTGAAGCGCCATGTCAGCCGCTGCCAGATCGGCCTGGGCCAACTGGAGGCTTACGGCCTGTTGAGCCAGGGAATTGCTGCCGGCGGTTGCGCTGTTCATCCGTTCGTTCAACCGATCAAGCTGGTTACTGATCCGGCGGACGTCGCCTTGGACGCCATCAACTTTCGCCCGGTTGGGGCGCGGGTTGTCCATCAACGCCGCCAGCTCCAGTTCTTTTTCCAGCAACAGGGTTTCGTAATTGCTGATTTGGGCCCGGATCGACGCAATGACCGCTTCCGGGTCTACACCGTTTTCGACTTGCAGCTTGATCAGCGCCTCTTGCGCATCGCGGCGTTTTTTGACCGTTTGTTCATAGGCCTCGCGCGCATCGCGCATCCCGTCTTCACGCTTTTGCTGCGACAGGGCGTTAACGCGTTCTTCCGCATAGGTTAGCAAATGCTCGGAAAACTGGGTCGCTGTCTGCGGATCTGCGGCGATAACCTCCATCCGGATCATGCCTTCGGTCGGGTCGTACCCGATTTTCACGTTTTTCTTATAGAACTTGTATGCGGCCTCATTTGACGCGCCAACATCCAGTCGCTGAATAGGATCGATCTTTGGATCCGAAAAATGACTGATAAAGCCTACATCCTTGTCCAAACGCAGCATGGCGTCTTTGGACTGAAGGTAGCTTTGCGTGGCGATACTGTCGGCAGAGTTGGCAAACTGGGTCGGTAGTAACCCCCCCAGCGGACCCAACCCGCCGGTGCCTTCGTTCTGGATGATCAAGAACTGGCTGTCAGTCGCATACATGGGGGTCGCAATGCTGTTGAAATAATACCCGCCCATAACTGTCGGAAGTCCAACGAAGAACGCAAGGCGCACCATGAGCAGCGCCATCTTACGGCGGCGACGTTTGGTGATATCGCGCTGGATGTCGGCTATTTCGCGCATCCGGCGATCCATTGGATTGACCTCGGTCGAGGGCAGGTTGCCGCCACCTGAGGGAACCGTTTGAGGCAGTTGGATACGCCCCTTGGTCAGCGCCGTGCTCCCCGAGCCTTTTTCCTGCGGCACCACAAGCTCGAGCATGTTTGATCGCTGAAACGGGTCGATGCCTTCGGCGCGCAGCAAACGCACCGCATCAAAATCAGAGGTGGGGGCAAGTCCGTGCTTCTGTGCGACCCGGCGGGCCATGCGTAACTGGCGCCCCGTCAGCCCTTCGCGGCGAATGGCGTCCATGTCCTGTTCACTACTGACCTCGCTGGCCGATGCCACTTCTCCGCTGCGCACCGGGCCTGTGTTTCTTGGCGAAGATGGGGCAGGGCGGGGCGCATCGGCTACGGCGCGGGGGCGGCTTGGCTGTGCGGCAGGCCGGGCCGCCGCTGCCGCTCCCTGCGGATCTGCGGGTGTTGCGGCGGCCGCGGGCTGTGCCGGTTGCGACGCCACCGGTGCGTTGCGTCTGATGCGAAATTTTCTAGCCTTGGGTTTCGTAGTCATAAAGCTGTTTTGCCTCTTCCAAGGTATCGAATATATGAAGCTTTCCGCCCAATAGTACAGCAGCGGAACGCGCGAATTGCTCCAAGGTTTCGGCTTGGTGCGAAACGATGATAATTGTGGTCGTGCGCAGCCGTTCTTGCAGAATTTCGCCGGCTTTACGATTGAATTCAACATCGGTCGTGCTCGGCATCCCCTCGTCGATCAGGTAAATGTCGAAATCAAGTGCAAGCAGGAGGGCGAAAGAGAAGCGCCCCCTCATCCCGGCGGAATAGGTGCCAAGGGGCTGGTCGAAATATTCGCCAAGCCCGCACAACCATCGACAAAAGCTTTCGACATAGTCCGGGTCGAGCCCATAGAGCCGTGCAATGTATCGGGCGTTTTCCATGGCCGAAACCTTGTTTACCACACCGCCCATAAACCCCAGCGGAAAGCTGATATTGCATCCGCGCCTGATCTCACCTTCGTCCGGTTTCTCAAGCCCCGCCATCATGTTGATCAATGTCGTCTTGCCGGTGCCGTTCGGTGCCAGAATCCCCAACGAATTTCCCAGTTCCACCCTAAAGGACACATGATCGAGGATCACTTTGTGCTGAGTGCCCGTCCAGAACGATTTAGATACGTTGTCGAATTCCAGCATGCCTGCTCCGGTTGGTGCTGTAGTGGGCCTGTCATTCCCCCTTGTTGACGGGGGTTGGCGAACGTCTAGCCGATGATCTTGACCATATTATGTCCCATTTTTGTGCAAATGTACAACGCGGTAACGTCGCATGCTCGCAAGGGTGCCAAGGGTAATTTCGTGATTGCCAGGCTGTAGGCGGACAGGCGTCAAATCGTGATCCGGGCCAGTATTTGAAAGCTGCCGCTGCTCTGCTATCTGCCTTGATATGACTGACATCCGCCCCGCCTTGCGCCGCTGCACCTTGTGCGCTGACCGATTTGCGCTGACCGCGACAGCGCATCGTCCCAACCCTGTGGTGTGGTTTCAACCCGGTGCCCGTATATTGATCGCGTCGCAGGCTCCGGGCCTGCGCGTACACGAGGCAAACACCCCGTTTTGGGATGCCTCTGGTAAACGGTTGCGCCATTGGCTCGGGGTGGATGAGGAAACTTTTTATGACCGCGACCGGGTCGCGATTGTTCCGATGGCCTTTTGCTTTCCCGGATATGACGCCAAAGGAAACGATTTACCGCCTCCGGCCATATGTGCGAAGACCTGGCGGGCTCAGGCGCTGGCCACGGTACCCGACGTTCGGCTAACCGTGCTGATAGGCGGCCACGCCATGCGCTATCATTTGCCACATTTCACCTCGGTGACCAAGGCGGTCGCCGATTGGCGAAACTGGCCCGAGGGCGTGTTTGCCTTGCCTCATCCGTCGTGGCGCAATACCGGTTGGCTAAAGAAAAATCCGTGGTTCGAGGAAGACGTGGTTCCTCGCCTGCGCAAGGCCGTAAAGGATGCATTGGATGACTGACAAGACGCCGCTGGATATCGCCCACGCAGCTATGATGGCAGATGAAAACGACGAAATCGCGCGTTTGCGCTTTTACGAGCGTATCGCCGACGTCGAACTGTTTCTGCTGCTCGAGAGCGAAGCGGAGGGCGATCAGGTAAATCCTGTATTGCTCGATGATGCCTATGTGATGGTGTTTGACCGGATCGAGAGGCTGGCGGCCTATGTCGGGCAACCTGCGCCCTACGTGGCGTTGTCGGGACGCGCGATTGCCGGTATGCTCGAAGGACAGACGCTGGGTATGGCGGTCAATATGAACACGGCACCATCGGCGATATTGTTACCCGATACGGCCATTGCCTGGCTACGTGATACCTTGGCGAACGAAGCGCAGCAGGTGCAAACGGGAATAGAACGGGTCATGCCTCCCAAGGGTCTACCCGAGGCATTGATCACGGCGCTCGATTCCAAGCTGGCGACGGCCACAGGCATGGCGGCTGGCGCGTGGTTGGTAGGCGTCGAATATACAGGCGGCGGGCGCGGACACATGTTGGGCTTTGTTGGCGCGATCCCGCGTGCACAGGACGCCTTAGTGCGCGCCGCATCCGAAGCACTCACATTCTCGGGGATAGAGGCCGGGGCGATGGATGTCGGCTTTTTCGAACCCTCTGATCCGACCGTCGCGAAATTGTCCAAGGTCGGCCTGCGGTTCGATCTGCCCCAGATGGAGGCCCTGCAAAAGACACCGCGCATGCAAGCACCGGGAACCGATCCGAACAAACCTCCGATTCTGCGTTGATTATTCCAAAGGTTGCTTACAAAGCCGCTTGCATCCGCTCAGCCCAGGCGCGAACACTACGTCATGACATTAAACCCCGCTGATCCCGCGTTCGAGGCCGCGCTGCGTGCCGATCTGTCTCCCGATGTGTTCCGTAAGGCGGAGCCGCGGTACTTGGAAGAGCCACGCGGGTTGTATCGCGGACAGGCGGCCGTTCTTGCTCTGCCGCGCACCGTGGACGAAGTCTCCAGGCTGATCTGGCACGCCAATGCAGCACGCGTCGGTGTCATTCCCTATGGCGGCGGTACCGGGCTGGTCGGGGGGCAGGTTGCCGAAACCGGGCCCAAACCGCTGATCCTGTCGCTCGAGCGGATGAACAAGGTCCGCGCGGTCTATCCGGATGAAAACGTGTTGATCGCCGAGGCAGGCGTCATCCTGTCGGACGTACAAGATGCTGCCGAAGCCCGGGACCGCCTGTTTCCCCTGTCGCTGGCAGCACAGGGGTCAGCCCGTATCGGGGGCAATCTAGCCACAAATGCCGGCGGCACCGGGGTGCTTCGCTACGGCAACGCGCGCGACTTGTGTTTGGGACTCGAGGCCGTTCTACCTGACGGTCAGATCTGGCACGGGCTGACCCGGTTGCGGAAAAACAATACGGGCTATGACTTGCGCAATCTGTTGATCGGGGCGGAAGGCACACTGGGGGTGATCACGGCGGCGGCGCTTAAACTCTATCCGCGCCCGGCAAAGACCGGTACCGCGCTGCTGGTCGTGCATTCTCCTGCCGCAGCGTTGGAATTGCTGTCCCTTGCACGCGACCAGTTGGGCGAGATGATAAGCGCGTTCGAGATCATCCACCGCACCGGGCTGGATTTTCTGGCCGAAACGCTACCCGATGTGCGCCAACCTTTCGCGACGCCCCCCGAATGGACCGTGCTGATCGAACTTGGACTTAGCGGTGGCCTGGACCCGACAACATCCTTGGAAAAACTGTTCGAGACCGCGTTCAGTGCCGATCTCGTGGTCGACGGGTTGATCGCCCAGAGCCAGCAACAATCGGATGATTTCTGGGCGATCCGCGAAATGATTCCCCACGCCAATCGCAAGATTGGCTCGATCTCCAGTCACGATATCTCGGTGCCGCTGGGGGCCATACCCGATTTCATCCGCAAAGCCGAACAGGCGATCGCCGGCCTGGGTGATTTTCGCATCAATTGCTTTGGGCATGTGGGCGACGGGAACCTGCATTACAACGTTTTTCCGAAACCCGGAAGATCACGCGAAGATCACGCTGCTCAGCAAGAGATCATCAAGACCACGGTCCACGATATCGCTCACGAGATGGGCGGCTCGGTCAGCGCCGAACACGGCATCGGACGCCTCAAAGTCAAGGATCTCGCACGATATGGCGACCCGGCAAAGCTGTCGGCCATCCGTGCGATCAAAGCGGCGCTGGATCCGAACGGCATTATGAACCCCGGTGTCATCCTGCCTGCACCAGCCTGACGGGGGGGCGGCATATGTCTCCACCGGTTCGATACCGGGTCGGCTGTGATCAGCTATCATCGGGTTTGGTGTCAGCAGCGCGGGTGTCTCACGCTCCGTCATAGCGGCAAAGCGCGTTCACCTCGATGCCCATCGCTTCAAGCCGCTCGCGGCCTCCCAACTCGGGGAGGTCAATGATAAAGGCGCATGACACGATTTCGCCCCCCAGACGTTCAATCAACTTGATCCCTGCTTCGGCCGTACCACCCGTGGCCAATAGATCATCGACGACAAGAATGCGTTCGCCGGGCTGAATGGCATCGTCATGTATCTCGACGATCGCCTCGCCATACTCCAGTTTGTAGTCTTGCGAAATTGTACGCCCGGGCAATTTGCCTTTCTTCCGCACGGGCACAAAGCCGACAGAAAGCTGGTGCGCGATAGCCCCGCCCAGAATGAACCCGCGCGCCTCAAGCCCCACCACCTTGTCGATGTCCACGCCCGCGTACGGGTGCAGCATCTGGTCGATAGCCATGCGAAACCCGCGCGGGTCGGCAAACAGCGTGGTCACATCACGAAACATGATCCCCTCGTGCGGGAAGTCAACAATGGTGCGAATGTAGTCCTGAACCTGTTTCATGCGGTGCTCCGGTCGGTTGGCAAGTATGCGAGGCCCCACGCAAATGCGGAAACCTGCGTGACAGCCCTAAGCGAGCCCGCCGCGATCAGCAAGTCACTTCCACGCTCGGTCGCATACCACACGACACAGGCGGCTGATCTGCCGACCTCGCCATTTCATTTTGCCAAATAAACTCATCTGCCACGCGCCATCGACCCTCGACAGGTTCAGCGTTTACATAACCCTGCCCGCTACTGCATCAAGCTTCGCCACCACCGCGGCATCTCGCATTTCGGGTTTTGTAAGGATCGCATACTCCAACGCCCGGTCGCACCCGTGGACACAAGGTTCCCGGCGCGGATCCAGCAGATCGGGCAGATGTCTGATCATCTGTCTGCCCTTGTCGGCATTGCCCATCAACGTGGCGATGATCCGCGTCACATCGACTTCGCCGTGATCGGGGTGCCAGCTGTCATAGTCGGTGATCATCGCGACTGACGCATAACACAGTTCGGCTTCCCGAGCGAGCTTGGCCTCGGGCATGTTGGTCATGCCAATGACATCGGCCCCCCATGCCTCCCGGTACATCCTGGATTCCGCCAATGTCGAAAACTGCGGGCCCTCCATGGCAAGATAGGTGCCGCCGCGGTGCACGGTTATGCCGGCGCGGCGGGCCGCGGCCTCGCAGGCGTCGCCCAAGCGCGGGCAGGTGGGATGGGCAACACTCACATGAGCCACGCAGCCCTCTCCGAAGAAGGTCTGCGCGCGCCCGATCGTGCGGTCGATGAATTGATCGACGACCACAAAGTCCCCGGGTGCCATCTCGTCACGAAACGAACCGCAGGCTGAAACACTTATGACATCGGTGCATCCCAACCGTTTCAGCGCGTCAATGTTGGCACGGTAGGGTACGGTTGATGGTGAATGAACATGCCCGCGCCCATGCCGCGGCAGAAATGCCATTTCAACGCCGCCAAGCGTCCCGGTCAGAATCGCATCGGACGGTGCACCCCACGGGCTTTCAACCGTTAGCCATTCGGCCCCTTCCAGCCCTTCGATGTCGTAAATACCCGATCCGCCGATAATGGCTATTTTCGTCTGTGTCATGGAAACGCCTTTGGATTTCAGTCGTGGCCAGAGTACCAAGGAACACTCCGATGAAAAGCCGCAAATCAACGGCTGAAGGCGGTGTGGGTTTCATTTCGTTCACGATTAAGCTAGGAGGCCCGAAAGACCTCTCCGACTTACTGATACGATTTGATCCGAAGGATGCCCCATGGTGCGCACCACTTTCCGCAGTTTTACCAAAAACCTCGACGTTACCGATCTGCGCTGGATGCCCGGAGAACCGTTCTCGGCCTCGCGCTTGCGCATCGAATTGCTGTCGGGGCTGACTGTCGCTCTTGCGTTGGTGCCCGAAGCGGTGGCGTTTGCCTTTGTCGCTGGGGTGCATCCGCTGGTGGGGCTATACGCCGCGTTTCTGGTTGGCCTGATCACCGCGCTGATCGGCGGACGCCCCGGGATGATCTCGGGGGCGACGGGGGCTTTGGCAGTCGTGATGGTGGCGCTCGTGGCGCAGCACGGGGTTGAATATCTCTTCGCGACTGTGATCCTGATGGGACTAATCCAGATGTTTGCGGGGATCATGCAATGGGGCAAGTTCATTCGTCTGGTGCCACACCCGGTGATGCTGGGCTTCGTGAACGGATTGGCCATCGTGATTTTCCTGGCTCAGATGAGCCAGTTCAAGGTCCCGGGTACCATGGTCGATACCGGCCATGGCATGTCGGGCGGTGAATGGTTGTCGGGTGGTCCACTTTATCTGATGCTGGCCCTCGTGGCGGCAACCATGGCGATAATCTGGGTGATGCCGCGTGTCACCAAACTGATCCCCGCGCCACTGGCCGGCATAGGTATCGTCGCCGTTCTGGTGATCGCGACAGGCATGGACGTGCCCCGCGTTGGTGACCTGGCGTCGATCCAGGGCGGGTTTCCGATGTTCCATCTGCCTTTCGGTGATGGCGTCGGGCTTTATGGCACGGCTCTGGCCCCCTTCAATCTTGAGACATTCTATATCATTCTGCCCTACGCCGTCATTCTTGCGGCCATCGGCCTGATTGAATCGCTCCTGACACTGAACCTTGTCAGCGACCTGACCAATACACGCGGCGGGGCAAGCCAGGAATGCATTGCGCAGGGCGTCGCGAATACGGTCACGGGTTTTTTCGGCGGCATGGGCGGCTGCGCGATGATCGGCCAGTCGATGATCAATGTGAAATCCGGCGGCCGCACCCGCGTGGCGGGCATCGCGGCGGCTGTGTTCCTGCTGCTGTTCATCCTGGTCGGTTCATCGCTGATCGAGCAGATCCCGTTGGCCGCGCTTGTTGGTGTGATGTTCATGGTCGTGATCGGTACCTTCGCGTGGAATTCGTTCGGGATCCTGCGCAAGGTGCCGCTAATGGATGCGTTCGTGATCCTGCTGGTGACCGTCGTGACCGTCTACGAGGACCTTGCCGTCGCGGTAGTGGTCGGTGTTATCGTATCGGCGCTGGCCTATGCTTGGAATAATGCCCGGCGCATCCATGCCAAAACCTATATCACCCCGGAGGGGGCCAAGGTCTACCAGATACAGGGCCCGCTGTTCTTCGGATCGTCCGAAGGGTTTGCCGAGCTGTTCAATGTAAAGGCCGACCCCAGCGAAGTGATCGTGGATTTCGAGGACAGCAGGGTCGTCGACCAATCCGCGCTTCAGGCGATCGAAACAATTGCGGCGAAATACGAGGGGGCGGGCAAGCGCATCCAGCTGCGCCATCTCAGCCGAGATTGCCACCGTCTGCTGACCAAGGCCGGGCACCTTATGATCGACAGCGACGACGACCCCGAATATCAGGTTGCCGTCAATTATCAGGTCCGGACCGGTATTCTGGGCGGCCACTAGGCCGCCGCCGACCCGAATACCACACCGTGACGGTCAAAAGCCCGGTGACATCCATGTTGCCGGGCTTATCGTTTCAGTCATCGGGACGAATGATTTCAAACACTTCGGTGACGCGGGCATAGTCGCGATAACCAAGCCGTGACAGCGGTTGATAGGTGGTAACGTCAAATCTCCCGTCGGTGATGCAGTCGTCGCGTATGTGCACGCCCACGACCTCTCCGAAGACCACAAAGTTGTTTTCGCCTTCGATTTTGACCATCTGCGTCATGCGGCATTCCAGACTGGCTGGTGCTGTCGCGACACGTGCACAGGCAATCTGATCGCATGCGGCCTTTTCGATACCGGCGTGCGCGAATTCATCGGCACCATGCGGCAACGTGGCCGAAGATGCGTTCATCGCGTCACGCATTGCATATTCCACGACATTGACACAAAACACGCCAGTCTCGCGGATGTTGGCCATACTGTCTTTTGTACCATCGATATCGGCTTTGGTCCCGGTCGAGGCAAACATGACTTGTGGCGGGGTATAGGCGACGCCGTTGAAAAAGGAATAGGGCGCGATATTGTCGCGTCCCTGGGCATCCCGGGTAGAAATCCACCCGATGGGGCGGGGCGTGACAATGGCATTGAACGGGTTGTGCGGCAGGGGGTGGCCATCTTGGGGACGGTAGAACATCGAACTCTCCTCATGGTTTGCACCTATGGCTAGCGTTATGGTAAGGCCTTTGCCACAGTAAAACCGTCCAGAGGTGCCAGCCCTTGTATCAAATCACCCCCGAGACGGCAGCCGACCACTGGGAGGTCGAGGCGCTTTATGATACCTGTTTCGCGCCGGGTCGCGAAGCCTTGTCGTCGTATCGCCTGAGAGATGGCATCCCGCCCGTGCGCGAGCTTAGCCATGTCGCAAGGGATGCTGACGGTATTCTCGCCGGTGCTATCCGGTACTGGCCGGTCAGGATCGGCGCGGGCGACCCGGCGTTGCTGCTTGGCCCTGTTGCCGTACACCCCACGCGTCAGGGCGAAGGGTTGGGTGGATTTCTGATCGAAGGCAGCCTTGACAAGGCACTGCCATTGGGCTGGAGCCGGGTCATGCTGGTTGGCGACGCGCCCTATTACAATCGCTTCGGGTTCACTTTGCTTGACAACGTGGTCATGCCGCCACCGACCAACCCGGCGCGTGTCCTCGGACGGGCGCTGGTGGATGGCGCATGGGATGGTATAGCCGGCGATGTCATGGCGTGGACAGCTTGAAACGGGTCGTGCCTCACCTACATCTCACAGTGCAACAGCCGGAGCCATCCCCATGCAAATCGAAAGCAACCTGCCACGTGTGATTGACGTAGAAGCGCGGCTGGACCAGATCGCCGCGCGGTACAAAAGCGCCGGCGGGCTGGGTATCAATGTCTTGAATGTGATTGGCGGAAGCGCCGAAGGGTTGATCGACAAGCTGCCGTCGGTGGTGCGGCAAAATCTGGAAAGCGCGACGGTCAAGGCGTTGCATCAGGCGATGAAGGCTGCGACGTCTTCGCGTAGCCTGGTCCCGGATCAGAAAAGCTGGCTGAACCAGGCGGTCAGCGCGGCCATGGGGGCCGCTGGCGGGGCAGGCGGATTGCCAACGGCCATGGCCGAACTGCCGGTCACCACGACCTTGCTGTTGCGGGTCATCCAAGGCGTAGCTGTCGAGCATGGTTTCGACCCGCTATCCGAGAATGTACAATTTGACTGCGTACAGGTGTTCAGTGCAGCCGGTCCCTTGTCCGACGACGACGGTGCGGATCTGGGCTTTTTGTCTGCGCGTGTCGCCCTGAGCGGCCGGGCCATGCAGGCGGTGATCGCCAAAGTCGCGCCGCGCCTCGCGGTCGTGTTGGGCCAAAAGCTTGCGGCGCAGGCTGTTCCGGTGCTGGGTGCCGTGGCGGGTGCCGCGACGAACTATGCGTATACCAGCTATTACCAGGATATGGCGCATGTGCATTTCGGTCTGCGCAAGCTGGCGATAGATGCCGATATCCCGCAGGAAAAGCTGGTCGAACGTCTGCGTGAGAAGGTAGGCCGCAAGCGGGTACGTTAACGCCCGATGCTGCCCGGTGCGACGGTGGTCGCCTTGAGGATCGCATAGCACTTCAAGCCCGGACGAAGCCCCAGTTCGGTCACTGCACGGGCGGTGACCCGGCTCAGCAATCGGTCCTGGTTGGCACGCAGCGCGATTGCCGCCCCAGGACCGTCGCCGGGATGGATCGCTTCAACTTCGACCGGTAACACGTTGACCGAACTCAGCCCTTCGGGCCGGGTCAACGACAGGATCACATCCTGCGCCAGGACACGCAGGCGCACACGCGCACCCGTTTCGGCATGTACGCCCGGCAGTTCAAGCGTACCGGCGCTTATACGCAAGGTTGAAATCCCATCGGTGCCATGGTCCAGCACATCGGCCTCGATCACCGCACCGGCTTCGCGCACGCCCAGCAGGGGAACGGCGGCGGGGTCCGCCATTACATCAAAAAGCGGGCCCTGTGCCTGCACCCTCCCGCTTTGGATCAGCACAAGCGTATCTGCAAGGCGCGCGATTTCGTCAACGGCATGACTGACATACAGGATCGGCAGACCCAATGGACCATCCCGCAAGCGTTCGAGAAACGGCAGGATCTCTTGCTTGCGCGGTCCATCAAGGCTGGCCAGCGGTTCGTCCATCAACAGCATGCGCGGGTGGCTCAACAGCGCCCGCCCCAACGCGACACGCTGCTTTTGGCCGCCTGACAGGGTTGCCGGCGCACGATCCAGCAGATCTTGCAAACCCAGCAACGCCACAACATCCTTTAACGCCGGCCCGGAACTGCCGCGCGGGGCATAGCGGGCACCGAACATCAGGTTTTGCGATACGCTCAGGTGGGGGAACAGACGGGCATCCTGGAAGACCGTGCCCAGGCGGCGTTTGTGGGGGGGCACAAAAATCCCCAGATCAGTATCGAGCAACACGTCTCCGTCAACCGCGATGCGCCCGGAATTTGGATGAAGCAAGCCACCAACCGCGTTGATGATAGTGGATTTTCCCGCGCCCGACCGGCCAAAAAGCGCGGTGATGCCCGGCCCGGCCTCAAGCGTGATGTCAAGCGCGAAGTCGGCAAAGCGGTGCGAAAGCGTCAGCGACAGGCTCATGCGCCAGCGATCCGTGCCGCGACCCGCCTGGCCAACAATTCTGCCAGCAACACCGCGGCGATGGCCACGATCGAGGCCATCAGCACCATCATCACCGCCTGGCGCTCACCTCCGGGGATCTGCAACGCCGCCCATATCGCGCTTGGCAGGGTTTGCGTCTTGCCGGGAATATTTGCGACAAATGTGATCGTGGCCCCGAATTCACCCATCGCCTTGGCAAACCCCATGACGGTACCCGCCAGAACACCGGGCAGGATCAATGGCAAGGTGACGCGGAAAAACACCATTCCACGCGGTGCACCAAGGGTGGCTGCGGTGTCTTCGAGCTTGGGATCGACCGCCTCGATGGCGAGCCGCATTGCACGGACCATTAGGGGGAACCCCATGATCATCGCCGCAAGCACTGCGCCAGTCCAGTGAAACGCCAGTTGTATCCCCAACGCGTTCAAGGCTTGCCCCAACGGCGCAGTCCGGCCAAAGGCAAGCAGCAACAGGTAACCCGTCACCACTGGCGGCAAAACCAGGGGAAGGTGAACTGCAGCATTCAGGACCGCCTTGCCCCAGAAGTCTTTTCGCGCCAGTAACCACGCGACCCACACCGCGAGGGGGATCGCAAGCAACGTCGCCCAAAATGCCACCCACAATGACAGGCGCAGGGCATCCCATGCGGCGGCGTCGGGCGTCATGGCTTGACCGGCGCGAAGCCATGTGCGGCGAAGATATCCATGCTTTCATCGGTTTGAAGAAATTTCAAGAACACCTTGCCCGCATCCGTCAGAGCCGCGGCAGGATACACTATCGGGCTATGTTGGTCGTCGGGCACGGTGTAGACCACACGCACCTTGGGTTCGGCCATGGCGTCGGTACGATAGACGACGCCAAGCGGCATCTCAGCCCTTGCGACCAGAGCAAGAGCAGTGCGTACATTATCGGTTTCGGCAAGCATGTTCTGCAATGCTTCCCACTGCTTTGTGGCTTGCAGCCACTCTCGGGCATAGATCCCGGCAGGCACCGCGTCACGCTGCCCGATCACCAGCCGCATGTCACCAAGAGATGCCGCAAGGTTTCCGGGATCAGGGGCAATGGTGCTGTTGGCAGGGGCGACAAGCACCAGTCGGTTACCCAGCAGATAGGTTTGCGGCGCATCCCCCAGAATACCGCGTTCTTGCAGCCAGTCCATCCAGACCGGTGCCGCAAGAATGACAATGTCCGCCGGGGCACCGGCGTCGATCTGACGCGCCATTGTCCCGGAGCCACCGTATGAGATGGAGACATCCGCACCGAAATCCTCGGCGACCGCGTCGAGCGCCCCGCGCAAGCTCGCGGCTGCGAATACCGTCACCGGGGCGGGTTGCCCCAAGACAACGCCGGGCAGGAAAAAAGCAAGGAGGATCAGCAGTGTTTTCATAACGTCTTACTATCTGCCAAGCATATGACGGGTGCAAGGGTGGCTGGCCTTGCCAAGTCGCCGCAGGTAAGGTTTTGTGATGTGCATACGCCAAACCGACCCCGGATGAAGATGCTCAAGATGAAACAACTGCCTATTTCCATTCATGGTGCCCGCAAGGGTGACGTTCGGTCGCAATTCGCTGCCCTGTGTTACCGCGTGCGTGATGGTAAAGTGCAGGTGCTGCTTATCACCTCTCGGAATGCCAAACGCTGGATCGTTCCGAAGGGATGGCCGATGAACGCGAAGACCCCCGCGGCGGCGGCCGAACAGGAGGCGTGGGAAGAGGCCGGAGTGCAGGGCCAGGTGACAGGCGGTTGCCTCGGCGTGTATTCCTATGCAAAAGATATGGGTGACGGGGAAATTTTGCCTGTCGTGGCGATGGTTTACCCGGTCAAGGTTAAGGCCACTCTTGATGACTACCCCGAAGCGGGACAAAGGCGTCGCAAATGGGTATCTCGCAAGAAAGCGACCAGAATGGTGATGGAGCCCGAGCTTGCGCGACTGATCCGCGACTTCGACCCTCGCGGCGGCCACCGCATAGCTTGACGTAACGGCAAGACCTCACCATATTATTGTGCCGCACCATCAGAAAGGGCAAACTGCCAAGACAATGATCCAGTTTTCTTTAAAATGTGACCACGACCATCGCTTTGACAGTTGGTTCAAATCTGCCAGTGCGTTTGATGCGCTGGCAAAGGCTGGGCATATTCAGTGTGTGGTTTGCGGATCGGGCAACGTGACCAAGGCGATCATGGCACCTCGGGTTTCCACGGCGTCCAGTACAGACAAGGATGATCCGGCGGTGAACCCTCGGGTCTCGGCATTGACCCGACCACGGACCGAATTCGAAAAAAAGCTGACGGCGCTGCGCAATGAGATCGAAGCGAACTCTGATTACGTGGGGAACGATTTTGTCAAACAAGCCCGCGCAATGAGCGCTGGCGACGTCCCTGAGAGATCTATCTATGGGGAAGCACGTCTGGATCAGGCGCGTTCCTTGATGGAAGAGGGGATAAAAGTAATACCTCTGCCGTTTATCCCCAAGCAGTCCACCCAATAGCAGGCCCGACGTTGTACGGCCCGAGGCGGCAATCTTGCGTCAAACTGGCGGTCTAGGTGCTCGCCTGGCTGCCAGACAAGGACGATATTCCAACTTGAATGGACTGCGGGGCGACCGGCTTTGGCCCGGTTGCTGTGAATAAGCCGCTGAACACGGTGATTTTGACAGGAAGGAACCGCGCGATCAGCGTCGCGTGGGCTTGCTAAGGCATCTGCTTGCGCGTAAACCGCGCCGGAGTTTTGTAGCGGGGGACCTATGCCTGTTCTGGTGATGAAATTTGGTGGCACATCTGTTGCCACCCTGGACCGTATCCGCCGCGCGGCCAAGCGGGTGGGCGTCGAAGTCGCAAAAGGCTATGACGTGATCGTGATCGTGTCAGCCATGTCCGGAAAGACCAACGAACTGGTCGGCTGGGTGAACGAGATATCCCCCCTGTATGACGCGCGTGAATATGATGCCGTCGTATCATCGGGTGAAAACGTGACCGCCGGGCTGATGGCGCTGACGTTGCAGGAAATGGACGTACCTGCGCGTAGCTGGCAAGGCTGGCAGGTCCCGGTCAAGACCACATCGGCGCATTCGTCGGCCCGGATCGAGGAAATTCCGTCGGACAATATCATGGCCAAGTTCGCCGAAGGCATGCGTGTCGCGGTCGTTGCCGGATTCCAGGGTGTCAGCCCCGAAGGACGCATCACCACATTGGGACGCGGCGGATCCGACACAACTGCGGTCGCTTTCGCAGCGGCATTCGACGCTGAACGTTGCGATATCTATACTGACGTAGACGGTGTATATACCACTGACCCCCGTGTCAGTGCCAAAGCCCGCAAGCTGGATAAGATCGCGTTCGAGGAAATGCTTGAACTGGCGTCTTTGGGGGCAAAGGTCCTGCAAACCCGCTCGGTCGAGCTGGCGATGCGTTACAAGGTAAAGTTGCGAGTGTTGAGCAGCTTTGAAGAGCAATCGGACGAAGCTGGAACGCTGGTCTGCGATGAGGAAGAAATCATGGAAAGCAATGTTGTATCGGGTATCGCGTTTTCTCGGGATGAGGCAAAGATGACCCTGGTGTCCGTCGCCGACCGGCCAGGCATCGCCGCCGCGATTTTTACCGCGCTTAGCGACGGTGGCGTGAACGTGGACATGATCGTGCAGAACATCGCGGAAGAAGGCCGAACCGACATGACCTGGTCATGTCCCGTCGACCAGATCAAACGCGCCGAGGTCGCGATGGATGCGGCCAAAGCGGCGGGTGCGATCAATTTTGATGAACTGATCGCGGATTCGGATGTGGCGAAGGTTTCCGTCGTCGGTATCGGCATGCGCAGCCACACCGGCGTTGCAGCCAAGATGTTCCAGGTGCTGTCGAACGAGGGTGTGAATATCAAGGTCATCACCACCTCGGAAATCAAAATTTCAGTGCTTATTGACCGCAAATACATGGAGCTGGCCGTGCAAGCGCTGCACGACGCGTTCGAGCTGCATAAAGCCGCTTAAAACCCGTGCAGGCAGGTGCACAAACTCTGTGCATCTCCCGCGAAGGTGGAAAAGCTTCTTTTCTGTAAACCGTGTCTGGTGATAGAAAACGACCAGATCAGCGTTTCATTCGGTTGAAGCCTGTGGTCTAAGTTCGTCTTGGCTGGGGGAGATTTTTTGCATGGGTGATGGTATCGAGACAGAAAGTCGCAAGCTGCTGGGCCGTTTGCGCGATGCAATGGCCAGCGACGATGCAGGCCAGGCCCGCCTTGATAAGATCACCCACTTGATTGCCACGTCGATGGGCTGTGAAGTTTGCTCTATCTATCTTTTTCGCGATGAAGACACGTTGGAGTTGTGCGCCACCGAAGGTCTGAAGGCGGACGCGGTGCACGAAACGCGCATGAAAATGGGCGAAGGCCTTGTTGGACGTGTCGCTAAGCGCAAACGTATCATTAACACGCCTAACGCGCCTCAGGCACCTGGGTTTCGGTTCATGCCGGAAACCGGTGAGGAGCTATATTCGAGCTTTCTGGGTATTCCGGTGCAGAGGCTCGGTGAAACTCTCGGCGTGCTTGTGGTGCAATCCAGGGCGGCGCGCGAATTTTCATCCGACGAAGTATACGCTCTTGAAGTCGTCGCGATGGTGTTGGCTGAAATGGCCGAACTGGGTGCCTTTGTCGGCGAAGGTGCGGCCATGTCCGCGCGTCACAGTCAGCCGGTTCTGGTGCGGGGAACGGTAGGCCAGGAAGGTGTTGCCGAAGGCCATGTATGGCTGCACGAACCGCGCGTTGTCGTCTCGAACCCGGTGGCAGACGACCCGGTGCGCGAAACCGAAAGGCTGAACGAGGCTGTAGATCAGCTGCGCGTCAGCGTCGACCAGATGATGTCTATGGCAGGCGGGGACAAGGATCAGCAACAAGTCCTGGAAGCCTATCGGATGTTTGCCAATTCAAAAGGTTGGTTGCGCCGGATGGAGGAGGACATCAGCCGGGGCCTGTCAGCGGAGGCCGCTGTCGAGAAAGAGCAATCGCATGCGCGTGCACGTATGGGCCAAGCAAGCGATGCCTATCTGCGTGAACGACTGTCCGATCTGGATGATCTCAGCAACCGGTTGCTGAGAATCCTGACCGGACAAGGGGCCGATACCGGTGCGGAGATGCCGCCTAACCCGATTTTGGTAGCTAGAAACATCGGGCCTGCTGAATTGTTGGAATATGGCCGATCCTTGCGTGGGATTGTGCTTGAAGGCGGTTCAGTTGGAAGTCACGCCGCTATCGTCGCGCGGGCTTTGGCGATACCTTTGATTGTACATGCGTCTCGGATCACCAACGATGCGTTGAACGGTGATCGGATCATGGTAGACGGGGAACAGGGCGTCGTGCACCTGCGGCCGGACGAGACAGTTGCAGCGGCTTTCCGCGATAAGATCGCCATGCAGGCCGAGGCACAGGAACGATATGCTTCCATTCGTGACAAGGCCGCTGAAACCAAGTGCGGTACCATTATTGGGTTGCACATGAACGCCGGGTTGATGGCCGACCTGCCATCGCTTGAAGGGTCGGGTGCCGAAGGGGTGGGGTTGTTTCGGACTGAGCTGCAATTCCTGGTCCGGAGCCAGATGCCGAAACGGTCCGAGCTGTCCGCGCTTTACAGTCGCGTGCTGGATGCCGCCAACGGCAAACGCGTGGTGTTTCGGACCCTTGATATCGGTTCGGACAAAGTGCTGCCCTACATGAAGCCCAACGATGAACCGAACCCGGCCCTGGGGTGGCGCGCGATCCGAGTAGGTCTGGACAAGCCGGGCATCATGCGAATGCAGTTGCAGGCGCTGATCCGCGCCGCGAATGGGCGTCCGTTGTCTGTGATGTTTCCCTTTGTGGCGCAGTTTGAAGAATATCGTGCCGCAAAGCTGGAGATGGACAAGACACTGGCGACGGAAAAGCGGTTGGGGCATGTCCTTCCCTCGCGGATCGAAGTCGGTGCAATGCTTGAAACTCCCTCTTTGGCATTCGCGCCGAAAAAGTTTTTTGAAGAGGTCGAATTTCTGTCCATCGGTGGGAATGACCTCAAACAGTTTTTCTTTGCGGCTGATCGCGAGAATGAATTGGTACGGCGTCGCTATGATACGCTGAACGCGAGCTTTCTGACCTTCCTTGAAGGTATCGTCGAGCGGTGTCGCGAAACAGGAACGCCGCTGTCTTTTTGTGGTGAGGATGCCGGCCGTCCGGTCGAAGCATTATGTTTTGCGGCGATCGGTATGACATCATTTTCCATGCGCCCCGCATCGATCGGGCCGGTCAAAAACCTACTGCGCCGATCGGATCTTGGGGAAGTCCGCGACGTCATCTATGCTTCTCGGGAACGGGGCGACCAATCGGTGCGGGCGGCGGTGATGGATTACCTGCGTCATCAACCGACCGAAGCGCGAAAACTGCCCTGAAGCGTTGAAATTATCACATCGTGTCGGCAACAACCTTCATGGATGAGAATAGCCTGTTAAAAATATGTTTTTTAATAACTAATTCCGAAGTGGATAATTCTACGTCACTCGGTTGTGGTCTTAATATTGATTGTACTATTGATGCATTTTGGCTCGAATTTCCCGTAATAAAATGGTCATAATTATCTTTATAGAACCTTTTTGCTGTTTCCACCGGATGAGCCAAACTGAAGCAGCCTAAAGCCCCTCTTTGGTCGTCTGCACGCGTCGCTTGGCAGTGCGTCCTTGACGCAGGGGGCAGATCAGGCGTGCGCCCTCAGGGCCCCCAAAGCGTCTGCGCAAAAACCAGATTAACACTAGGCGACAGGCTTGGAATTGCCTTTAATGGGAGTTGCCTTGCACGGTTTCCCAAGGCTCAATTGTCTCATGAAAGGCTTTTATTGTGTCTCCATTTATCTTTAACACTACGAAATCTGTCGTTTTCGAAAATGGAGCAGCACAGCGCCTGCCTGATCTGGCCGGGGACCTGCTGGGAACCGACTGCTTGCTGGTGACGGACGCGGGGCTTCGCAAGCTCGGGCTTGTTGACGCGACTGTTTCGAGCTTGGAGGCCGCTGGTCATCGGGTCGTTATCTTTGATGAGGTCGAAGCGGACCCCTCACGCGAAACATTGATGAAGGCCGTCGAAACAGGGAAAACGGCGGGGGTGACCAGCGTCGTCGGATTTGGCGGTGGTTCCTCTCAGGACGTGGCAAAACTTGCGGCGCTCTTGCTGGGGTCTGACGCGGACCTGGATAGCGCGTGGGGGGTGGGCCAAGCAAAGGGTCCGCGTCTGCCGCTGGTCCTGATCCCCACGACCGCGGGAACCGGTTCAGAGGTGACACCGGTGTCGATCATCACCGTGGGTGCCGAGGAAAAACGCGGGGTATCGTCACCGGTCATCTTGCCCGATATGGCGATTTTGGACGCCGGATTGACGTTGGGTTTGCCTGCGCACATCACCGCGGCAACCGGAATCGACGCAATGGTACACGCGATCGAGGCATACGCGTCGAAAAACGCGAACAGCAATCCAATCTCCAAGCTGCTCGCCCGCGAGGCGCTGCGGCTTCTGGGGGCCAATATCGAAGCCGTCATTGCCGATGGATCGAATATCGAGGCGCGCGGGGCCATGCTGTTGGGGTCGATGTTGGCGGGGCAGGCGTTTGCTAATTCGCCTGTCGCGGCGGTTCATGCGCTGGCCTATCCGATCGGCGGCACGTTTCATATTCCGCATGGGCTTTCCAATGCGCTGGTGCTGCCGCATGTGCTGCGGTTCAATGCGCCCGACGCCGGTTCGCTTTATGCGGAAATCGCAGGTGACGCTTTCCCGCATCTTGCCGACCTGGAGGGTACCCAGGCGCGCACCGCGGCATTTATCGATGCGTTAGCCGATCTATCAACAAGGGTGGGGCTGCAAACGCGGTTGCGTGACGTTGATATCCCGAAGAACGCAATCGACAAAATGGCCGCCGACGCGATGCTGCAGTCACGTTTGCTGGTGAACAACCCGCGGGAGGTGACCCAAGACGACGCCCGCATGATCTATACGGCTGCCTGGTAATGGCAGACCGTCCCACCGCCCCGAACCGCGCCGACTTTGCCGAGTTCTATCCCCTGCAAACCCGGTGGAACGATAACGACACCTACGGTCATATGAACAACGTCGTGCATTATGCGCTGTTTGATACGGCGGTGAACGGGTGGCTGATTGAACGCGGGTTGCTTGATCCGCTGACGAGCCCTGCATTTGGGCTCGTGGTAGAGACCGGATGCCGTTACTTTGGTGAAATGCAGTTTCCCGATCGAGTCACGGCAGGGTTAAGGGTCGCGCATTTGGGCAAAAGCTCAGTTCGGATGGAACTGGGGCTGTTTCGCAATGACGAGGAACATGCGTCGGCGGAAGGCTTTTTCGTTCACGTTTATGTCGAACGAAAAGGGCATCGCCCGACTGCGATACCGGACGACATTCGCGAAGCATTGGCAATGCTTCAAACACGCTGATCGGTTGGCAGGAACCGGCACGCAATCGGTTAGCCGGTTGCAATCCGGTCTTGTCCACGTGTTATACACCCTCGAATCACACTTTTTTCTGCGCTGCGGCATTAACAGCCGAAAGTGCGCCAGTGTTGAAATTGAACAAAAAACGGAGCACCAATCGTCGTGTCCAAAAAGAAACGTATCGTTGTCAAAATTGGGTCGAGCCTCTTGGCGAACGAAGAGAAACTTACCTTGCGGTATGCCTTTATGAACGGGCTGATGTCCGATCTGGCCGATTTGCAAAGCGAAGGCTGCGAAATCATCCTGACTTCTTCGGGGTCCGTGGCACTTGGTTTGAACATGATCGGAAAGCGCCCCGAAGATGCGGGTTTGCTTGACAAACAGGCTGCCGCCGCCTGTGGTCAGCCGCTTTTGATGAATGCCTATCGTCAGGTCGCATCGGAATTCGGCGTGGAAGTCGCGCAGATGCTGGTGACCGTTGAAGACATGGAGGAACGCCGGCGTTTTCTTAACATCAAGAATACCATGCTGCGTCTGTTCGAAAATGACATCCTGCCGATCATCAACGAGAATGATTCAGTCGCCACTCGCGATCTCAAGGTGGGTGACAATGACCGCCTGTCCGCCAAGGTCGCGCAGATGGTCGAAGCAGACCACCTGATTATCCTCACCAGCGTGGAAGGGCTGTATGATCGCGATCCATCCGAAGAGGGTGCGCAGTTCATCGACGAGATCGAAGATGTGACCGAGCATCTGGAATCCACCAAAAGCATCAGTGAGCTGGGTTCCGGTGGGATGTTGACCAAGATGCTTGCTGCCAATATGGCACAGAACGCCGGGGTTGAAACGATCATCGCCGAGGGCATCATTGACCGTCCGGTTTCGTCCGTCCTGAACCGCGAACGCCGTCACACCCGTTGTTTGGCGACCGGTAAGGCGGCGTCGCCTTTGATGATCTGGCTAAGCAACCGTTTGCAGGTCGCGGGCACGTTGGTGGTTTCAAACGCGGCCGTGGGTCCGATTTCCAGGAAGGAACGCGGCCTGCTGCGCAGCGATCTTGTCTCGATCCAGGGCGAGTTCTCCAAGGGTGACGTCCTGCATGTCTATGACGAAGGCGGAGACGAGCTTGCCCGGGGTTTGACCAACTTTTCGTCCGAGGAAACCATCTTGATGGCACGAAATCCCGAGATGGAGATCGAGGACGTAATTGGCTACAAGACGAAAAGCGCAATTATCGGTTCCGAGAATATTTTGATCCTGGAAGATCACCATCTTCAGCTCGACGCGCCCGAAAACGCCGACAGACCGGTCATTTCGCTGTAGGCGAGGCAGGGCGAGGGCGCGAAAATAAAGCCGCCCAAATGTCACAAACTGGACTAGACAATCCCTGTAAAAATCGGGATAAGCCGAAACGCACACGGGCTTTGATCGGTGTGCGCCTATCGCGGTCACGTGATAGAGGCGAGTTGGCGGAGTGGTTACGCAGCGGATTGCAAATCCGTGTACAGGAGTTCGATTCTCCTACTCGCCTCCAGTATTTCCAGAGACAATCAATGCGCCTTGATCACGCGGTGATAGGGTTGAAACTGTAAAAGCACATGGCGCTCGTTGGCCCCTTTGGGGCGATGACAATCCTTGTCATGTGGATATACTTTCTATTTGATGAAATTCATGGGCGCGAAAGCTGTTCGTTAACCGGACTTTCGGGCAACATAGTCGAGAGAAAAAGTAAATTCCCCTGCTGCTGGGTTGATAAGGTCACGCAACACCTACAACTTAGCCCGGATTCTGCGAGGGATAACATACATTTGCGTGAACGTCCCAACCGACTATTGCTAGGCATACTACGATGTGGCATTTCAACGTCGCAGACAACTGAACGAAGGTGTTTAGATAATGACTGATTTCACAGCCAGGCGCAGGATGATGGTTGATACCCAAGTGCGCCCGTCGGATGTCACAAAATTCCCGATCATAGACGCGATGCTAAAGGTGGCGCGCGAAAATTATGTTCCAGTCGCAAAGCGCGAAGCGGCTTATCTTGGGGAAAATCTTGAACTCGGCGAAGGTCGGATTATGCTTGAACCCCGGACTTTGGCAAAAATGCTGGATGCGCTGGCGATCAATGGCGATGAGCTGGTATTGGACGTGGGCTGCGCCTATGGTTATTCATCCGCCGTCATCGCGCATATGGCCCAAGTGGTCGTCGGCGTCGAGGTCGACGAACAAATGGCGAAAGACGCGCAAGAAACCATCATCGCTTCGGATATCGATAACGTCATCGTGCATCACGGTCCCCTTGCCGAAGGTGCTCCGAAACACGGGCTTTATGATGTCATTATCGTTGAAGGCGGCGTGGATTTGCTGCCTGATGATTTGTTAGCCCAGCTTAAGGATGGCGGTCGCATCGCCTGCATCTTTATGGATGGTCCGTTGGGCGAAGTTCGTCTGGGATACAAGCGCGACAACGCAATAAGCTGGCGTCCCGCATTCAATGCTGGTGCGCCGATACTTGAGGGCTTTACCCGCGAGAAAGCTTTTCAGCTATAGTTTCAATACAGTTGCAACAGGCAACGCATACGGTGTGATCCACCTACGGGGTTTTTATGACAGTATTACCTACCAAGCGGAATTTCCGAACTTTCGTTGCCGCGTCCTGTCTCAGCTTGGGCTTTCTATCTCCTGTATCTGCCGAGACACTCGCTGACGCTTTGGTCGGGGCATATAACTATTCGGGCTTGTTGGACCAAAATCGCGCGGTACTGCGCGCCGCGGACGAAGACGTCGCTATTGCAAAGTCCTCGCTTAAGCCGGTGGTGCAATGGACCGGCAACCTGAACAAAGCGATCGGTCGATCGGTAAGCGCGGGTTCGACTTTCATTCCGGCAGGGACCAAGAGCTCGACCAACTCGCTTTCTACGTCGGTCAATCTGATTGCATCGCTGTTGGTCTATGATTTCGGCGCGACGCAATATTCGGTCGAAGCCGCCAAGGAAACAGTTCTTGCGACGCGTCAAAGCTTGGTCAGCGTGGAACAGCAGGTGCTTTTGCGTGCGGTTGATGCCTACATGGGGGTGATACAAGCCCAGCAGCTGATGTCGATCAGCGAAAACAATGTGCGGGTGCTAACGCAGGAATTGCGCGCCGCCCGCGATCGGTTCGAAGTCGGTGAAGTTACGCGTACCGACGTTTCCCTTGCTGAAGCGCAGTTGGCGTCGGCGCGCAGCCGCTTGGCGGGGTCGCAGGGTGATTTGATGAGCGCCAAGGCCTATTACAAGGTCGCCATTGGTCGCGATCCGGGCCAGCTTAGCCCTCCACCACGCCTGCCGACCATCGAGAGCAATGTAGCCGCAGCCAAAGCAGGGGCCGTTCGTCGCCATCCCGATATCCTTACTGTGCAGCATCAGGTTGCCGCGGCTGAATTGCTGATCCGCAGCAGCGAAGCCCGTATGAAGCCGCAAGTCTCTGTGCAAGGTTCGTACGGATTGACCGAGACCTTTGGATCCGATGCCTCAAGCAATAACGCCAGCGTCGGCATTCAATTCGGCCAGACCATTTACCAAGGTGGTGCATTGTCTGCCGGGGTGCGTAAGAACAGAGCGCAGCGAGATGCCCAGCGAGGCAACCTGTTCGTGACCGTGGACAATGTCGAGCGGGCGGTCAGTGATGCCTATGCAGTCTTGTCCTCTGCCCGCGCTCAGATCGACGCATCGCAACGTCAAGTCAGAGCCGCGCAGGTCGCCTTTCAGGGGATCCGGGAAGAGGCGTCATTGGGTGCGCGTACGACGTTGGAAGTGTTGGGTGCGGAACAGTCCTTGAACGAAGCGCGTTCTTCCGTGGTTACAGCACAGACACAGCTTTATGTCGCGGCCTATTCGGTTTTGTCCGCAACGGGCCAGCTGACCGCACAGGCCCTGAAGCTACCGGTGCAAATTTACGACCCGGCGGCCTATTATAATCTGGTCAAGGACGGGCCTGCCAAGTACTCGAAAGAAGGGAAGAAATTGGACCGTGTGTTGCGGGCGCTGCAAAAAGACTGACAATTTTCACGTCCCCATTGTCTGAATGAAAGCCTCGGGTTAGACTTGCACGCAAGCAGTGAATGGTGGTTATTTATGTCTGATCCAGTGTCCAATTCAGAGGTCGAGGATGTTCTTTCTTCAATTCGCCGGTTGGTGTCTGAAGACCGGCATCCCATCAATCGCAAACGGTTGGATGTGACCAAGGATGATAGGCTGGTACTGACACCTTCGTTTCGCGTAGCCGGTGATGCACCGGCATCGGATTCATTCCGGTCACAGCGCAAGCCGATGCAGCCCCCAAGTGGGGCGGGGGACGCATCGTCGGGAAGGGTGGGCGCGTCGCCGCGTGATGCCGCCGCTAGGTCGGCTCGGTCTGCGGATGCGCATGACGATAACGGCCGGCTAGGGTCTTCCCCCGACCAATCCGACGTCCGTCATCCCGACAAGCTTGAAAAATCTTTCAAGCCGGCCCCGTCGCTTTCGCTCGCTGAAGAATTTGAAGATCTGGACCTGATCGCGGACGATCACGAGCAACGCCCTCAAGATGTTGACGCGGGTCTGAAACCTGCCAACATCGATGAAGAGAAAACCCAACACCTTCAGTCTAATCTTTCCGCCTTCCGGTTTTCGGCGCGTCCACCGGGAATTTTGGATCTCGGCGCATCGGAACTGGTTGAAGACGTGCCGCCGACGCCGGATCGCCTGAGCGCCAAGATTGCCGCCTTGGAATCTGCTATCAGTCGAATTCCCGAAACCTACGACCCTGACGAACCTGGTGACGATGATTACTCGGGCAGCGATGCCCCCGCGATGGCGTGGGAAGATGACGTCGAACTGGACGCAACCGGCGCGCGTTTATCTACAGTGCTGGATGAAGATCCGCTCGACGCTGCGGCGACATTCTCTTCGGGTGCGAACCATTCCGCTTCCGATGACATTGCCGATGACCCGCTGAGCGAAATGGATTTTGCAAGCGAAGACCTGACCGGCAACATCGAAGATGAAGTCGCCCAGAAGACCGATCCGGTTGATCCTCTGGAAACCGAACAGGAAACCGGCCTTGGCCTGGGTGGTGACGAATATTTCGACGAAGAAATGCTGCGTGATCTGGTCAGTGAAATCGTCCGCACGGAACTGCAGGGCGCGTTGGGTGAACGTATCACCCGTAACGTCCGAAAGCTGGTTCGGCGCGAAATCCACCGTGCGCTTACATCACAGGATCTGGAATAGGCATATCGCGTTTTCAAAGACGGTTTGATTATTGTTTTTGTCCAGAACGATCCGTTCTGGCTGTTATGCCCCGTGGACGGATCACAGGCGAACGGCCAGCCGTAGGGCGAAACTGACCCAATATTCAGTGACCTCGTAAAGTTGTTTTGATACGTTGCGGTTGAGGCTGTTTTTCCGAGCTGAAATAGCAGTTAAAGCATTGGCGTACTGCATCCATCGCGCAAAAAAAACGCGCTCGAAAGAGCGCGCTTTTTTTGAAATCAACTCAGTAGCGCTTATGCAGCTTCCGCTTGCTGAGCAGCATGACGACGCTCGGATTCTTCGCGTGACAGGGCCACGGAAGTGCGAACACCTTTGCCAACGAAATCCATCAGGCCGGAGACAACCCGTTCATTGGGGTCAATACCGGCACAGCTCAGCACTTCGCGGCCATCGCGCGAACGCGCCCAACGTGCAATCTGCTCTGGACCATTGCCATATTTCTTGTCATCGGCAATTGCGTCATCCAACGCAGCCAGAACTACTGCTGCGAAAAGTTTGCGGGCACGGTTACCTTGTTCATTGTTAAAGGCAGTGCCATCAACGAAATCTTTCATCTCGTCGTCCTTTCTATTATTCTTGCTCTTGTCATTTAGGCGTGGAGGTCCTTATGACGGATTGAGTGCGATTCGGATAGACCTTTATTGCATGACAGTTATGCAAATTTCGCATACCATGTCGCAAGCGCAGCATCGTAGGGCTGCCTTGCGCGGGACAGCTATAACACATATAGGTCACCCAAATTCTTCTTCAACTTTATTGCTATGGTGCGGATACATGCCAAAGATTAACGGGAATGAAATCAGGCCGGGAAATGTTCTCGAACATAACGGCGGCTTGTGGGCTGCTGTTAAGGTCGATCACGTAAAGCCCGGCAAGGGCGGTGCCTTTGCCCAAGTCGAAATGCGTAACCTGCGCAACGGGTCGAAATTGAACGAACGGTTTCGCA
This sequence comes from Sulfitobacter sp. L-8, assembly GCF_056859255.1. Classification (NCBI taxonomy): domain Bacteria; kingdom Pseudomonadati; phylum Pseudomonadota; class Alphaproteobacteria; order Rhodobacterales; family Roseobacteraceae; genus Sulfitobacter; species Sulfitobacter sp. L-8. The sequence goes on from NZ_JBSXOD010000052.1 coordinate 266,993, forward strand.
GCGCCGACAAGGTTGAAAAGGTACGGTTGGTACAGAAAGATCAACAATTCCTGTATGAAGACGCAGGAATGTTGGTCCTCATGGACACAGAAACCTATGAGCAGGTTCAGCTTTCTGCCGAACTTTTGGGCGAACGTCGTCCGTTCTTGCAGGACGGAATGATGGTGGTTGTTGAATATCACGAGGATGAAGCCTTGAACGCTTCATTGCCTCAAAAGGTTACCTGCAAGATCGTTGAGACCGAGCCTGTTGTGAAAGGCCAGACAGCCGCGAATTCTTTCAAGCCGGCCATTCTGGACAACGGGGTCAAGGTAATGGTGCCGCCGTTTGTCGGGCCTGACGAAGATATCATCGTCAACACTGAAACAATGGAATATTCAGAGCGCGCCTAGCCTGAGCGTTGACGTTACGTCATACCTTCGCTGCATCGCAGAGCCCCGGTCGATCCGGGGCTTTTTCCGTTTTTGAAGGACGTCTTGACAGCGCCGATTCGTGAGAACCCCAATTTTGACGGTTAGATTGTTGCATTTATGCATCAATTCTTCACGCCGCTTTGTGCTTGGAAACATTGCCTTTCGATTTCGCGCCCCGGGATTTTCGGCACGCCGGCGATTTCGATATCCCAACGCACTCGGCGTATTTACCGAACTTTGAACACCAGCCTATTTTTTCCAGTTTGGAATGTTATAGCTAGGTGGAAACTCAGGGGGGCATGATGTCGGATATAGTCGTCTATTCTGCGAAAAAGATTATCACCATGGATGTAAACCGGCCCGAGGCGACCCACGTCGCCGTGCGCAACGGCGAGGTTCTGGCGGTGGGTGATGCACGCTGTGCTGATCAATGGGGTACGGTGACCCATGACGACAGCTTGAAGGATGCCGTTTTGATGCCAGGCTTCATCGAAGCCCATGCGCATATGATGGCGGGGGCGATGTGGGAATATGCCTATGCCGGATTTCACGACCGGATCGATCCGGATGGCAAGCTTTGGCCAGGCCTGACCGACATCGACGCGGTGATTGGCGGGCTTTCCGATTACGCGCAAGGTCTGGACGATGACGCGCCTTTGGTCGGGTGGGGGTTTGATCCGATCTTTCTGAAGACAGAGAGGTTGAGCAAGAAGCATCTGGACCAGATCAGCACGACCAAGCCGATTGCCATACTCTATTCGAACCTCCATCTGATGTGCGTGAATTCGGTCGCTCTTGAAATGGCGGGCTTTGACCATACAACCAATGCCGAAGGTGTCATCAAGGGGCCAGACGGTACGCCCACAGGCGAATTGCAGGAAATGGCCGCAATGTTTCCGGTGATGCGACGTCTGAATATAGATTTTCGCGGGCTGAGCCAAAAGGAAACGTCGATCCGTGCCTATGCCGACGTGTCGCGACGGGCAGGGGTGACCACCGTCACCGACCTGTATTCCGAGATGGAGGAAGAGGACGTGGCAACCATGCTGCGCGTGACTGGCGAAGACAGCTATCCGTTGCGCATCGTGCCGGCGCTTGGCGCGATGTCCGGGCCCAAGGCGATCGCCGACAAGGCCGAGGCCTTGGCAAAGCGCAGCACCGACAAGCTTCGGCTGGGGGCAGTCAAGCTGATGACCGACGGTGCTATCCAGGGCTGGACCGCGCGGATAAAATCTCCCGGGTATGTCGGCGGACAGCCCAATGGCATCTGGAACACCCCGCCCGAGGTGATCTTTCAACTGGTCGAAGAGCTGAACAGTCGTGGCATTCAGATGCACATCCATGTCAATGGCGACGAAGCCGCAGAAGTGGCGCTGAACGCGATCGAAGCTGCCTTGCGCAAACATCCGTGGATGGGCCATCGCCATGTGCTGCAACATTGTCAGATGATGGGCCGTGACCTGTTTACGCGTGCCGCCGATATGGGGTTGTGCTGCAATATATTCGCCAATCACATCTATTACTTTGGCGATCAACATGTCGCTATGACCATTGGGGTCGACCGTGCCGAACGGATGGACGGTGCGCGGTCCGCCATTGATGCGGGTGTGAATATCGCGATCCATTCGGACGCGCCGGTGACGCCGATGGCACCCCTGTTTACCGCGTGGTGCGCCGTTAATCGCCAGACGACATCGGGGCGCACATTGGGTCATGCGCAGCAGATTACCGTGCAAGAGGCGCTTTTCGCGATCACGTTGGGGGCGGCCTATACATTAAAGCTCGACCGCGAAATCGGGAGTATACAGACCGGCAAGCGCGCTGACTTTACGGTATTGGGTGACGATCCGACCAAGGTTGACCCGATGGCGCTCAAGGACGTGCCGGTGTTGGGAACCGTCTTTGGAGGACGGGTGCATCTGCTATGAAACCGCGTCTGCCGTTGGCGGTGGTTTCGGGGTATCTTGGCGCTGGCAAGACAACCTTGATCAATCGCCTGTTATCCGAGCCACACGGGCTGCGGTTGTTGGTGATGGTCAACGATTTCGGCGCGATCAATATTGATGCCGACCTTCTGGCAGAGGCAGGCGATGATACGATGACCTTAACCAACGGGTGCGTGTGTTGCACCATGGGTGCCGACCTCTATATGGCGATTGGCGATGTGCTTGATCGCGACACGCGCCCCGATTATCTGGTGATCGAAGCGTCGGGCATAGCGGACCCGGCCCGTATCGCCCAAGTCGCCATGGCCGAACCGGATCTGGTTTACGGCGGCATCGCTACTGTCGTGGATGGGCAAACCTATGCGTCACTGGTGGCTGACCCTCTGATAGGTGCGCAGATCGAGAGGCAGACTAGCGTCGCCGACCTGGTGTTGATCAGCAAGCTGGACCACCCCGACCCGGCTTTGACATTGCGCTTGGGAGTGCAGTCCCGCGCGGCTGTGGTCGACCTGGCAGAGCGAAATGCACTGGCACCGTTGCTATTCGGGGGGGCACCACGGTCCATCCCGATGGTCAAGGGGCAGGCCCACGCGCCCTATGTCACCTGGAGCAGTTCAAGCCCAATTCAGTTGGACCATGAAGCATTGCTGGCCAAGCTCAACACCCGCCCCGCAGGGCTGTTTCGGTTCAAGGGTTTTGTGGCTGGCCCCTCGGGCCGCGGGTGGGAGGTGCATTGCGTCGGTCCCGCTGTCAGCGTCAAACCGATCAGCCAGGCGCAGGGCACCAAGGTCGTAGGCATCGGGCTTGAGGGGCAGATAAACCCCGAGCAGATCGAAAATTGGTGGCTCGACTAGGCGCGAGCCAGCCCCGGGCCGCCCGCAGCCTGTTCAGCCGTCTGTCATCAACGTAACGGTGGCATCCGCGGCCTGCATCGCCGCACGGGCACGGTCAAAGCGCAAATACGCCAACGCTTGGTTGCCAGATTGGGTAAAGATTGTGCCCGCGGGTTTGCCATCGGCTGAGATCTCGGTGCCCGATGTAACGGGCGCGCTGACTTCGACCTGGGCGAGTCCTTTGCGAAGCTCGGTTTTGTGCTTCATGCGGGCGGTCACTTCTTGGCCGACATAGCAGCCCTTGCGAAAATCGACCCCGTTCAACCGTTCGAATCCCATCTCGAGAATGAAGCTGTCTGGGCCAAGCTCGACCCCGTTTTCGGGTATCAGATACGCCACGCGCATGGCATCCCAATCGGTGTCGTCATCGACTTGGGCTTGATCACGGTAGGCCCGCCAGCCCAGACGATGATCACGCGGATCGGCATATCCGTCTTCGGGTGCGTCGCCCAGGCCACGATGCAGGTAGAGCGAGGTTGCCTCTATCGTCACGTCGGCGCGAAGTTTGTACATGGTCAATCGCTGTACCAGGCTATCGGCAAACGGCGCACCCACATCCAGTAATATCGCATCATCGGCTTTGGATAGAAAAAAGTCCGTTATGAACTTGCCTTGCGGCGTCAGGATGGCGGCATAGATCGGCCCGTGATCCAGTTTGCGAATGTCGTTGGTAATCAAACCTTGCAGAAAACCGGTTGCATCGCGGCCCGTTATTCTGAGGATGCGGCGGTCATTCATATCGCTTGTCCTTTTAATCTTTGCCATGACATATAGCACCCCATAACGAAGCTGAAAGGGGCAACCATGCGGGCACCTATATCTGTGGTTATCCCGACCCTGAACGCCGAAGCGGGGTTGAGCAATTGCTTGACCGCATTGATGGAAGGGTTGGACGCCGGGCTGATCCGTGAATTGATCGTGACAGACGGAGGATCGCAGGATGCCACGCTTGCGCTCGCGGAGGCCTGGGGCGCTCAGGTGGTTGAGGGGGCGGCCTCGCGGGGGGGGCAATTGCGACGCGGTTGCGCCAAGGCGCAGGCGGATTGGCTGCTGGTGTTGCATGCCGATACGCAGTTGGCACCTGGCTGGACCAAGCCGGTGATCGCGCACCTCGAGGGTCAGCAAGCCGGGTGGTTCAAGCTGCGCTTTGACCATGGCGGATTTCCGGCAAGGTTTGTCGCGGGGTGGGCCAACACGCGAAGCAGGTTGGGTTTGCCATATGGCGATCAGGGGATGTTGATCCCGCAAACGCTTTATCGGTCCATCGGCGGGTATCCGGACCAACCCCTCATGGAGGACGTTGCACTGGCTCTGCTGCTGAAAGGTAAGTTGACTGGTCTGGATGCTACGGCGGTGACTTCGGCTGACAGGTACCGGCGCAGCGGCTGGATCAAGCGAGGGGCACGCAACCTGTGGACGCTGACACGCTATCTGGCCGGCGCAACACCGGCCAAACTGGCTGCGGATTATTCAAAGTGAGCAAGGCGAGAAAACGAGCCGTTAGCCCTTACCCGAACAGGCGTTGCCCCAAGCGTTGGAAAATGTTCGGGGCCGACGGTTTCAGCCCAGGCTGAAGTGCACGAAGCGCGTTCACGTTGCGACTGTCCGAGACGGTTTTTCCATCTTCGAACTGTAGTCGGTAAAGGTCGGCATAGATGCCGCCGCGCGCCAAAAGCTCGTCGTGTTTACCCTCGTCCATCACCCGGCCCCTGTCCATGACCACAATCTTGTCCGCCCCTCTGATGGTGGAAAGCCGGTGCGCGATGACCAGGGTGGTGCGCCCTTTTGACAAGCGATCCAAGGCTTGCTGAACGACCTTTTCTGACTGCGCATCAAGGGCGCTTGTTGCTTCGTCCAACAGCAAGATCGGCGTATTGCGCAGCAAGGCTCGGGCGATCACGACACGCTGACGCTGGCCCCCCGAAAGGGCCGACCCGCGCGGGCCGACACGGGTCTCTAGCCCGTGTTCAAGCTTTGGCAGGAAATCCGCGACATGTGCAGCTTCAAGTACCTTTTGCAGTTCGTCGTCACTGACGTCTTCCCGGCCCAGAACAATATTCTCGCGCAGGGTTTCATCGAATAACAGCGCCTCTTGTGTGACCACTGAAAACAACCCACGCAGGTCGGAAATCTCCATGTCCTTGAGCTCTACACCCCCGATCGAAATGGTGCCTTTTTGCGGGTCAATCAGCCGCGTCAACAGGTTGAATATGGTTGACTTGCCAGCGCCCGACGCGCCGACCAGTGCAGTTGTCTGCCCCGCAGTTGCAGTAAGCGACAAGCTGTCGAGAACCGAGGCTTCCCCATACGACAGACTTACGCCGTCCAGCACGATGTCAGGCGCCGCCGTCGGCGCGGCAACAGGGTGCTCGGGCGATTTGAGGTTTACCGGCGCATCCATCAGCTCTTTGATGCGTTCCAGGGCTGCGGCGGCCGTCTGCCACAGGCCGCTGATAGCGCCCAAGCGGCGCAGCGGGTTAAAGGTGAAGCCCATTGCGGTGAAAAACGTCATGAACTGGCCGATGGTCTTTTCGCCGTCGATGATTTCGGAGCCTCCGTACAGGATCACAGCCATGAACCCGATTCCGGACATGATATCTATCAATCCCGGCAAAGCCGAATTGCCGAATGATGCGCGGACCTCGGTGCGTACATACGTCCGGGTCAGGTCGCGGTATTGGCGGGCCTGGTACCGTTCCAAGGCATTCAGCTTAATCTGGACGATACCGTGAAAAACCTCATCAAGCCGGGTAGACAGGTGCGCCCCAAGGTCACGGGCCTCGCGCGAGCGGGCGCGCACGAAACGCTGGGCCAATGCCGCGGGCATCACCATCAAAGGTACCCCGATGCAGGCCAGCAAGGCCCAAACCGGGTCAATGGACACCGCAACACCCAGCAAGACGATCAACCCGACAAAATCGCGCCCGGTTCCGGTGATGACGGCCTGCCAGACAGCCCCGATCGCGTTTACGTCGGATTGCACACGCTGCACCAGGAAACCCGGCGGGTGTGTCTGGTGAAAGGCCCCGTCCTGGATCATCATACGATCTAGCAGATCAATACGCATGTCCGCGGCCGATTTCTGCGCTATGCGGGTCAGCAAGACCTTTTGGACCACGCCAGCGATCGCCCGCAGAACAAAGATCCCGACCAACACCAGCCCGACCCAGATCAATGCGTTTTCTTGACCGGCCACAAAGACCTGATCGAACATCGGTTGCATGAGCTTGGCCAAGGCACCCATGGTCGCGCCTTCGACCGCCATGAAGACGAGGGCAATCAGCAGCAAGCCCATATGCTTGCGCAGGTAATCACGCCAAAGCCATTTCAGCAATTCGCTTGAGGTATAGGTCACGTCGCTCATACTTGGGCAGCATCCGTTAGGGTATCCATCCCGACGGGTTTACGCAGCCCGGCAGGGTAGGACAAGCACAGCGACGTTGATTGCATGATTGACGCCACGCCGCGGCAGGATAAGTTGCATTAAATTTTCTGCGTGAAAGGCCCGCACATATGTCACATCATCCCAACCTTTCGCAAGGGCGCGGATACCTTGCGATACCGGGCCCGTCGGTGATGCCCGAGGCTGTATTGAACGCAATGCACCGTCCTGCGCCCAACATATATGCCGGTGAACTGATCGACATGATGCCGCCCCTGATGCAGGATTTGCGCCGCATCGCGAAAACCGACCACCAGTTGGCGATGTATATTGGCAACGGTCACGCCGCATGGGAAGCAGCACTCAGCAATGTGATTGCCCCAGGTGACAAGGTGCTGGTGCCAGCGACAGGTCGGTTCGGCATTGGTTGGGGTGACACGGCAACCGGCCTCGGGGCCGATGTAGAGGTCATGGATTTCGGGCTTCAAAGCGCGTTGGATATTGACCGCATTGCACAGAGACTCAGGGCCGATACAGCCCATGAGATCAAGGCGATTTTGGTGGTTCACGTCGATACGTCGACCTCGGTCGTGAACGACGTGGCGGGGGTACGCGCGATACTCGACGCAGCCGGGCACCCGGCGCTGTTGATGGTGGACTGCATTGCGTCTTTTGCCTGTGACCGATTTGAAATGGATCACTGGGGTGTCGATGTGATGGTGACCGCCTGTCAAAAGGGGCTGATGGTCCCGCCGGGCGTGAGTTTTGTGTTTTTCAATGACCGCGCATCGGCCGTGCGCGCCGCAATGCCCCGGGTAAGTCGGTTTTGGGACTGGACCCCGCGGGCCAACCCTGCTGAATTCTTCCAGTACCATTGTGGTACCGCGCCAACACATCACATCTATGGCTTGCGCGCAGCACTGGACATGATCAACGCCGAGGGTATCGAGAACGTCTGGTCGCGGCACGCGACACTGGCAAGGGCGGTTTGGGCCGCTTGCGAAATGTGGGGAACCCAAGGGAGCCTTGCCCTCAATATCGCTGACCCCGCGCTGCGCAGCCACGCGGTGACGGCGCTGCGACTGGATGCGCCTCAGGCGACGCAGTTGCGCGATTGGGTCCAGGAGAACATCGGCCTTACCCTGGGCATAGGATTGGGAATGGCACCTGTGGGCAGTGCCGCAAGCCACGGATTCTTCCGCGTCGGGCACATGGGGCACGTCAACGGCCAGATGATCATGGGGGTTCTCGGGGGAATGGAAGCGGGGATGGCGGCAATTGGGATCAAGCGTGGGGCAGGTGCGCTCGACGCCGCGGCCAAAGTCATCGGCGGGGGTTAATTCCGGTGCCGTGCGCCGATACGGTCTATTGCGATTCTAACGGCCCAGCCCGTAAGCATTACAGCTGGAAGACCCCATATTGCCCAAATCAACATGAACACCCACAGGACATTCACGCCAAACATGACGACGCAGGCGCTGATGTAATTTGGGGCAGATCTGCCTTGGTCAGTGTGGCGCATCGGTTCACTCCGGTACGGGGGACCTCGCAATCATATGCCGGATCAGGCTTGTGTCATCCCGATTTTGGCATCGGAAAGCGCGTCGGGTAGGGCGGCTGCAAAAGCGTCCAGGTCCGCCGGAGTGCCGCAGCTTACCCGAATGCAGCGGTTTTGCGGTGCGGCAAAGGGCATGCGAACGAATATGCCGCGTGCGACCAATCCGTCCAGCACTGCCTTGGCAAAAGCAGCGTCACGCCCGCAGTCAACAGCTACGAAATTCGCCGCCGAAGGTAGGGGTGACAAGCCATTGTGTACAGCAATTTGCGCGATCCGGTCGCGCGCCGCTGCAATCCGTTCCTGAACCTGGGCAAGCCATCCGGTGTCAAGCAACGCTGCCAGCGCCCCCGCCTGAGCGGCGCGGTTCATTCCGAAATGGTTGCGCACCTTGCCAAAGGCCGCGATCAGATCGGGCGTGCCGATGGCATATCCCACCCGCGCCCCGGCCAACCCATACGCCTTGGAAAAGGTCCGCATCCGGATAAGGCGCGGGTCATCTGCATTCAGGGCAGGGGCGGCCTCGGCTGGGGCGCATTCAATATAGGCTTCATCCAGGATCAGAAGGCAGCCTTGCGGCAACATATCAAGCGCGCTGGCAATCTTTTCTCCGGTGTGCCAACTGCCCATAGGATTGTCGGGGTTGGCAAGATAGACCAGCTTTGCTTCTTTCTCCGAAGCTTCCTTGAACAAAGCTGCCACATCTTCATGGTCGTCGAGATAAGGCACTTTATGCAGAATACCCCCATAACCCGCGACGTGGTAATTGAACGTGGGATACGCCCCCTCCGACGTGATGACCGGATCGCCCGGGGCAATCATCAGGCGAACCAGATACCCCAGTAGCCCGTCGATGCCTTCGCCTACGATAATGTGCTCGGGGGTGACAGAGTGATGTGCGGCTAAAGCACTGCGCAGTTCAAAGCTTTCTGGGTCACCGTACATCCACTGTTGTGCAGCTGCCATCGCCTCTGTTGCCCGGGGGGATGGACCAAAGACACTTTCATTGGCCCCCAGCCGTGCGGCAAATCTGCGGCCTTGTGCACGCTCCTGTGTTTCCGGCCCCACAAAGGGTACGGTCGAGGGTAACGAAGCGGCGAGCGGCGTGAGGCGATATTGTGTCATGTCCATCACGTAGCGCATGTGAAGTCGGCTCAGCAAGGATAGAAACATACCTGACCAATCAAACGCATGCCGTAGCGTTTTGCTTTGCAAGCGCATGGGTCTGACGTCACACTAAATTCATTGGCCAGGAGGATATCATGACACGCGTTTCCGTTACCTATGAAGACCATATCGCGCATGTGCGGCTTACCCGCGCGGAAAAAATGAACGCGCTCGATCAAGAAATGATCGACGCAATAATCGCAGCGGGAAACGAGGTCGCTGCGTCCGACGCCCGCGTGGCACTGATATCCGGTGAAGGCAAATCTTTCTGCGCTGGTATCGATATCAACGGGCTAAGCTCCATGGCCGGGGGGGACCCGGCTGAACTTATGATGCCCCGAACGCACGGCAATGGCACCACCAATCAATGGCAAGAGGTGTCGATGATCTGGACCCGCCTGAGCATACCGGTGATCGCAGCGCTGCATGGCAAGGTTTACGGGGCGGGGCTCCAGCTCGCCCTTGGGGCTGACATCCGTATCGGGGCACCGGATACAGAAATGGCGGTTATGGAAATGAAGTGGGGGATCGTGCCCGACATGGGCGGCATGGTGTTGCTCCCCAAACTGGTGCGCGGTGATATACTACGTCTGCTGACCTACACCGCCGACCCGATTGACGCGCTCAGTGCTGAACGTTGGGGCCTGATTACGAAAGTGGCGGACGATCCCGTTCTGACTGCAATGGAACTTGCAGAGGTGATTACCGGTAAAAGCCCGAGTGCCATCAAGGCGGCCAAACGCCTGATCACATTCGCCGAGGTTTCCGGCGTGGACGACGTTCTGCTTGAAGAATCGCGAGAACAGGCAGCGCTGCTGGGTCGGCCCCACCAAATGGAAGTTATCGCCGCAGAATTTGGCAAGCGTCGCGCGGTGTTTTCCGACTGACAGGTCAGCCCCGACTGAGATTTCAGACGGGGCCTTCCAAATGGACGATCTTCGCTTCCCAGCTAGGACCGCGAGGTCAAGGTCACTGCAAATGATTTCCAAATGGTAAAAAATCCTCGCCGAAGGCATTTTTCTTCTGGTGGACCAAAAGAGATTTACGCCTTCGGCGAGGATTTAAAGCCATTTGGAAGCGAACGCGATTACCCCAACTCGGCCAAACGGTTCAGGGCGGCCTGAAGCTGGTCTGCTTCTTCCTGACGCGCGTCAAGGTTACTTTGGGCTTCTGCGACAACTTCGGCCGGGGCGGAAGCGGCGAATTTGGGGTTGTTCAGGCGCCCCTTCAGACCGCCGATCTCCTTACCCAGTTTGTCGAGTGACTTTTGCAAACGGGCTTTTTCCGCGTCGATGTCGATCAGCCCCGCAAGCGGGAGGCCAAAGCTCGCGCCCGGCGCGGCGATGGAGACGGTGCCTTTGGGGAAGCTCTCTGTCTTCTCGATGGTTTCGACCCGTGCCAGACGTTTGATCATTACCTCGTTTCGGTCCCATGCGGTTTGGCCGGCGTCGTCCATGTCGGTATAGAGCATGGGTACTTTGAGCCCCGCAGGCACATGCATCTGTGCCCGTGCCGAACGGATGGATTCGATCAGGCTGATCACCCAGTTGAGTTCGCGGTCGGCGTCGGCGTCCAGCATTTCGGCGGTGCTGTAGGTCGGCCAGTCGCCATGCACCAGCATCTTGGGACGGGTAGCCGTGGTCTGCCACAGTTCCTCGGTGATGTAGGGCATGATCGGGTGGAGCAGTACAAGGCATTGATCCAGCACCCATTTCAGCGTCTGGCGAGTCTCGGCGGCCTCTGGCGCGTCGTCTTGCAGCAGGGGTTTGGAGAGTTCAACATACCAGTCGCAGACCTTGCCCCAGACAAAGGCATACAGCGCATTGGCCGCGTCGTTGAAACGGTAGTTGTCCAATGCGGCGTCGACCTCTTCGCGGACGCGGGCGGTTTCGCCGATGATCCATTTGTTCAGCGTGTGGTCGACCTGGGTGTGGCTGGTGTAGGTCACCGTCTCGACGCTCTCTTCGAACACGCCGTTCATCTCGGCGAAACGGTGGGCGTTCCACAGTTTGGTGCCGAAGTTGCGGTAGCCGGCGATGCGTGCGGTCGACAGTTTCAGGTCGCGCCCCATGGCGGCCATCGCCGTCAGGGTAAAGCGCACCGCATCCGCGCCGTATTCGTCGATCAGGTCCAGCGGGTCCAGCACGTTGCCAAGCGATTTGGACATTTTCTTGCCCTTCTCGTCGCGCACCAGCGCGTGGACATATACTGTATCAAACGGCTTTTGATCGACAACGGCGTATTGCATCATCATCATCCGGGCGACCCAGAAAAAGATGATGTCAAAGCCGGTGATCAGCACCGAGGTGGGGAAGTATTTCGCCAGCTCATCCGTCTGTTCGGGCCAGCCGAGCGTACCGATGGGCCAGAGACCCGACGAGAACCAGGTGTCGAGCACATCAGGGTCACGGGTGAGCGTCTTGCCGGGGGCCATCGCCTGCGCTTCGACTTCGGTTGCCGCGCAGTATTCCTTGCCCTCGTCGTCGAACCACACAGGGATCTGGTGCCCCCACCACAATTGGCGCGAGATGCACCAGGGTTCGATGTTTTCCAGCCAGTTGAAGTATACCTTGCGGTCCTGTTCGGGCAGGATCTGCACCTCTCCGTTGCGCACCGCGTCGATGGCGGGTTGCACGATCTTCGAGGTCTCGACGAACCACTGGTCGGTCAGCATCGGTTCGATCACCACTTTCGACCGGTCACCGAAGGGTTGCATGATCTTTTTGGGCTCGACCAACGGGACCGGCGTCTCGTGCCGCTCTTCGCCGACTTCTTCGGGGGCGAGGGGGGCTTTGACGGGTTTGCCCAACCGGGGATCCGTCGGCGGTACCAGGACGGCCAGGCCTTCGGCGGTGATGTCGGCGATGACCTTGGTGCGGGCCTCGAACCGGTCGAGGCCGCGGTATTCTTCGGGGACGAGGTTGATCTCTGTCGCGTCTGCGGGGGCGTCTTCACGGCCTTCGGCGATGGCGGCCGCGCGTGCGGCGGCGGCGTCATAGGGCAGGCCGTCGGCGCGCATGGCACCGCGGGTGTCCATCAGCGCGTAGAGCGGGATATTGTTGCGTTTGGCGACGCCGTAGTCGTTGAAGTCATGCGCGCCGGTGATCTTGACCGCGCCCGAGCCGAAGGTCTTATCGGGGTATTCGTCGGTAATGATCGGGATGCGGCGGCGCTGCGCTTTGGGGCCGACGGGGATTTCGCACAGTTTGCCAACGATCGGCGCATAGCGTTCGTCAGAGGTATGTACCGCTACCGCCCCGTCGCCCAGCATGGTTTCGGGGCGGGTCGTCGCGATAGAGATATAGTCGCGCTCCTCGGAAAGCGTCACATTGCCGTCTTCGTCTTTCTCGACGTAAGTATAGGTCGCGCCATCGGCCAGCGGGTATTTGAAGTGCCACATGTGCCCGTCGACTTCGGTGGATTCGACCTCGAGGTCGGAAATCGCGGTCTCGAAATGCGGGTCCCAGTTGACCAGGCGCTTGCCGCGATAGATCAGGCCCTTGTTATACATATCCACGAAGACCTTGATCACGGCATCGTGGAAGTTGCCTTCCTCGCCCGCGGGGGCTCCGGGGGCACCGGACATGGTGAAGGCGTTGCGCGACCAATCAAGCGAGGTGCCGAGGCGTTTGAGCTGACCGATGATCGTGCCGCCGGACTTCTGCTTTTGCTCCCAGACCTTGGCGGTGAAATCGTCGCGGGTGAAATCGGTGCGGCGTTTGCCGTCTTTGGCAAGCTCGCGTTCCACCACCATCTGCGTCGCGATACCGGCGTGGTCCTGACCGGGCTGCCACAGCGTATCAAAGCCGCGCATCCGGTGCCAGCGCACCAGAATATCCTGCAATGTATTGTTGAACGCGTGGCCCATGTGCAGCGATCCTGTCACGTTGGGCGGCGGGATCATGACCGAAAAGGTTTCCTCGCGCGAGGCGTTGGCACCGGCCTTGAAAGCACCTGACTCTTCCCATGCGGCGTATAAGCGGGCTTCGGCTTCGGCGGCGTCAAAATTCTTGTCGAGTGCCATGATCAGCGTCCTTCTTTTAACTTGGGGATGATCTAGCCGAGCAAGAGGGAAAGGGGAAGGCTGGCGGGTCTAATACTTCTAGAAATGTCAAAGCACCCGGTCACGCGGTGCATCTGGACATTACGGCTTTGCAGGCTAGTGTCAGCCCGAACGAGGTGACGGAACGAAGGAATGCGAGCAGATGGATAAGTTTGGAAAAAGCCAGCCGGTCAAACGGGTCGAAGATGTGCGGTTTCTGACCGGCGAGGGGCGTTATGTGGACGACATCACACCAGCAGGCGCGCTGCATGCGTATTTTTTTCGCTCGCCGGTTGGGCATGCGGTGATCACCGGGCTGAACGTGGAGGATGCGGCGCAGGCCGAGGGTGTGCATGCGGTGCTTACCATCGATGACCTTGAAGCCGCCGGCATGGACATTTCCATGGCTGGAACGATCCTGAAGAACCGAGATGGCACCGATGCTGCGAAACCTTTGCGGCCCATGCTGGCCAAGGGCAGGGTCCGCTATGTGGGTGAACCGGTTGCCGTCGTGATTGCAGATACGCTGGATCAGGCCCGCGATGCCGCCGAACTGATCGTGCTGGATGTCGACGACCTGCCGACCAACATGAAGCTGGAGCGCGGCGGAGCCACGATCCACCCCGAAGCGCCTGACAACATGGCATTTGATTGGGGGATGGGTGACGAAGAAGCGACCCAGAAGGCGTTTGATGCCGCGGCCAGGACCGTGAGCCTGGACGTGGGGGACAACCGGATCATCGTAAATTCGATGGAGCCTCGGGGGTGTTATGCCGAATGGACCAATGGCAAGGTGCATGTCGCCAACAACGCGCAGGGCGTCTGGGTACACAAAGGCAACCTCAAACGCGTGTTCGATCTGGACGACGACCACGTGCAGGTGACCAACCCCGACACAGGCGGCGGTTTCGGCATGAAGGCGTCGGCCTATCCTGAATATTTCTCGGTCGCGCAGGCGGCGCGGGCCTTGGGGCGTCCGGTGCGCTGGATGTCGGACCGGACCGAAGCAATGCTGAGCGATAATGGCGGGCGCGATCTGACATCACTGGCCGAATTCGCGTTTGATGAGAATAACAAGATCACCGCCTACCGCGTCCGCACCAAATGCAACCTCGGGGCCTATAACAGCCAATTCGGTCAGCCCATTCAGGCGCTGCTGTTCAGCAAGGTTTTGATGGGCGTATACGACGTACAGACTACATGGTTGCAGGTCGAAGGCTATTACACCAACACGGTGCAGACCGATGCCTATCGCGGTGCTGGTCGCCCGGAGGCGATCTATGTGCTGGAACGCCTGATGGACCGCGCCGCCCGAGAGTTGGGTGTCGACCCGTGGGAGCTTCGCAGGATCAACTTTATCAAGCCTGAACAGTTTCCGTATACGTCCGCGACAGGCGAAAACTATGATGTCGGGGATTTTAACCGCTTGTTGACGCGCGCGGCGGCCGAGGCCGACCACGAAGGTTTTGCCGCCCGCAAGGCGGAGGATGCCAAGCGGGGGCTGCTGCGGGGGCAGGGCCTGTGCTATTATATCGAAAGCATCCTTGGCGATCCCGCAGAAGGGGCCAAAGTCGAGTTCAACGAAGATGGCACCGTCTTTATTTATGTGGGCACCCAGTCGAACGGGCAGGGTCACGAGACTGTCTATGCGCAGTTCCTGTCGGACCAGACCGGCATCCCGGCCGAGTTGATTCACGTGATCCAAGGCGATAGCGATTTGATTGCCCAAGGCGGCGGTACCGGCGGTTCGCGCTCTGTCACGACGCAAAGCACGGCGACGCTTGCGACGGTTGCGAAGATGACGGAGGCTTTCACAGCGTTTCTGTCCGATGAGATGGGCGTGCCGGCCGCCGCAATCAGCTTTGACGACGAACGCTTCCGTGCGGACGGGTCAAACATGACTCCTACGATGCTGGAGGTGGCCGAGATGGCCCGTGCAAAGGGTCGCACCGACCTGCTTGTACATCATGAACGCGCGACCTTGCCAGGCCGCAGCTATCCCAACGGGGCCCACGTGTCCGAGGTGGTGATCGACCCTGAAACCGGTATCGTCGCTGTCGAACGCTATACTGTGGTTGACGATTTCGGTAATCTTATCAACCCGATGCTAGCCGAAGGTCAGGTGCATGGCGGCGTGGTTCAGGGTATAGGGCAGGCCATTCAGGAACACGTCGTGTATGACGAAGACGGACAGTTGCTCACCGCGTCATTCATGGACTATGCGATTCCGCGCGCCATTGATGTGCCCTACATCGCGTTCAATTCCGAACCTGTCCCATCCACCGCAAACCTCATGGGAATGAAGGGATGTGGCGAAGCAGGAACTGTCGGTGCACTGGCTGCCATCGCGAACGCGGTTCAGGATGCGTTGTGGGACCAAGGCGTGCGTCAGGCGGATATGCCATTCACCCCGCACAGGGTTTGGGAAATGCTTAATGATCAGGCAATCGCCGCCGAATGATCCCGAGGTTATCGCGACGCGCGGGCGGGGTACACCCGCCCCCACGTCGTTTGAGAGTTTGGATGCGAAATTCTATTTGGCGATTTGCATGACAATGCACGTGGTGGAGCCCGTGGCGTAAAGTTTGCCGTCTTCGACGCCACGAATTTCACCATGCGCAACCCCGGTAGACCGGCCCACGTGATCGGTTACGCCTACGCAGTCAATCTGCATGCCCAATGGGATCGCGCGCAAAATGTTGATCTTGTATTCCAGCGTTGTGTACACCGACCCGCGCGGGACCTTGGTCATGACGGCGCAGGCCATAGCGGAATCGAGCAAGGTACCGTACCAACCGCCGTGCACCGTGCCCATCGGGTTGGTAACATTGAATTCCGGAGCACCCCGAAAAACAGCGCGCCCGTCTGACACCTCGTGCAAGGTGTAGCCCATGGTGCCGCCGATAGGCGGGCCGGGGTTGGTACCGTCCAGAATTTTCTGCATGAATTCAAGACCAGTCAACCCAAGCACTTCGGACTGGCTCAGCAGGTCTTCGGGACCATCGGCAAGGTGTGGCATTTAAGAAATCTCCGGCAAATATGTGCCGGAGAAACTTGTTGATTTTTCTGCCTGAGGGCAAGCCGAGATATATCTTACGCGACGTCTGACAATGCTGTTTGTGATGTCACGCCCAAGGCGCGGCACACGCTGCGGGTCAGCTCGGGGCGGTTCAGAGTGTAAAAATGCAGGTTTTCGACACCTTCGTCCACCAGCTCACTGCACATTTCGCTGCATAGTGCGGTGGACAACAGATCGTGGCGATCATCGCGGAGCGCGGCATTATAGGCTTCGTCCAGCCATGCCGGCACCAAAGCGCCGCAGCGCGTCGCAAAATTGCGCGCAGACTTCCAATTGGTCACCGGCATGATGCCCGGCGTAATCGGCTTGGTGATACCGGCCGCGGCGCAGGCATCGCGAAAACGCAGAAAGGTTTCGGTTTCAAAGAAAAATTGAGTGATCGCTTCGTCGGCACCAGCATCGAACTTGCGCTTGAGCCATTCAACATTCTGCGCCTGATCCGGGGATTCGGGGTGTGGCTCGGGGTAGGCACCGACCCGCAGCGTAAATTTCCCCGTCGCGGCCAAAGCTTCGATCAATTCGCAGCTGTCGGCAAAGCCATCCGGGTGTGGCGTAAATACGCTGGCCCCATTTTCAGGATCACCGCGCAATGCGACAATATCGGTGACGCCGATTTCGGCAAAGCTGTTCGCGACCTCAAGTGTTTCGGCTTTGCTTGCGCCGACGCAGGTCAGGTGCGCTGCCACCGGCAGGCCGGATGTGCGGCGCAGTACATGAGCAGAATCATGCGTCAGATCGCGGGTCGACCCGCCTGCACCGTAGGTCACGGAAAAAAAGCGGGGTCCCAAAGGTGCCAGCGCTTGAGCCGTATCCCAAAGACGGAATGATGCGTCGACGGACTTGGGCGGGAAAACTTCAAAGGAAACGGCTGGCGTGGTCATGTCGGGCAATCCTATTCTTTATTTCAACTCTTGTTGCACGAACTGAGTTGTGAAACAAACTCATAACTTTCATCTTCAACATGAGGAACGCCTCATATGCATATTGAGTTCCGTCATCTGCGCACCATTCAGGCCATTCACGAGGCCGGAGGTCTCGCGCGGGCCGCCGATACGATGAACATCACCCAATCCGCTTTGTCGCATCAGGTAAAGGGGCTGGAGGATCAGGCCGGGGTAGAGCTGTTCGTGCGTCGGTCCAAACCGCTAAAGCTGTCGCCTGCGGGACTGCGCCTGCTGAAGCTGGCCCAACAGGTGCTGCCACAGCTCGAGGCGGCGCAGGCTGAATTCATGGGGCTACGTGCTGGCAGCACAGGCCGGATGCACATTGCCATTGAATGTCACGCCTGTTTCGAATGGTTGTTCCCGGTGCTTGAACAGTTTCGCAAATCCTGGCCCGATGTAGATGTCGATATCCGCCCCGGTCTGGCCTTTGATGCCTTGCCCGCCTTGTTGCGCGAAGAGGTCGATCTGGTGGTTTCATCGGATCCCGAGGACCTGCCCGGCGTCAAGTTTGTTGAATTGTTCGATTACAAGGCGGTGTTTGTCGCCGCCAGCCATCACCCCCTTGCGGCCAAACCATATGTCGAGGCCGCAGATTTCAGAAGCGAAACGCTGATTACCTATCCGGTGGAACGCACACGCCTTGACGTGTTCAGCCAGTTGTTGATTCCCGCCAAGGTCGAGCCGCTTGCCATCCGTCAGGTTGAACTCACGGCGGTGATCCTGTTGCTTGTCGCTTCCAACCGCGGGGTCGCGGTCTTGCCCGACTGGGTCGTTCGCGAGGTGAAATACAGCAATGATTATGTCACGCGTCCGCTGACGGAAAACGGCGTGACGCGCAGATTGTACGCCGCCGTGCGCGAGGATGATCTGGACAAGCCTTTCATGTCGCAACTGCTGAAACTGGCAGGGGAAGAAGCGCGGAAATTGCAGCGGGCTTAAGGCGTGATGTTGCCGTTTAAACATGCAGGCGTGGATCAAGAGCGAAATGTTCTTGCTGCACATCGTCGAACTGGCCTGTGGCCTTGGTGGCATCGAAGATCAGGTTCCAGCTATGCCGGGACACTGTAGAGGGGATCAAAACAAACAGGTGGTCGCGTAGCAGCGCGTCGCCGAACCCTTTTTGGCCCGCCCCATGTGACCCCGGAACCAACCAGTTCGCGTTAGGTATATCAGCGGTATCAAGGACATGTACCTTGGCAGGGTCGATCACTCTGGCAGAGGTCAGCACATGATGTGCAGTGTCCAGCGCCCTGAAGCCCTTGTGGACCGCGACTTCCATGATCGCGGTCGCGGGGTCAAGAGAGGTATAGACCGCCCGGACTCCTTGCGAATTCCAGCGGCCCCCCACGCGGTATGACCCTTCGCCAGTGTGCCATGTCGGCGCATGTTGCCGCTGGTCGAGCCTCCAGAACCGCAGTTCGCCCGTTCCGAGCGGCGGTGGCAGTGGCGTCACGCGTAGACCCCGTACTCCATCCGGGTCAGGGTGTTTTCCACCGCTTCGGCCCCTGCGGCCGACGAAAGCAGGTCGATGGGCCGTCGGTTGTCCAGACCGATGGCAGGGGCCAGCATCCAGGCCTCGGCTGCTTCTTGGTCGCCAAAGACGTCGGTAGCTTGCGCCAGCAACTCTGCAAAGCGCCAAGCTCGGCTGCTTTGTTCTGTAGACAGGCGGTCTTTGCCTTTTTCGGCTCTTTTGCGTTGCAGGGTGCGTAGGCTCATGCCGATCGCCTTGTTCAGCGCATCGCCCGACGACAGCACCGATACTGTGTCCACAAGATGCAGCAGTGCTTGGGAGGAAATGCCTTTCACGATCACATCATGCGCATCCAAAGAGTTTCGCACCGTTTGCTTGATGACCTTTTGCCCGCCCAAAAGCCGGAAAGCGCGCACGGCGTCGTCTGTCTCCGCATTCATTAACGGGAGGTTATCCCTTTCACTCAGAAAGGCTGTAGCACCCATGGCTGTACTCCTTTTCGTCACGTGTCGCTAAATAAGTGACATGTGTCGCGATGTATTTCAAGAGGCAACTCAAGTGCGCATAAACTATTTGATCGCATGTGCGGGGCGACCCGCGAAAACAATCGCGGTATGCAGGCCGCAATCAGGCTGACCGGGCCTGGTGTCAGGGGATAGGGCACATGCCGTGCGCGATGATGTGGCGGGGATGTCGCTGTGAGGGCGCTGTCACGCCCTGGCAACGGGAAGGGTAGGGGCGCGCACGCCCCCACCGATATCTGTTCAGCCGACCTTGACGATGGCCTTGCCTTGATTGCCGCCGGTCAGCAGGTCCATGAACGCCTGCGGTGCGTTTTCAAGGCCCTCGGTGATGTCCTCTTTGACCGCGATGGTACCGTCGGCCACCTTGGGCGCGACTTCTTTCATGAATTCGGGAAACCTGTTCCAGTGGTTGGAAATGATAAATCCGTTCACGCTGAGGAAGTTTACCAGAATCGTGCGCCACAGCTTTGGTGCAGTGAGCGCTTCTTCGGCGGCGTTGGCACCCAGACCACCGGCGTTATACCATGCGATCATGCCGCAGATCGGGATACGCCCGTGCGGGTTCATCAGCGGCATCACCGCTTCGAGCACTTTGCCGCCGACGTTTTCAAAATAGATATCGATGCCCTTCGGGCAGACGTCTTTCAGGGCGGCGCGCAGGGATTTGGCGTCGTCGTAAGCGCGGTGGTCAATGCATTCGTCAAAGCCAAAGTGATCCTTGGCCATCGCGCATTTGTCTGCACCGCCCGCGATACCCACCACGCGCAGGCCATGCGACTTGGCGATCTGCCCCACCATGGAGCCGACCGGCCCTGTTGCCGCGGCAACCACAAGGGTCTCGCCCGCTTTGGGACGGCCATATTCCATCAGCCCATGCCAGCCGGTGAAACCGGGCATGCCAAGCACGCCGAGCGAGGTGGTGATGGACACCTGATCGGGGTCGACCTTCCGCAGCAGATTTGCAGGCTGAACCCCGTGGGTGGCCCAGCCGAACATGCCAAATGCGTGATCGCCGACCTTGAAATTGGGGCTGTTGGAGGCGATTACCTCGCCAACCGACCCGCCTTCCATGGTGCCACCTACGGGCACAGGCGCTGCATAGGATTTTCCGTCATCCATCCGACCGCGCATATAGGGGTCAAGCGACATGTATTTCACGCGGACAAGGACCTCGCCGTCGCCCGGGGTGGGCACGGGCCCTTCTTCGAGACGGAAGTTATCGGCGGTCGGTGCGCCATCGGGGCGGGACGCCAGTACGATACGTTTCATTTGGTCAGACATTTAGCTTTCCTCCTTGGGGGTGTTATCGGCAGGTTATCTGGAATACCGCCATGCACAAGGTGGCGATCCGCGCCACGTTACGTCAGATGACCCTGCCCCCTTGGCAAATGGGGAAGGTAGGCTTATACGCACGGCCTGATCCATTGAGGGACGCGAAATATGGTTGGCAGTGCAAATCTAAACATCATGATCAAGGCAGCGCGGCGTGCGGGACGCGGGCTGGTCAAGGATTTTCGCGAGGTAGAGAACCTTCAGGTGTCGATGAAAGGCGCTGGCGATTTTGTCAGCCGTGCCGATCTTCAATCTGAAAAGACCCTGAAAGACGAGCTGATGGGCGCGCGCCCGACCTATGGATGGTTGGCCGAAGAAGGTGGCGGCGAAGACGGGCAGGACCCCACGCGACGCTGGATCGTCGACCCCTTGGATGGCACGACGAACTTTTTGCATGGTCTGCCCCATTGGGCTGTGTCTATAGCGCTTGAACACAAGGGCCAGATCGTGGCCGGTGTCGTGTTCGACCCCGCCAAGGACGAGATGTTCTTTGCCGAAAAAGGCGCGGGTGCCTGGATGAACGACGGCCGTTTGCGGGTTTCGGGCCGGTCCCGGATGATCGAGGCGATATTCGCCACGGGTCTGCCGTTTGGCGGACGTGCGGATCTGCCCGATACGCTGAGCGATCTTGGGCGTATCCTGCCGGTGTGCGCAGGGGTGCGTCGCTGGGGCGCCGCCGCGCTTGACCTGGCCTATGTCGCCGCCGGCCGCTACGATGGTTTTTGGGAGCGGCGGTTGAGCCCTTGGGATCTGGCCGCGGGTATGCTGATCGTGCGCGAGGCCGGTGGCATGGTCGAGCCGTTGAACCCCGCAGGCAATGTCCTGGAAGACGGTGAGATCGTCTGTGCCAATGAAGCGCTGTTTTCGGGTTTCGCGAAAATCGCCAGGGGCTGAGTATCCTGCCTGGAAAGGATGCCTTCGGCGAGGATTTTTGGCCATTTGGAATTGGGTCCAGGTCTATCTGTCCGACGGGTGATTGATGCCATCGGTATATGGAATGGGTTCCAGGAGCCAGGGTTCGGCCCCGTCAATGCACCCGAGGTTGATGCCGCATTGCGCGGGGTCTGACCGACGCTGGTGGTACATGTAGATCCCACAGGTTTTGCAGAAATAATGCTTGGCGGTCCCGGTGCCCCATCTGTAGAGCGTGAGGTTTTCCGTTCCGTGCAAGACGTCTACAGACGTGGCGATAGCCGTGACCGCCGCGGCGGCACGGCGGCGGCAAAATGAGCAGGTGCAGCGGCTGGCGGACGACAGGCCGGTGGGCAGGGTTGCCCTGAGGGTCACTGCCCCGCAGTGGCATGTTGCGTGGTGGATTTCCTCGGCCGGGGTCATTTGCGTTTTACCTTCGGGATGCGGCTGGTGGCGATGGTATAGTGGGCTTCGGCGTGCGGTGGGTGACCTTGTGTCGACGACCAGAACGCCGGGCCGCCGAGGCTGAGCCACAGCGGCAGGGTGAGCAGGATCCCGACGAAGAAGCCACCGGCGTGGGCCCAATAGGCCACGCCGCCGATGGTCGGGTCGGCCCCGATCCCGCCGATGAGTTGCATTCCGAGCCACAGGCCCAGCATGATCCATGCCGGTATCGGGAATATGCGGAAGAACACGATGAAGATGATGAGAATATCGACTTTGGCTTTGGGGTAGAGCAGCAGATAGCCGCCCATGACGCCGGCAATGGCACCAGAGGCCCCCACAGTTGGAACCGGGGAGTAGGGGGCCGAAATGACATGCGCCCCGGCTGACAGCACGCCGCAGGCAAGATAGAAGATCAGGTAGCCGATATGGCCCATCTCGTCTTCGATATTATCGCCGAAAATGTAGAGAAACAGCATGTTGCCAGCGAGGTGCAGCCAGCCCCCGTGCAGGAACATCGAGGTGAACAGCCCGGAGTAGTCTTGGCCTGAGGTCACGCGACCCGGAATCAATGCCCATTCAAAGAAGAAGATATTGAGGGCGCGGTCTTCGCCGAACAGGCCGACATAGCTTAGAAATACGCCAATGTTCACCGCCATCAGCAGATAAGTGACATAGGGCGTGCGCCCTGACGGGTTATGGTCGCGAATGGGGAACATGGACGGACCCTCAGACATCCGTTACGACTGGTCAAGAGGCATCGTGGCGGATGTTTAATGGGTGAACTGAAAGGCACTTCCGTGGAAATTACCTGCCTGCATACCGCTGCACTTCATGTGCCCCGGTTTTCGGCTTTGTTCGAGGCCGAGGGCTGGGAAGGCAGAGTTGCACATATCGTCCGGCCCGATTTGCTTGCGCGTGCCCAGGCCGGTGGGCCAGAGGCCGTCAGAGGAGAGGTATCCCAAATAATCGGGGCGCACATGGCCGGCGATGCCTTGTTGTGCAGTTGTTCGACGCTGGGCCCGTTGATCGAAAGCCTTGCGGCGGAGTATGTAAGGGTTGACCGGCCTGTCATGGAGGCGGCGGCGCGGTACAAGCGCGTCATGCTGGTCATCTGTTTGGAAAGCACGCGTGCGGCCACGGTCAACCTGTTTGAAGCATGCGCGAAAGCGCCGGATGTCCGGGCGCATGTGATCATGTGTCAAACCGCCTGGAGCTTGTTTGAAGAAGCGGATATGGCGGATTTTTATGCCGCGATTGCCCAAGATGTGGTAGCTGGCATGGATGTCTTGGCCGATACGGATTGCATCGTTCTGGCCCAGGCATCCATGGACGGTGCTGCGGCTTTGTTGTCTGAGTTGCGCGTGCCGGTGATGACGACACCGGTTCTGGCGGTACGGCGAGCAATCGATGTTGCCCGCCACCAACACATTCAGCCAGCAGCACCGAGCAGCTGAGCATTGCCCCCTGAAGCCGTCGTATCGACGCAGACATGTCTTTCGGCGCGGACCCGTGCCGTATCGGGAAGCCCCCTTATCAAAGGGACGATAGGGCCGGATCGAGCCGCCAGGGCCACTTCGACGGCGCGGGCGGTTTCTTCGTCGCCCCACCATAAGACGCCACCATACGCCGGGCCGCCGGTGAGTGACGCGGCATCGATCTGCCCGTTCATTTCGACGGCAGTACCGCCAAGCGCCGAAACCGCACGCGCCTGTTCTGCGGCTGTGGTTGGACCCGGCCCCATACACAGCAAGGCGGCGCGCGGTAATGTGCTGAGCCGGTTGGACTCTCCGGTCGGGCCAGGAAGGGTGACCGTTTCAAGGATCGGTACCGCATGGGCAGGCAGCGGAGGCAGTTCTGTTTGGTCGGTGTCCCAGGTTTCACCTTGGGTTTTCAAGTCCGGTTCGCTGAAACGTGGCAAATAATTGGGGCCGCCTGCCTTTGGGCCTGTGCCAGATAAGCCTTCACCGCCAAAGGGTTGGCTGCCAACGATCGCCCCGATCTGATTGCGGTTCACATAGATATTACCCGCTTCGATCCTTTCGGATACATGCTGGACCCTGTCGTCGATACGCGTTTGCAAGCCAAACGTCAGGCCATAGCCGGTCGCATTGATCGCATCTATCACCTTGTTGAGCTGGGTGGCTTTGAAGGTCGCGATGTGCAGTACGGGGCCGAAGATCTCTTGTTTCAGGTCTGCGATGCCATTGATGCGGATCATCGTCGGCGCGACGAACGTGCCTTTGGCGGGGGCGGCCAGTTCAGCGATCACGCGGCCTTCGCTGCGGGCAGCGTCGATGTGGTCGGCGATGGTCTTGCGGGCCGCTTCGTCGATTACCGGGCCGACATCGGTCGAGATCTGCCACGGGTTGCCGAGGGTCAGCACCTCCATTGCGCCGGTCAGCATTTCGATCACGTCTTCGGCGATGTCCTCTTGGATATAGAGGCACCGCAGGGCCGAACACCGCTGGCCCGCCGATTGAAACGCGCTTTCGACAATGGCCTGAACGGCCTGTTCGGGCAGGGCGGTGCTGTCGACGATCATCGCATTGATCCCGCCGGTTTCCGCGATCAGCGTCGTGCCGGGGGTGCAGTGCTTGGCCATGGTTTCACGGATACGCAGTGCTGTGCCTGTTGAACCGGTGAAAGCTACGCCGTTGATGCGCGGGTCCGATACCAGTGCCGCGCCGACGTCACCCCCACCGGGAAGCAGTTGCAACACAGCACGCGGAACGCCCGCCTCGTGCAGGAGCGATGTCGCCAGAAATGCGATAAGGGGTGTCTGTTCGGCAGGTTTGGCCAGCACGGCATTGCCGGCAGCCAGAGCCGCACTAACCTGACCACAGAAGATCGCCAGCGGGAAGTTCCACGGCGAGATGCACGTGAAGCGTCCAGCAGGTGGGGTATTGGTTGCCTGACACGCGTAATAGCGCAGAAAATCCACGGCCTCGCGTAATTCGGCGACGCAGTCGGGCAGGCCTTTGCCTGCCTCGCGGGCCAAAAGGGCAAAGATTTCGCCGTAATGCGATTCAAGCATATCGGCCGCGCGTAGCAGTACCTCTTGGCGGTGTTCCAGAGGAGCGCCCCAAACAGCAGCGTTATCCAATGCAGCTTGGACATCCGCCTCGGACGCATTTCGCACGGTACCGGGGCTTCGGCTTGATGCGGCAGGATTCAGCAGGCGTACCGCTTTTTTGGGCTTTGCCTCGACCGCCAGCAACGGCACCGCCGCCCAGCTATGGGCTTTCCATGGCGCGCGCGCGGATTCGATCACATCCAGCGTCGGCGTGTGTGTCAGGTCGAACCCCATCGAGTTTACGCGGGCGGGCAGGTAAAGTTCCGGTCCCGTGGGGATATGCAACGTGGTGCCGGACAGGCTTTCAAAAGGGTCTGCCGCAACGACTTCGGGGGGAACTTCTTCGTCAACGATCTGGTTGACGAAGCTGGAATTGGCACCGTTTTCCAGCAATCGCCGTACCAGATACGCCAGAAGATCCGCATGCGCCCCGACCGGCGCATAAACGCGACAGTGGGTACCGTGCTTTTCCATGATGATATTGTGCAAAGTCTCGCCCATGCCATGCAGGCGTTGGAATTCAAATTTCTCCTTGTCCTCGGCCATGTGCAGCACCGCTGCGACCGTGTGGGCGTTGTGGGTGGCAAACTGCGGATAGATCCTGTCGGTCATGTTCAGCAGTTTTCTGGCATTGGCGATATAGGATACGTCAGTCGCGGCCTTTTGGGTGAACACCGGAAAGCCATCGACGCCTTTC
The DNA here is from genome assembly GCF_056859255.1 of Sulfitobacter sp. L-8. Lineage (NCBI taxonomy): Bacteria > Pseudomonadati > Pseudomonadota > Alphaproteobacteria > Rhodobacterales > Roseobacteraceae > Sulfitobacter > Sulfitobacter sp. L-8. The sequence continues at coordinate 292,870 of NZ_JBSXOD010000052.1, forward strand.
ACCTGAGCGCGTTTGATCTCGGTGTCCCAGTAGGCGCCTTTCACCAGTCGCACCATGATCTTGCGATCGTGGCGAATGGCCATGTCATAGAGCGCATCAATGACCACACCGGCGCGTGGACCATAGGCTTGTACGACCACCCCGAAACCGGCCCAACCCGAAAGCGCCGGTTCAGACAGCACCTTTTCGATAACATCGAGAGAAAGACCAAGGCGGTCGGCTTCTTCCGCGTCGATATTCAGGCCCATGCCGGCAGATTTTGCCAAGAGCGCCAAGGCTCTCAGACGCGGTACAAGATCGCGCATGACAGAGCTTTCCTGGGCGACTTCGTAGCGGGGATGAAGCGCCGACAGCTTTACCGAAATGCCGGGATTCTTGCGGCTGTCCTTGTTGGTGCAGGCGACCGCTATGGCTGATATCGCCCGGCTGTAGCTGAGGTGATAGCGTTTTGCGTCGTCTTCTGTTCGCGCAGCTTCGCCCAGCATGTCATAGCTATATGTATAGCCCTTCTTTTCCATACCCTTGGCGCGTTCCATCGCGGCGGTGATGTTTTCGCCAAGCACAAACTGGCGGCCCATTTCCTTCATCGCGCGGCTGACCGCCGTCCGGATCACCGGTTCGCCCAGCCGTTTGATGGCCGCCCTCAGGTGACGCACCGGGCCGGGCTGGTCATCGTCCAGCACGCGCCCGGTCAGCATCAGCGCCCATGTCGACGCGTTGACCAAAGGCGAAGTCGAATGCCCCATGTGACGTCCCCAATCGGAGGGCGCGATCTTGTCTTCGATCAACGCATCAATGGTTTCTGCATCGGGCACACGCAACAGCGCCTCTGCCAGACACATCAACGCCACGCCCTCATCGGTGGACAACCCGTATTCAGCCAGAAAGACCTCCATCATACCGGGCGCGGTATGGCCACGGATCGCTCTGACGATGTCCGCAGCGGCCTTGGTTATCGCAGCGCGCTCTTCCGGAGAAAGATGCGCGTTACGCACCAGTTCCCGCAGGACGTTTTCTTGATCTGTATAGGTACCTGCATCAATCTGATGGCGTAAAATCGGGGACGAATCGCGTGCCATGGGCTACTCCAGTGAACAATTGGACTAGTATACCTATGGAAACGGAGTAGTAGTTCCTGATTCTATCAAGTTTGATGGTCAAAGCGCTTTATTATTAGGTGATTCGCGTGACAAATGAAGATTTCAGAATGGACCGTTTCGACGCCGCTATTTTGTCAGTGCTGGCCGAAGACGGGCGGATCAGCATCACCGATCTTGCCAAGCGGATCGGTTTGTCGAAATCGCCGACCCAGGCGCGGCTGCGGCGCCTGGAAGACGCAGGGGTAATCCTGGGATATCGGGCGTTGCTTGACCCGATTCGGTTGGGTCTGGATCATGTCGCTTTCGTGGAGGTGCGGCTAAGCGACACCCGCGAAGCCGCTCTCAAGGCATTCAATGCCGCGGTGTTGCGTGTCCCCGAAATCGAACAGGCGCACATGATTGCCGGCAATTTTGATTACCTGCTTAAGGTACGGACCCGAGACATGGCCGCCTATCGGCAATTTCTGGGAGAAAAGATCACCGCCCTGCCGCATGTGTCAAACACCTCTACCTATGTGGCGATGGAAGCTGTCAAGGAAATCATGCTTGCCGATGTGACTTGACTTGAAACCGATCCGGCGCAAACGTTCGATTATGCGCATATTAGGTATCCTGACCTTGCTCTCCGGCCCCGCGCTTGCAGCGGGGTGTCCGCAGCTGCCCGATTATTCGCCCGAGCTTCGGAATCTGATCGAGCAAGCCGACCGTGCGCCTGATGTTCGTGCCGGTCGCGTCGTATCGGATGCGATGTGGAAGGTCTGGCTGCGTGCTCCGGATGAGGTTGCTCAAGGGATACTGGACACCGGGCTTCGTCGTCGTGACGCGTATGACTTTCTTGGGGCGATCGGTGAATTTAATCGTCTGGTTGCATATTGCCCCGACTACGCCGAAGGATACAATCAACGCGCCTACATTCATTTTTTGAACGGTGAGTATGCGGCGGCGCTCACCAATCTCGACATGGCACTGAATTTGCAGCCTCTGCATGTTGCCGCTCAGACAGGCAGAGCGCTGACGCTGATGCATATGGGTCGTATATCCGAAGCGCGCGCGCAGCTGTTGATCGCGGTGGAAAATAACCCGTGGCTGCCCGAGGCCGGGCTTTTAGCCAAAGATGCGCCCCTTGGACCGCAGGGAAGCGATATCTGACATTTACACCGCTGCGAACCTCGCTATGTTGCGCGTCGTTGCGGGCGTGATGGAATGGTAGACATACCAGACTTAAAATCTGAGGGGCTTATGCCCGTGGGGGTTCGAGTCCCCCCGCCCGCACCACCACCATTCACGGACTATCGGTTTGACCTTCGCCTACCGCTATCAGCTGTTGGAGGCTGACTTGGCTCGCCAGCCCCGCTCCATCGTTTTTTCCAGGTCGGATCGCCTAAGCCCGTACCCCGGCGAATTTTTCAGCCCATTCTTCGCGCTGCTCGTCGGTGATTTTGGTAAACAGAACCTCTGGAACGTCGAACGCGTGGCCGGGGGCGAGTTGGCCCAAGGCTGCGGGCACGTCATCGGGCCAGGCGGCATCGTCGACGCGCATGCTTTGCAGCATGCTGGCGGCTGCGGTGGGAATGAACGGGCCTGACAGAACCGCGTAAAGCGGGATCAGGTTCAGGGCCAGACGCACCTGAGCCGCGGCCTTGTCGGGGTCGGTCTTGAATGTGGACCATGGTGCTTCGGCTTGCAGGTATTCATTGCCCGCGGCCCAGATCGCGCGAAGTTCGGTCGCCGATTTGCGGACCTCCATCGCCTCCATGTATTTCTCGTATTGCGCGACCTTTTCAGTCAAGTCCGCGATCAAAGCATGCTCTGCGGGACCATATTCACCCGCTGCCGGGACCTCTTCGCCGAACTTGGAGCGGCAGAATTTGGTGATCCGGCTGATGAAGTTGCCCAATACGTCGGCAAGGTCCTTGTTCACAGATGCCTGGAAATTTTCCCACGTGAACTCCGCGTCGGATGTTTCGGGTGCATGGCTGAGCAACCACCAGCGCCAGGTGTCGGCGGGCAGGATTTCCAGCGCTTGGTCCATGAACACCCCACGCCCGCGCGAGGTTGAAAACTGCCCGCCGTCATAGGTGAGGTAATTGAACGATTTGATGTAATCGACCAGCTTCCAAGGTTCGTTCGAACCCATGATCGTGGCAGGGAAACTGAGCGTGTGGAACGGCACGTTATCCTTGCCCATAAACTGGGTATAGCGCACGTCGTCGGCACCTTTGTCAGTGCGCCACCAGCTTTCCCAATCGCTGCCTTTCCCGGCATCGACCCATTCCTGGGCGCAGGCGATATATTCGATGGGGGCGTCGAACCAGACATAAAACACCTTGCCCTCCATCCCCGGCCAATCTTCGTCGCCGCGTTTGACGGGGACACCCCAATCAAGGTCGCGGGTGATGCCACGGTCCTGCAGACCGTCACCGTCATGCAGCCATTTCTTGGCGATGGACGTGGTCAGCACCGGCCAGTCGGCCTTGCTGTTGATCCACTCGTCCAGCTTGTCCTTCATCTGCGACTGGCGCAGGAACAGGTGTTTGGTCGCGCGCATCTCGAGGTCAGTGGCACCGGACACGGTGGATCGCGGGTTGATCAGGTCTTCGGGGTCCAGCTGTTTGGTGCAGTTGTCACATTGGTCACCGCGGGCGTCTTCGAACCCGCAGTTGGGGCAGGTCCCTTCGACATAGCGGTCGGGCAGGAAACGACCGTCAGTTTCGGAATAGATCTGACGCTGCTCTACTTCTTCGATCAGCCCCTGATCGTACAACGCACCGGCGAAATGCTGGCTCAGCTTTTGGTTTTGCAGGCTGGACGACCGTCCGAAATGGTCGAACGACAGCCCGAACCCTTCGGCGATGCGTGCTTGAACGTCATGCATCTCGGCACAGTATTCCTCGACGGGTTTGCCTGCCTTGGCGGCAGCCAGTTCGGCGGGGGTGCCGTGTTCATCGGTCGCGCAAAGAAACAGAACCTCGTGCCCTCGGGCGCGCAGATAGCGGGCGTATAGATCGGCGGGCAGTTGGCTGCCCACCAGGTTGCCGAGGTGTTTGATGCCGTTGATATACGGAATGGCGGATGTGATGAGGTGGCGTTTCATGATTTAGACCCCGATAATGCTTTGCCCACCCTGTAACGCAGCTACAGGGCAAGGGCTAGGGGGCCTTGCGACCAACGCTGTGATTGTCCCGTTGGCGACGCATCAGACGACCGATGATGAATGTCGTCCGGGGCGCATAGACATACGGCGTGCGTTTTTTTGCCGTGGGGCGGGCCCGCATCCGGGTCAGTCCAAACAGCACCAACACCCCGTGACCGATGGATATCATGCCGAACAAGGCCGCGGGGCCATAGTTCTCGATCAACACGGATGCCAGATAGGGTGCGAATATCGCCCCGACGGCAAACCAGAACATCAATGCGGCAGACAGTTCGACCCGCTCTTCGCTTTTGGCAAAGTCATGGGCGTGCGAAGCGGCGACAGAATATATCGGAAAGGTGGTCAGACCAAATAACGTGGCGGCCAGGAAAATCGCGCCGGTACCCATCCCTGCCGCCATGACCGTAACTGCACAACTCAAGATAGACGCGGCCGATAGCCAGATCAAAACCCAGCGGCGGTCGAATTTGTCTGCCAGCCAGCCGATCGGAAACTGTGCCAACGCCCCGCCCAGGACAAACGCCGACAGGAACCATGCGATTTGACCTGCGCTCAGCCCGACCTCTTGGCCGTAGATGGGGCCAACCATCCGAAACGATGCGCTGGACAGGGCCGCGACGACCACGGCGGCGGCTGCAAGCGGGGACCGGTCCATTGCCAGACGGGGGCGCAGCCTTGGTTGGGCAGGGGTTTCGGGCTGAGGCAGCCGGGTCAACACGAGGGGAAGCAGTGCTGCTGAACACAGGATCGCCAACAGGTTATATGAGACATAAGAGGCAGGTGTCAGTACCCCGATCATCATCTGCGCGGCCAGTGATCCGGTCATGTCGACGACGCGGTATGCGCCCATCGTGCGCCCTCGGGTTTCGTTGGTGACTTTGGCGTTGAGCCATGCCTCGACGACGGTATAGCAGCCCGCGACACAGAACCCTGACGCCACTCGCATCAACGCCCATGCATAGGGATCGATGATCAACATATGCGACATCAAGCCGATTGACCCGGCGGCGGTAAAGGCAGCAAAGGCGCGACTGTGGCCGACGCTTCCCATTACCCGCGGTGCCCACCAGCATCCGACGAAGAACCCGATGAAATGCGCCGAGCCCAGCAGACCGATCTCTTGGTTGGAAAATCCCAGCTTGATACCGGACAACACGTCCAGTGGTCCGACTCCCCCGGACGAAAGTTGAAGCAGGATCACGGACATGAACAGAGCGGCAAAGGAAATGAGCAAGCGCATATCCGGCCACTGTCGCCTCTTTGGGGAAGGGAGCCAACTCCCTTAGCGACGTAGATTGTCGAAAACAGGACTTAATCAGCTTTTCGCCGCCGTGCTTGAAAAGGCTATTGCGATGCTGTCGATGAAACGTGAGGGTGGGCGCAAATTGAGATGAGGATTTTCGATGAAGAAGAACAAGCTGGGCCGTACCGATATTGAGGTAACTGATTTCTGTTTGGGGTCGATGACCTGGGGTACGCAGAACACCGCCAAAGAAGGCCACGCACAGATCGAGCGCGCGCTTGATGCCGGGATCAACTTTATTGACACGGCAGAGATGTACCCGGTTAATCCGGTCCGCGCCGAAACCATCGGTCGTACCGAAGAAATCATTGGCGAATGGATCGGGAGTTCGGGGCGGCGCAGCGATTTCGTGCTGGCGACAAAGCATTCCGGGGAAGGGGCCCCGGTGCGCGACGGGGCCGGAATTTCATCGGATACCATCCGGCCCACGATCGAGGCGTCGCTCAAGCGGCTGCAAACCGATTACATCGACCTCTATCAGTTTCATTGGCCCAACCGGGGCAGCTATATGTTTCGCAAGAACTGGCAGTTTGATCCGTCCTCGCAGAACCGTGCCGACACCATGGCCCACATGGACGACTGCATGGCGGCCTTGCAAGACGAGGTTACGCGCGGCACGATCCGCTGCTTCGGTCTGAGCAACGAAAGCGCGTGGGGCCTGACGCAATGGGCCAATGCGTCCGACCGCAGTGACGGACCGCGCCCTGTATCCGTGCAAAACGAATATTCGCTGTTGGCGCGTCTTGCCGATACAGATGTAGCAGAGGTCTGCCACAACGAAGATATCGGCATGCTGTCGTATTCTCCGTTGGCCGCCGGTCTGCTGACCGGGAAATATCAAAACGGAGCGGTACCTGACAAATCGCGCATGGCAATCAACGGTGATCTGGGCGGGCGCAAGACCGACCGAGTCTTCAAGGCGGTGGACGCCTATCTGTCGATTGCGCAAAAGCACGGGCTGGACCCTGTTCATATGGCGATGGCTTGGGCCCGCCAGCGACCTTTCATGACCTCGGTGATCTTTGGGGCGACGTCGTTGGATCAACTCGATGTTGTTCTGGGCGCGTTGGACCTGACCCTGGGCGATGAGATCCTGACCGACATTGATGCCGCGCACAAAGCGCACCCGATGCCTTACTGAAAGCCCTGACTGACCCTCGAAAAGCAAGGAGCCTTAAAATGCCACTGACGATGAACAAAGACGTGTTTATTACTTGCGCCGTTACCGGATCGGGCGGCAGTCAGGACCGAAGCCACCATGTGCCGCGATCGCCTGCGCAGATCGCCGAAAGCGCCATTGCCGCGGCGAAAGCGGGGGCGGCGGTCGTGCATTGCCACGTGCGCGATCCCGAAACGGGGGCGCCAAGCCGACGTCTGGATCTGTACCGCGAGGTGACGGAACGTATCCGCGAGGCCGAAGTTGACGTGATCTTGAACCTGACGGCGGGAATGGGCGGTGACATCATCTTTGGACCCACCGAAAATCCGATGCCCCCGGTGGATGGGACCGATATGATCGGTGCATCGGAACGGGTGCAGCACATCAAGGAATGCCTGCCCGAGATCTGCACGCTTGACTGTGGCACGATGAACTTTGCCGAAGCCGATTATGTCATGACCAACACCCCCGGCATGTTGACGGCGATGGGGCAGATGATGACCCATCTTGGCGTGAAACCCGAGATCGAAGCGTTTGATACCGGCCATCTTTGGTACGCCAAGCAGTTGGTCAAAGACGGCGTGCTCGACAGCCCTGCGCTGGTCCAGCTCTGCATGGGGGTACCATGGGGGGCACCGGATGATTTGAACACCTTCATGGCGATGGTGAACAACGTGCCTGACGACTGGACGTTCAGTGCGTTCGGATTGGGCCGCAACCAGATGGCCTATGTCGCTGCCAGCGTACTCGCCGGTGGTAACGTGCGGGTCGGGCTCGAAGATAACCTGTGGCTGGACAAGGGGGTTCTGGCCGAAAACTGGCAACTTGTGGAACGCGCAGGCACGATTATCGAAAACATGGGGGCGCGGGTTATCGGTCCGGCTGAAGTACGCGAAAAGCTGGGCCTGACCAAGCGTGCGCCTGCGTGAAGCTGGCGTTTCTGGCGATGGTCGTGCTGGGGGGCTGTGCAGCCCCTGTTCCTGATGCAGCGCATGGGTTTCGTGACCCGAAAGCGTTGATCGGGGCGACCAGTCGCTTTGATGCAGCGCGGTTCAAGGGGCCTTGGGTGGTGCGCGGCAGCTTTGGCGATGACGCCAGCCAGATCGCCTTGGTCGAAACAACCGGGGGCGCGGCGTTTCAACTTTGTGCTCTCCCGGCCTGCACCGGGGGTGGAACGCTGTGGCTGGCCAGTCAGAAAGGGCATGGGCGATACGTACTGTCGCACCCCGATGGCACCACGCGCGAGCTGTGGGTGCTGTGGGTCGACGAAGGGTTTCGCACTGCCGCGGTCGGCAATCCGGCAGGCGATTATGGCTGGATATTGGACCGTCACCCGACAGGCGGTTCGGACCGGATCACCGCAGCGCAAGAGATATTGGATTTCAATGGCTATGATATCAGCCAGCTAAGGATGCGAAAATGACCAAGACAGCAGCGATAATCGGGGGCGGAGTTATTGGCGGCGGATGGGCCGCACGGTTTGCGCTCAACGGTTGGAACGTACAGATATTCGACCCCGATCCGCAGGCCGAACGCAAGGTTGGCGAGGTGATGGCGAACGCCCGGCGCTCTATGCCCGGTCTGACAGATGTTGCGTTGCCCCCAGAAGGGACGATCAGTTTTCACGACAGCATTTCCGATGCAGTCCGCGGGGCGTCGTGGATTCAGGAAAGCGTGCCGGAACGGCTTGAGATCAAACATTCGACCTTTGGCGCGATCCAGCAGGCCTGTGATCCCGATGCCGTGATCGGTTCGTCCACCAGCGGTTTCAAGCCATCAGAGCTGCAAGACGGTATGGCGCGCCCAGATCAGATCATGGTCGCGCACCCGTTCAATCCTGTCTATCTGCTGCCGCTGGTGGAACTTGTGCCTGGCGACGGAAAAGACGGGCCGACTGTGGAAAAGGCCAAGCAAACCCTGATCTCGATCGGCATGTACCCGCTGCACCTGAAAAAGGAGATCGACGCTCATGTGGCCGATCGCTTTCTTGAGGCCGTCTGGCGCGAGGCATTATGGCTGGTCAAGGACGGTATCGCCACAACCGAAGAGATAGACAACGCCATTCGCTATGGTTTTGGTATTCGCTGGGCGCAGATGGGCCTGTTTGAAACCTACCGGGTTGCGGGCGGCGAGGCAGGCATGAAGCACTTCATGGCGCAGTTCGGCCCGGCGTTGAAATGGCCATGGACCAAGTTGATGGATGTCCCCGAATTCAATGAGGAACTGGTCGATCTGATCGCGGGTCAGTCAGACGCCCAATCGGGGGCTTACGGCATTCGCGATCTGGAACGTATCCGCGACAACAATCTGGTGGCGATGATGCGCGCTCTCAAGCAGCAGGACTGGGGCGCAGGTGCCTTGATGAAGCAGCACGAAACGCGCTTGCGGTCAGGCACGGTACTTGCGGCACGATCTGCCGATATCGAAGACCCGAGCCAGCCGGTTCTAACGGTACGCCGCGCCGTGCCGTTGGATTGGACCGACTATAATGGCCACATGACGGAAGCGAAATATTTGCAGGCGTTCGCCGATGCGACCGACCGCTTCATGGAGCTTATCGGCTGCGACGCCGATTATATTTCGTCGGGCGGCAGCTATTTCACCGCAGAAACCCATATCCGCCATGTCGATGAGGCACATGCAGGCGCGATGATCGAAGTGCGTACACGTGTGTTGATGGGGGCGGGCAAAAAGATGCACCTTTGGCACGAGATGTTCGAGGGCGACCGGCTGTTGGCAACGGGCGAGCATTTCCTGCTCCACGTGAGCCTGGCCACGCGCAAGCCTTCGGAGCCGTCGCCGGATATCGAAGCGGCCTTGGTACGCTTTGCCGACGCCCACGCCAAATTGCCTGCGCCAAACGGCGTTGGACGCTTTGTCGGGGCACCGCGGTGAAACGCGTTCTGATCACCGCCGGCGGTTCGGGCATCGGGCGCGCGATGGCCGAGGCATTTGACACGGCCGGCTACGAAGTTTGGGTAACCGATGTAGACGCTGCGGCACTGGACACATGCCCCGATCACTGGCTCTGTCACCTCGCAAGCGCCACTGACGAAGCTGCAATGGCTGCCGTCGCCAAGGATATGGGCCAGATCGACGTACTGTGTGCCAATGCCGGTATCGCCGGACCGACCGCGTTGATCGAAGATGTGGCGCTGGAAGATTTCCGCGCCTGTGTCAGCGTCAATCTGGAGGGGGCCTTCATCGCTGCCAAACACGCAGCGCCTTCGATGAAAGCGGCAGGCGCAGGCGCGATCATCGTTACGTCCTCGACAGCCGGTATTTACGGCTATCCCAACCGTGCCCCATACGCCGCGGCAAAATTGGCCGAGGCTGTGTGGAAACGCATTTGATTGCGTGTTTTGGACCTCTGTTTTTCCGCCCATGGCGTTTTTCTATTCCAGGAGCGCCATTTGTCCCATATGGGGTCCTATTTCATCGGGTCGGGGCTTTGATCGCGGGATCT